>CAZYOC010000212.1:0-7863 GCA_964648415.1 uncultured bacterium | reverse complement strand
AACCGTCTTGCCGGAACGTGCCGACAAAAGTGGCTTTCCGGCCGGGCTTCTAGAACCAGAGTAGTGTTCAATAGGGGGTCATTATGGTTAACATGTTGTAGTATATAGACATGACTGGATTCCCGCCTTCGCGGGAATGAGATCCATTGGACATTTTGATACAGTCTGCTTCGCGGGGAATGAGATTCCTCTCGCATTCTGTGACAGCCTGGGAGGCAGGAATCCAGAATTAACGTCCCGTCGGATCTGTAACCAAGCGAGATCAAAACGTCCTGTCAGATCCTTAGCGAAGCGGAGATCTGACAACGATTGGTCCTCATTCAGAAGTACAGATGGAGTAGCATTTGTTCTGGGAGATTGTCCTCATACTGCTTGGGGTAGCGGTGCTGGTCACCGTGATCCTGCTGTCGATTCCATTCAGCTTCCGTTTGCGGATGGACCGGCTGGACCATGTCGAAGCATCGGCGTGGTACGGGCCGATCAACCTGTGGCCCGACGGCAGCGACCGGATGGAGCACTTTTACAACGGCCGGTTGAGGCCATTGATCGAGCGCTTCCGTGGCGGCAAGAAGAAAGACGAGCCCGACACAGACGATGCTTTTTTCGAGCAGCCCGAGGAGAAAGAACCGAGCGAACCGCCTCCTGCCGGGGAGCCCCCGTCCGCCTCGCTGGATCAACCCGAAGAAGAACCTCCTTCCTGCCGTACTGAAGACCAGGCGCCGAAAGAACCAGCGCCGCCGGACGAAGCCTTTGAGGAGGTCCCCGGCAAACCCGAAGAGGACGTTCAACCCGAACCCCCCGAGGACGAGTTCTTCGAGGAGCCGCCCGAGTTCGATGATTTCTTCGGTGAGGAAGAAGCACCCGACCGTGAGCATCCCACCGGCAGGGAAATCCCGCCGGCGGGCAAACAGCAGATCGATGAGTTAAAAGCGAAGCTGGATGAACTGAGCACAAAATACAAACAGGTCAAAGCGTACTACGACAGATATGGCGTACTTGGCAAGAGGATCCTGAAGCGCTTTATCCGTCTGTTGATCGACTACTGGTTCGCGTTGCGCTGGAAGCATCTGTATGTGCGTTTCGCCACCGGGGGCGACCCCGCCTCGCTGGGGGCGACCCTGGGGTGGCTGCATGCAATTGATGGAGCACTCGAGGGGAGGCTTAACGGCCACATCATCTTTGAACCTGATTTTGAAGACCATACATTCCAACCAGAGGCGGAAGCGGTGGTGGACCTGAGGGTGCATCTGATTCTGTTCATTCCGCCCACCGTCGGATTCCTGGTCCGGTTCCCCTGGATCGGGGCTTTGAAGACGGCTTACACGTTGCGAAAGGAGCAAAGCCGATGAGCATGTTGCAGGAATCCATCGAGGCGATTCTCGAAAAGACCCGGCACATCGCACGTAGCGAGACGCTGATCGGTGAGCCGATCAAATTTAACGAGCTGCTGGTGGTGCCGGTGGTGAAGGTATCGGTCGGTTTCGGCGTGGGCACGGGCGAAGGGACCGGCGACAAGGACGGTCAGAAGATGGGCGGCTCGGGCGGCGGCGCGGCCGGCGGCATCAAGGTCGAGCCCTCGTGCTTCCTGGTCCACGACGGGACCACGGTGCGGGTGCTGCACGCCTCGGCGTCAAAGGCCAAAGGCATGGACGCTCTCATCGAAAAACTGCCCGACTTGATGACCTACGCCATGGACTCGTTGCGCGGGTCCGGCGAAAAAGAGGGCGAAGAAGAGGACGGCCAGGAACCGAGTGCGACGGACGCATGACCCGTTAACCGGGCTCTCCACGACAGTCGACAACTCATCTCAACCGGGAGACGGCGCTCCAGCCCTCCCGGTTTCGTGTCTTCTTGTTGGTAAGCAGGTGGTATTCCACGGATTTCACTCTTACCGTCGAGCGTAAGTGGCTAAAAATCATCAAGAAGGACAATCAGAACAACATTTCTCATCTGAGCCTTGTGGCGCACCAGGCCAACTTGTTGAAAAACCGACTCGCGCCGTACCTTTATGTAAACTTTTCTTTACATCGTGCTCCATGATTGTCTGCTTTTTTTGGCGTAAACCCAATAAAAGGCGGGCGCTCGCAAGGAACCCGGCTTCTTGCTTGGTACTTGGTTGTTTCTTATGGCATTGGTGATGGGATTTGGCAGGCGTTGAGTTTGTGATCTTTGTAACTAATTCATAAACATCGACTTAACCTAAACCCAATGAAACCATAACACAATGGATTTTACTTCGGAACGGACTTTTTTCTGTTTTTTTCTCCAGAGGCTTGACAAGCAAGAAGTCGGTCTCTACTTTTATGGGCGTGACGGGAGAGGGACCGGAAGTGATGGGAAGCGGAAGGGGCCGATCACTTTCTTCTTTTGGACGTGCAACACTCCTTACGATTCGATTCGGGCAGCATGGTGATACGGGTGTGTAGGCTGGCTCCGCCAGGGGCAGCGGCAGCGCGCAGGTTTCGCACCAACCTTTTCCTAAGAAGCTGTTTTTTAGTGCTTTGCGAAAACGTAAAACCGATTTCGTTGAGGCTTTTGCTCTCTCAAAACCTGATCGCAGTTGGCTGGACGCAAGTCTGATCAACCGCAAGAAGTTCATTTTACTTGCAGTTGGAGGCTATGGAAATCATCCCGGGGAGGCAGGGATGGTCGCAACCTGTGCGAAGAGTTTCGGCTCGATTCTTATTATTTGAATTTTTCGGCTCTTCGCAGTTATACGAGCACCCAGGAGGACGGATGGCGGGAAAAGCGCAGACACGGCAGCAGCACAAGGCAGAAAAAGTGGTTGCTAACTCTATGGAAGGGCTGGAAATAAACCACTTCTTTACAAAACCGGGAGTCCATCCCTACCAGGAAATGGAGTGGAAGCAGGCCACCGCTCAGCTTGCCAATGAAAAGGGCGAGATCATCTTCGAGCAGAAGGATGTGGAGATGCCCAACGGCTGGTCGCAGCTCGCTACCAATGTCGTGGTCTCCAAGTACTTTAAAGGAAAACCCGACTCGCCCGACCGTGAAACCAGCATGAAGCAGGTCATTGATCGGGTCGCCGACACCATCACGGATTGGGGGTTGTCCGACGGGTACTTCGCAACGCCCGAAGAGGGAGATATTTATCGGCATGAATTGAAATATTTGCTGGTGAACCAGATGATGGCCTTCAACAGCCCGGTCTGGTTCAACGTGGGTGTGGAAAAGCACCCGCAATGCAGCGCCTGCTTTATCAATTCCGTGGAAGACACCATGGAGTCCATCCTCGATTTGGCCAAGACCGAGGGGATGCTCTTTAAATATGGTAGTGGCGCGGGCGTGAACCTCAGCCCCCTGCGCAGCAGTGTGGAAGGCATGAGCGGCGGCGGCATGGCCTCCGGACCGGTCAGCTTCATGCGCGGTTACGATGCTTTCGCCGGAGTCATCAAGTCCGGTGGGAAAACCCGGCGCGCCGCCAAAATGGTCATCCTCGACATCGAGCATCCAGACATCGAAGAATTTGTCGAGTGCAAGGTCAAGGAAGAGCGTAAAGCTCACGCCCTGCTGAAGGCCGGCTTTGAAGGCGGTCTCGACGGCGAAGCCTATTCTTCCATCTTCTTCCAGAACGCCAACCATTCGGTACGTGTGACCGACGAGTTCATGCACGCGGTGTTGCAGGACGGAGAATGGCATACCCGGGGTGTGACGGACAACGAACCCTTGCAGACTCACCAGGCGCGTGAACTGCTGGACAAGATCTGCCAGGCGGCGTGGGAGACCGGCGATCCCGGCTTCCAGTTCGACACCACCATCAACGAGTGGCATACCTGCCCGAATTCGGGACGCATCAGCGCCTCCAACCCCTGCAGCGAGTACATGTTCCTGGACAACAGCGCCTGCAACCTGGCGTCGCTGAACCTGATGAAATTCGTCGATGACACCGGCGAGTTTGATGTGGAAGCGTTCAAGCATGCGGTCCGGATCACCATCCTCGCCCAGGAGATCATCGTCGACAACGCTTCGTATCCGACGAAACAGATCGAGAAGAACAGCCACGATTACCGTCCTCTGGGCTTGGGCTACACCAACCTGGGCGCGTTGTTGATGAGCCGAGGGCTGCCGTATGACAGCAACGCCGGCCGCGCCTATGCCGGTGTGGTCACCGCTTTGATGCACGGTACAGCGTACCGCACCAGCACAGAAATCGCCGCGGTGAAAAAGCCGTTCCGTGGCTACCAGCGCAACCGCAAGCCCATGCTGCGGGTGATGCGTAAACACGCCGACGCGCTCGACAAGATCGAAACGAAGTACATTCCTGAGTACATGTACAACGACGCTGTGGCGTTATTCGACGAGATGCTGGAGATGGGTGAAAAGCATGGCTACCGGAACAGCCAGGTAACCGTGCTGGCGCCGACCGGCACCATTTCCTTCCTGATGGACTGCGACACCACCGGCATCGAGCCGGACATCGCGCTGGTCAAGTACAAGAAACTGGTCGGCGGGGGCATGCTGCCCATGGTCAACCGGACCGTGTCGCAGTCGTTGCAGCGACTGGGCTACGATGACGGTGTGATCAAACGAATCGTCGAGTACATCCGTGAGCACGAGACCATCGAGGGTGCGCCGGGGCTGAAGGACGAGCACCTGCCGATCTTCGACTGCGCCCTGAAGCCGGCCAAAGGCGACCGCTCCATTCATTTCATGGGGCATATCCGGATGATGGAGTCGGTGCAGCCGTTCATCTCCGGCGCCATCAGCAAGACGGTGAACATGCCGCACAACGTGACCGCGGCGGACATCTACAATACCTACCTGTCGGCATGGCAGATGGGGTTGAAGGCCATCGCGATTTACCGTGACGGCTGCAAGGCGGTCCAGCCGGTCAGCACATCTCGCGAAGAGAAGAAGGCCGAGAGCGGCAAGAAAAAGGTGGAGTTCCGGCCGCGCCGGATTAAACTGCCCGACGAGCGCAAATCAATTACCCACAAGTTCTCCATCGGCGGGCATGAAGGCTACATCACGGTGGGCATGTACAAGAACGGCCAGCCGGGCGAAATCTTCATCGTGATGAGCAAGGAAGGTTCGGTGGTCAGCGGCCTGATGGACAGCTTCGCCACCGCTATCAGCCTGTCGTTGCAGTACGGTGTTCCGATCAAGGTGCTCATCCGCAAGTTTATCCACACCCGGTTTGAACCCAGCGGCTACACCAACAACCGCGACATCCCGATGGCCCACTCGGTGATGGACTACATCTTCCGTTGGCTGGCGCTGAAGTTCCTCCCGCCCGACGAGCACGGCCTGTCCGGCGACATGGGCGACGACGGCAGCTACGAAGAAGACGTCTACGAAGACGGTTCCTCCCCCAACGAAGAATCGGGGTCAGAGAACAACGGGAAGGACAAGGGCAAAGGCAACAAGGCCCAGTCGGATAATGGCGACAGCGTGTTGGAAGAAGCTACGCGCATCGTCAGCACCAAGCGCAGTGCTTTCGCCCCGGTGGGCCAGTCTGATGCGCCCCCGTGCCCCAACTGCGGCAGCCTGACCATACGCAGCGGAGCCTGTTACTCCTGCCCCGCCTGCGGAAGCACTACCGGTTGTGGGTGATCCGCACAGGTATCGAAATCTCATGGGCTGTCCCACCTATTGTGGCGACAGCCCATTTTTACTCCAAGCCTGAGAATTCTGTACAGCAATATCAGAAAACTCGAGTGTGTGCTTGACTTCTTTTTTCTCAGACACACAGTTTATATGAACACTTAATGCGAGGAGTCCATAATGCGTCTTACTGGTGCGATCCATCCCGTCCGGTCCAGGTCGCTGTCGATCGCGTTCCTTTCCCTGCTGATAGTAAGCCTGCTGTCGCCGGCCCTTCTCCTGGCGGAAGCGCGTTACGCCGACGGCTTGGCCCAAGCAGTCGAGAAGGCGTCACCCGGCGAAACCATTCCTATCCTGGTCCGTTTTCACGGCGCTGTTTCCCCTCCCCGGCTGAAGGGTGAGATGAAGGGGCTGAAGGGCGCGGAAAGGCGGGCCTACGGGATCGAGCGCCTGCGCAGCAATCTTTCCAGGCAGGCGGCGGAGGTGATCGTCTGGATCGAGAACGAAGAGTCGGAAGGCCGCGCCTCCCGTACTTATTCCCTCTGGCTGACTCACGGCTACGCGCTGGACCTGAGGGCGGACCGGATCGAGGTGCTGGCTCAGTTCCCACAAGTGGCGACCATCCTCTACGCCCCCCCGCGCCCGGTCCCGGAAATCAACGAAGGCGATCCCTGGACCGACCCGGGCGAGGGGGTCCTCGACGATATCAGTTGGGGCGTGGAAGACATCCAGGCCCAGCAGATGTGGGATGAAGGCTATACCGGCGAAGGGATACTGCTGGCCTTCATCGACACGGGGTGCAATATTAACCACACGGATTTGGAGAACCACATCTGGACCAACCCGGACGAGATCGCGGATAACGGCCTGGATGATGATGACAACGAATTCGTGGACGATATTCACGGGTGGAACTTTTATGACGACAATAACAACATCAGTGATGCTCACGGCCACGGCGCCAAGGTGGCGGGCATACTGGTGGGAGACGGGACCGGCGGCGACACCACCGGCGTCGCGCCCGGCGCTGAAATCATGATCATTCGCAATTGGGCGTACAACTGGTCCTCGGAAGCAAGCCATTCAGCCGCAGTGCAGTATGCCGTTGCCAATGGCGCGGACTTCATCAGTTGCTCCATGTCCTTTACGCATGATGGCAATGAAATGGATATAGTCCTTCGCAACACCATGGAAACGGTTCATGCCCTGGGCGTTATTCAATGCAACTCACAGGGCAACCGGGGCGACAACCCGAATAATGATCCATACAACATCAATCTGCCAGGCCGTTGCCCTTCCCCCTGGCTGCATGCGGATCAGTATCCGCGTGGCGGTGTCAGCGCCATTCTGGGCATTGGCTACTACCAGATGAGTGGTCAGAACCGAGTGCTGGGAGGCGCGAGTACACGCGGGCCGACCATGTGGGATGAACCTTTCTATCCTGCGAACTACCGGGATTATCCACTGTACGACGCTGGCTTACTGAAACCGGACCTGGTCGCGCCGGGCGGAGTGACAAGTACGTCGGTAGGTGGTGGCTATACAACATTTAACCATGAGTCGTCAGCCACGCCTCACGTTGCCGCCTCGCTGGCGCTGTTGAAGCAGGCGCATCCCGACGCGAGCATCCAAGACCTGGCGCGGGCGCTCAAGATGAGCGCCATTGATATGGGCGCACCGGGCCACGACAACGAGTGGGGCGCGGGCGTGCTGCAGGTGTATGCCGCCCATGAGTACCTGACCATGTGGGAGAACCGGGGCTGGCTCACCCTGTCCGTGACCGATCCCGTCGGCGCCCCGGTCGCACCGTTGATTGTGTCCCTGAACGACAGCCTCTTCGCCGGTGATGGATCATATACTACCGTTCACTGGGCGCCCGCCGGCGGCTACACCCTGGAGATTTATAAATACGGATTTGAACCCTATCAACAACACAATGTTGTCATCACTACGCAGGATACCACGGCTCTGACCATCCAGTTGACTCGTGTGCCGGGCCCTGAGGGATTTTTCTGCGAACCCATCGACCAAACCGTCGTCCTGGGTAGAGAGGATACCCTGGAGGTGGACTACACGTTCACGAACGCATCCGGCGAAGACCTGGAGCTGACCAGCGGGGCGCGCACCTGGATTGACTTTCCCGAACTGCCACGCGCACACACTATGATCGACACGGATCTTTCGACGGTCTGGGTGCGAGGGCTGCTAACTGTTGATTTCACGATTTGCCTGCTCGGACATAGCCCAACTTTCGCACTTGCCGACGTAAGTGGTTGATAAATATGGGCCGAATCGTTG
>CAZYOC010000211.1:0-7936 GCA_964648415.1 uncultured bacterium | reverse complement strand
ATTCCAGCCTTCGCTGGAATGAGAGACATCAGAATTCGTGCAACAGGCCCTATAAAGGACGCATGGCCCGATTTGCCCTTAGCACAGATCAACGCTCGTATCACTGTTTACAATGTTCGCGGAAGGGAATCAACCATACAGTGTCGCTGAGCAAGTCGGGATGCCATTTCAATCTCAACCACCCTATACCAAAACGTGTGAACGGCTGTCTGGAGGGAGTCTATGCAGTTGCGAAACATTTTGCTGCCACTCACGATCCTGTTGCTGGCCGGCGGGATCGCCTGGGCCGGCACCACCGGCAAGATCGCGGGCAAGGTGACCGACGCTGAAACCGGCGAACCACTGCCCGGGGTCAACGTCGTCGTGGAGGGCACTTACCGGGGCGCCGCCACCGACCTCGAGGGGATGTACTCCATCCTCAACATCTCGCCCGGAACCTACACTGTGAAGTTCTCCTCCATCGGCTACAACCCGGTGGCTTACGAGAACGTGCAGGTCTCCGTGGACCGTACCGTCCGTCTCGACGCCGAGCTCACACCGGAAGTGCTCGAGGCCGGCGAAGAGGTGGTCTTCATCGCCCGCCGTCCCACGGTCAAGATGGACGTCACCTCCACAGAGGTGAGCGTGGGCAGCGAACAGATCGACGCCATCCCGGTGGAGAACTTCGGCGACGTGGTCAACCTGCAGGCGGGTGTGGTTGACGGCCACTTCCGTGGCGGCCGTTCCAGCGAGGTCGTCTACATGATCGACGGCGTGGTGATCTCGGATCCCTATTCCAGCGCGGACCCGTTCGGCCGCAGCACCTCCAACCAGGTCGAAAACGCCGCCATCCAGGAGATCCAGGTCATCGCCGGCACCTTCAACGCGGAGTACGGCCAGGCGATGAGCGGCGTGGTCAACGTCGTCACCAAGGACGGAAACCGGGAGGAGTACCACGGCAACGTGACTGTCGCCGCCGGGGATTACGTCTCCGACCGGTCGCTGGATGTCGGCATGTATGACGATACCCCGGACGAGGAGACCTACTTGGACGACCTCAAACCGGGCCATCTCCAGGACTACCAGGGCAGCCTGAGCGGCCCGGTCCCGTACACCAGGAGCCGCCTGACCTTTTTCGCCAGCGGACGCTACCAGAACGACCACGGCCGCCTCTACGGCCAGCGGATCTTCACCCCCTCCGACTCGAGCAACTTCACAGCGCTCGACCCGGCCAACTGGCACATGGAACGCACCGGCGACAATGATATTGTGACGCTGGATCCCTTCTCGAAACTGTCCGGCCAGGCCAAGCTGACCTGTTTTCTCAGCCCGGAGATCAAACTGACCTACTCGCTGATGCGGGACCACATCGAGTTCTCCAGCATCGGCAAGGGCGACCTGGGCGGGGGCATCGAGGACGATGACGACGAGGATCTGCGGCTGTTCAAGTACAACCCCGGAGGGCTGTACAACATCTTCCGCAACGGGTCCAACCACATCTTCGGCCTGAACCATGTGCTGAACGGCAAGACGTTTTACGACTTCCGGCTGTCCTACGCCGCCAACGAGCACGAGTTCTACGTCCACGACGACCCCTACAGCGATGCCTACGTCAACCCCGACCGTCTGATGGACGCCCAGGGGCGGGCGTTTTACACCGGCGGCACGGGCATGTGGCAGCACTGGCGCAGAACCCGCAAGGCCGGCATGCAGCTCGACATGACCCATCAGCTCAACCAGCTCCACCTGTTGAAGGGCGGGTTCGAGTTGCAGCAGTACCAGCTCGAGCTGGAGGAGTACAAGCTGCTGTGGGACGAACAGGAGGGGCGGCAGAAGATTGAATACAACTCGGTGTGGTACAATACATACAAGGCCCACGACGCCCGCAGTCCCCTGGGCGGCTTGCCCTTCAGCGACGACGGCTTCCGGCCTCTGTCCTTCGCCGTCTTCCTGCAGGACAAGATGGAATACGAGTCCATGGTGGTGAACTTCGGGGTGCGGTTCGATTATTTCCATTCCGACGGCGAAGTGCCCCTTGATCCGCGCGACCCGGGCAACGATTCGCTCTCGATTTACGATTACGACACCGGGCAGACCGTCGGCGGCCTGGACCCGGTCAACCCGACCAACCCGGACGGAACGTACAACTCCTGGCGCTACAAGTACCGTGACGCCGAAGCGTTCACCCAGCTCTCCCCGCGTGTCGGCGTGGCGTTCCCACTCACTGCGCAAGGGGTGATCCATTTCAGCTACGGCCACTTTTTCCAGGTGCCGCCCTTTCAATACCTCTACCACAACCCGGATTTCGAGGTGATTCCGGGCGGGCTGCAATCGAAGATCGGCAACGCCGAGCTGAAGCCGCAGCGCACGGTGATGTACGAGATCGGCTTCAAGCAGGAGCTGGCGCCGCGGCTGGGTATGAACACCACCCTGTTCTACAAGGACATCCGTAACCTGCTGGGCACCGAGATCCAGCGGCGATACGACCAAGAGCTCTACGCCCGCTACGTGAATCGTGATTACGCCAACGTACGCGGCATTACGCTGGCGTTGAATCACCAGATGGTCGACGGTTTCGCGTTCTCGCTGGACTACACCTACCAGATCGCCGAGGGCAACGCCTCCGATCCCGACGAGGTCTTCAAGGACAACCAGGCCGACCCGCCGCGTGAACCGGAAAAGAAGGTCCGGCCGCTGGACTGGGACCAGACGCATACCCTGAACGGCGTGGTATCCTACGCCCTGCCGGGACGCTGGAACTTCGGCATCATCGGCAGCTTCGGCAGCGGCCTGCCCTACACATCGCATCCCTGGTTGCAACCGGAAGGCGACATGAACGACAGCCGGAAACCGACCCATTACAACGTGGATGTGAAGGCGTCGAAGGGGTTCGACATGGGACGCATGACCGCCACCATCACGCTCTGGGTCTACAACATCTTCGACATCAAGAACGAGCTGGATGTGTATTCCGATACGGGCCGCGCGACCTACACGCTGGAAGCCAACCAGCCCATGCAGATTCGCGGCATCAACACGGCAGACGATTTCTACACTCGCCCGAGCTGGTACTCCGCACCGCGGCAGGTCAAGCTCGGCTTGAGTGTCAGCTTTTAAGGGAGGCGACTCACCATGTGCAAAGCGACCTGGCAAAACGTGATCACGAAGTCCCGGGTACAGGCTGCGGCGGTGACGGGCCTCCTGTTGCTGCTGACCATGACAGTCGTTGCCGAAGGCCCCTACGGCAGCCGGTTGCACCGGAAACGGGGCATTATGGACGGCAACCTGATTGTCACCGAGTTCTTCAACTACGGCATGATCGCCAACTGGCCCAACCAGCCGGGCGGCGTCTGGCCCAAGGGGACCAACCACAGCTACATCGACGGCGTAGCGATGATCGTGGCCGCCTCGACCTACGACGAGGACGGCAACCTGATCCATCCCATTTCCACCCAGTACCGTGAGGAGATGGACTACGACCCGGTTACCCAGAATCCGCTCGGCTGGGAACCGCTCCCCGGGTACGCCAACCCGAACCAGGACGAGCCCGCCATGAGCGACAACTACAGATCCTGGCCCTTCAGTTGGCCTGACCGGGACGGCTCCTGGGACGGCTTCTGGAACGGGTACTTCGGCAAAGGTGTCACCAACGCCGACCTGGAAACCTACTTCAAGATGGACGACTCCCAGGACGACGAGTACAACTTCTACCCCGACGCCACCGACAGCCTGCGCCGGGGGTTGGGAGTTGAAGTCGGCGTACGCGGCTTCCAGTGGAACCATATCCTCGCCGAGGATTGCATCTTCTGGCATTACGACATCACCAACATCTCTACGACGGATTACGATTCCACCGTGTTCGGGTTCTACATCGACTGGGGTGTGGGCGGTACGGACAACTCCAGCGACGATGCCGGCAGCTACATCCTGGACATCGACCTGGCCTACGCCTGGGACGCGGACAACGAGGGCGACAACGGCTGGTCGCCGGTGGGGTACTCCGGCTTCGCCTTCCTCGAAAGCCCGGGCAACGCCACCGACGGGATCGATAACGACAACGACGGCATGATCGACGAATCCCGTGACGACGGCATCGACAACGACGGCGACTGGGAACCCTTCCTGGATCGCAACGAGAACGGTGTCTGGGACGAGGACGAGCCGTTGATGGATGACCTCGGCGAGGACGGCATCGGCCCGAGCGACCTGGGCTATACCGGCCCGGACGCAGGGCAGGGCGACGGGCAACCCACTCCCGGCGAACCGGATTTTGACGCCCTCGACAAAGACGAATCCGACCAGATCGGCCTGACCGCGTTCCTCATCTTCGCGGTGCACGATTACGGCCTGCACCGGGAGGAAGAAAACTGGCGGCTGATGAGTCGGCTCATCCCGCCCACCGATGACCAGCTCGCCGGAGTCAACCTCGCCATGATGTTCTATTCCGGCACCTTCCCGCTGGAGGTGGGACGGACCGAACGCTTCTCCATGGCGGTGCTGTTCGGCAACGACCAAAACGACCTTGTGCGGAACAAGAAAACCGTGCAGGCGATCTACAACGCCAACTACAACTTCGCCCAGCCGCCGTACAAGCCGACCCTCAACGCCCTGGCGGGCAACGAACGGGTCACCCTCTATTGGAACGACTGGGCGGAGCAGTCCTATGATCGTTTCCTGCAGGAAAACGATTTCGAGGGCTACCGGATCTACCGGTCCACCGATCCCAGCTTCATCGACACCAAGGTGATCACGGATGCCTATGGCAACGAGTCCTTCCGCAAACCGCTGGCGCAGTTCGATCTGAAGGACGGCCGCTTCGGACCGCATCCGGTCAACGTCTACGGCGCTTCCTTCGACCTGGGCGAGGACACCGGCCTGAGGCACTCCTACATCGACACCACGGTGATGAACGGGATTACCTACTACTACGCGGTGGTGTCCTACGATTACGGTTTCGTGGAAGGCGAAACCCTCATTGACACCACCTGGCTGGAGAATTCGGACAGCACCTGGTTCGAGGTGGAAGTGCGGTTTGTTCCGGAGCTGGATCCCACCGGCAACATCATCGGCATCGCGCCGTCTGAGTGTCCGAGTGTGATTGTGGGTGAAGTTGGCGGTACGGTGTCGCTGGACATCAACACCGCGGCGGTAACGCCCAATGCCCCTTCCGCAGGGTATCGTCCCCCGCGAGTGGACGGAGGTGTGCAGCATACGTCCGGCAGAGCCACCGGCGAGGTCGAAGTCACCATCCTCAACCGCGATTCGTTGCAGGACGGCCACACCTATGAGATCCGGTTCGACGAAGCGGAGAATTTCGGCAACCTCATTGTTCCCTTCCCCAACCGCTTCCACGTGCTGAACATTACCGACAGCGACACGATCTTCTCCAGCGAACCCGGAGAGTTCGGCTACTTCGCCCCTTACCGGGAAGGCGATCCGTTGTTCTGGATTGATCCGGGAGTGCTGAGGAAGAACCGCATTTTCATGGAGGATCCCGAAGCCGATACCGCCAGCTTCTGGCATCAGTCGCAGGCCTACGTGGAACCCCCGATCCTGGAAGGGTTGTCCATCATTCCGACCAACGCCTACATCGACTACACCAATCCGCTCAATGACGGCATCGACACGGTGTACACAAGGATGCCCAACAATCCCACGTACAGCGGCAACATTGAACTCTATACGGATCGCGGGGGCACGCAGTTGTCCATGAAAATCCCGTACAACTTCGAGGTTGAGTGGTACGATGAGTACGTGGACACCTCGCTGGGGGTGCTCGGCTTCCGGGAAGATTCCGTCACTTTCAAAGTCAGGAATACGACTCTCGATGAAGAATCCGACTTCGTTTACCGCGCAATCGAGGACACCTTCCGGACCGAATCCGGAGTCCTGGATACGATCATCACCGAGATGATCATCATGCCGTACATGACTTACCGGGACACGCTCGCCAACCGGGACCGTCATGTCTTCGGACCGGCGGCGCACCTGCATGTTGACGGCGCAGCGATCGACACGGCCATTACCGGCATGGACACCACCATCACCCGGACCGACTACCCCATTGTTCTGCCCGGCGAGGGCGACATGGTCGGCTGGATGGTCCCGATTCCCTTTAACTCCAGCGATGTCTATCGCTTTACTGTCCGCCAGGGCAGCCTGAGCGAACAGCTGGCGGAACAGGAGATGGACCGCATCGCGGTGGTTCCGAACCCCTACGTCGCCACCGCCGCCTGGGAGCCCAATCTCGGGTTCAGACAGGGCCGGGGCGACCGGAAGATTGACTTCATCCACCTGCCCCGACGATGCACCATCCGCATCTACACCATCAGCGGCTACCTGGTGGACACCATCGAACACAACAGCGCGATGGAGAACGGCGCAGCGTCGTGGGACCTGGTGTCCAGGGACGGGATGGACGTCGCTTACGGCGTGTACGTTTTTCACGTGGACGCGCCGGGCGTGGGCGAACACATCGGTAAATTCGCGGTGATCAAGTAAGGAGGCAACCATGCGTACACGACTGCACACAACGTTCGCGGTGGTCACGGCCTTCCTGCTGCTGGTCGCCGCAAGTCACGGGCAATATGTCAGCAACGTGTCCAAGGTGGGCGCCACCGCCGCCAACTTCCTCGAGATCGGGGTGGGCGCGCGGGCCATCGGCATGGGCGGGGCGTATGTGTCCATCGCCAAAGACGTCAACGCCATCTACTGGAACCCGGCGGGCCTGTCACGGCTGGAGCGCGGCGAAGTCGGGTTCGTCCACACCGAGTGGATCGCGGACATCAACTTCGACAACATCTCGGCGTCGTTCCCCATGGGCAACGGCATGGCGGTGGGGGCGTTTGTCACCACACTGGGCATGGAAGACATGGAAGTCCGGACCATCGAACGTCCGGAAGGCACCGGCGAGATGTTCAAGGCCGGCGACCTGGCGTTCGGGGTGGCCTACAGCGCCATGGTGACCCGCAAGCTCAGCCTGGGCGTCACCGCGAAGTACATCCGCCAGGAAATCTGGCACATGACCTCGTCGGCGATGGCGGTGGACATGGGCCTGCTGTTCGATACGCCCTTCGAGGGGCTGACGCTCGGCATGGCGCTGACCAACTTCGGCCCCAAGATGATGATGGAAGGCCGAGACACCAGGATATACTATGATCCCGACCCGAACAACCCGGGCAACAACGACCGCATCCCGGCGCACTACGAGATGGAAAAGTGGCCGTTGCCGCTCACCTTCCGCGTGGGCCTGTCGAGCGACGTACTGACCACGCCTTACGGCAACCTGACTGCTTCGTTGGATGCGGTGCATCCGAACAACAACTACGAGTACGTCAACCTGGGCGTGGAATACGGCTGGCGAAACTGGTTCTACCTGCGCGGCGGCTGGAAGACGCTGTTCCTGGACGATACCGAGCAGGGGTTGACCGCGGGTGTGGGCGTGCGCTATGGCCTGACCGGAAACACCGCCCTGATCGCGGACCTGGCCTACGCCGACTTCGGACGGCTGGAAAACGTGGTCCGCTACTCCATGGGTGTGCAGTTCTAACATCCCCGTACACGTTCATCGTGTACTTCTCCTCGCGGTGAGGCAGACTCGTACTTCCCAACACCAACCGTCTGCCTCACCGTTGTTTTATTGGGTTGATTGGGAAAATGTCTCGTCAGGAGTGGAACTGGAGGAGATCTTAGCTTGCCATACTGTGGCAGAATACTATAGGAATCTCATTCCAGCGAAGGCTGGAATCCAGTCATGTCTATATACTACAACATGTTAACCATAAAAACCCCTATTGAACACTATTCTGGTACCAGATTGCTAACTTGTTATATTCTTGCACCTTGCCTGGATCCCCGCCTTCCAGACTGTATCAAAATGTCCAATGGATCTCATTCCCGCGAAGGCGGGAATCCAGTCATGTCTATATACTACAACATGTTAACTATGGAAACGCCC
>CAZYOC010000210.1:0-7983 GCA_964648415.1 uncultured bacterium | reverse complement strand
GTTTTGGACAGCCGTGAATCCAGTCATGTTTATATACTACAAGATGTTAACTATGAAAAGACCCTATTGAACACTACAGTGGTTCTGAATTGCTAACATATTATATTCTTGCACCTTGCCTGGATTCCCGCCTTCGCGGGAATGAGAGTGGGTTTGATTCTGCGACAGTCTGTTTCGCAGGAATATCATCATACGACTATATTTACGATCGCTATTACGACTTCCGCCCCACCAGCAGCCCCGAGTGGGTCGCAATCGGCAGTTTCTGCACCACCTCAAGTCCGGCTTCTTCCATCCACGCGCCGGTTTCAGTCCAGGTATACGACCGGCCGCCCGTGGTCCCTACCAGCATGTTCAATGCGAACACGGCGCCATCGGCGGGACGAGTCCCGGTGTCGTCAAGGAAGAAATCCTTGATCACCAGCCGTCCGCCCGGGTCAAGCTCTCCGGCGCAATGCTTCACCAGCTCCCGGCACTCCTGGGGGCTGTTGCTGTGGATGATGTTGCCCAGGAAGACGAGGTCGTACGGGCCGTCGAACTCAACGTCGAACATATCCCCGGCGATGGTGTCGACTCGCTCTTTCACATCGAAACGTTCCACCACCTCTCCGGCGATCTTGATCACGCGCTCGAAGTCCAGCAGTACGCCTTTCGCTTCCGGCAAGCGTTGCAGGAACGTGTACAGGTAGGTTCCCGGACCGCCGCCCACGTCCAGGATCCGGGTCACGCCGGTCAGGTCCAGCGCATCGGACGTCTCGATCGCCGAGGTGCGTGAGATGTTGTCCATGGCGAGGATAAACGCCCGCCAGTCGGCTTCGGTACGGCTGGCGCGAGCGCCTTCACTGAACGGGGTGCTTCCCTTCCGCACCGCTTCTCCCAGCGACGCCCAGCGCTGGTAGAGACGATAGGCATGTCGCAGGGAATCGCCCTGGTAATGAGGAGCGCCATCCCGCAGGAACTCCTGCGCGTCGCCATGCAGGCTGTACAGGTCGTCCTCCATCGCCAGCAGATCGAGTCCCACCAGCGATTTCAGCAGCAGCTCCAGGCCGTGTTCGCTCAGATCCAGCTCGTTGGCAAGCGCCGCCAACCTCTTCGGCCCATCCGACAGGGCGCTGAACACTCCCAGCTCATTGGCGGTGCAGAGGATCGCGCTGTACTTGTAGCCGCCGGCAAGGTCGCTGAGCCGCTTGCGTCGTGTCAGAAAATCACCGTGTGTCGTCATGGTACTCGTTCCTCCGGTTGGGTTTTCTGCAAGATAGGAATTCTCGTTTCACGGTGCAGAGTTTTTTTGTATCTTCCGGCATGAATGAGATCAGCCTATGGACAGGTTTTCCCGGGTCGGGCCGCTTCCGGGCGGCGCTGGGAGAAACCGTGCAGGCGATGCACGACGGTGCGGTCGTGTGGTGGCTGGTGGACAGCCTCCGGCGGGTGGAACGGGTGGAGAACGTCCTGCGCCGCGAAGCCGGCGGGTTCCTCGCCGGGGTGGACATCCTCCCCGCCGGCCGCCTGGCGCAGCATGTCCTCGCCTCCAGCGGCCTCGAACCTGCGAGCCTCGATTCCGACACACGTGTCCTGCTGCTGCGTGAGATCTCCGCCGCCATGAAGATCCCCGAACTGGGCGGAGAAGCCGCCGGCGCCGGCTGGATCCGCCAGGTTCTGGAACTCTACCAGCGCTTGTTCGACGGCGAGGCGATCTACGACCGCATGAACACGCTGTATCCCTGGATGGTCCGCCTGCTGAACACTTATCAGCGCGTCCTCGATTCCAACCAACTCGTTGATGGTACACAATTACCGGTGGCGGCCATTGAAGAGATCCGCTCGCCCGGGTTCCGTGCTCCCGACCTGCTGGTTGTGGATCGTATCGGGCCGATCCGGAAGCGGCTGATCGACCTGGTGCACACCCTCGCTCAGCATAGCAACCGCACCCTTGCCCTGATCGACTGGGAGGAATCCGGCGGTGCGGCGCTCGAACTGATGAGCCTCGAGCTGGAGACCTGGAAGAAGCACCCTGACTGTTCGTTAAAACCGTTCGCAGTGAAGCCGTCGGTGGCCCTGTTCACGCAGAGCCTGTTTACCGCGACCAAGAGCTGGAACCCGGACGATTTGGCGTACGATCCACCGGTTCCGGAGGTCCAGTGGAATACCTACCGCACCCAGCAGGAGGAAGTGCAGGACACCGCACGCCGGATCGCGGCGTTGATCCGCGATGAGGGCGTGGCGCCCGACGACATTTCCGTGGTGACCACCAACCTGGATGACTACGCCCGCCTGTTCGAGGCAGTGTTCCCGTTGTATGGCCTGCTGCCGGACCTGCGCCTGGGGCCGCCCTTGAGCGGCAGCCCGGTGGCGCAGCTCGCGGTGCAGCTTTTCGAAGGACGCGCCGCCGGCTGGCCGCGAGAAGCGGTCACTGAAATGCTGCTGAACCCCTGTGTCCGGTTCGGCAAGCTGCTCAAGTCCGACGAGGAGGTGCTGGCGCTGGACAGCTTTGCCCGGGACGCCCGCATTGTCAGCACACGCGGCGCCTTCGAGGCGACCTGGCTGACGCCGCTCACTGAACACCTCGAGTACCTTTCCAACCGTGCGGGCCGGGAACCGGTGGAGCATCGCAGGCAACGGCTGACGCGGTCGGCCCGAAAGCTGGAGACCCTGCTCGTTGAGGTGAAGCAATTGGGCGAGTTGCTGGAGGCGTTGCCTGATCCGAGCGATGTCAATCAGGCCACCGACTGGCTGAACAAGCTGTTTCATCACCTGGGCGTCCACGCCTGGGTTCATGCCGACCTGGAGCAGGACGCCGCCGGCAGCCGCGAGGAGGAGGCCCTTCGCTTCATTCACCTGACCCTGGAGAGGGTGGGCGAAGCGTTGCGACTGGCGGGAAATCCGAGCTGGCCGGCGGCGAGTTTCGCCGAGCAGTTCGCCTTTGCGGTGGGCCAGCAACGCATGCGCCCGGACACGGCGTTGCAGGGTGGGATTCCGGTGACAGGCCCCCTGGAGCTGCGGGGTTTGCGTACGCGGCGCCTGTTCTTCCTCGGCCTGTCGGACGACCGCTGGCCGCGGACTCCCTCGATGGACCCGCTGGATCCCTTCGCCGCGGTCTGGCCGGACAAGATCAACCGTCTCGCCGAGAGCCGCGCGTTGACCTGGGAGGCGCTGTTCGCCGCGCCACATCTGACCTTCAGCGCCCCCTGCCTGGAAGAGGATGAGGAGAGCGACGTCGCCCCCAGCGCGCTGCTGACCGACCTGAAAGCGGCCGGCGTGCAACTGACGCCATCCCCTTCGCCGGAGGCGTTCTACGCGACGCCCGATGTGCTGATCAAAGCGGGCGAGGACCTGGGCGACACGGCGAAACGGCAGCGCGGGCAACGCCGCATCGCCGCGGCTCGTCCCTGGCTGAGCGACGCGGAACGTGCGCAACAGTGGGCGGTGGGAGCGCTGGAACGGACCCGGATCGACCTGCTGCGCAACGAAGCCGCCCTGCTCTCGCCGTTCGAGGGCCTGCTCGGAGCCGGCGGAGTGGGAGAACTGATCGCCCGGCGGGTCCTCGCCGCACCCTTCTCCGTCACCCGGCTGGACACCTACGCCGCCTGTCCCATGCGCTTCCTCTTCGGGCATGTGCTGGGCGTCGAAACGCTTGAAGAAGTAAAGGACGAAGCCGATCCTACCGGCGTGGGCGAGCTGGTGCATGATATCCTCGCGGAAACCGCCCAGCGGATGCGTGCGGAAGACGGCCTGACACGTTCTCTCGGCCAGCATCCCGCCGAGGCGGCCCGGACCATGCACCGGGTCGCCACCGACATGCTCACCGACATGCCCTATGACAACCTCTTCTGGGACCAGGTGAAGGACTCGTTGCTGCTGGGATTGCTGGACGATTCGCCCACACCGGGGATTCTCAAGATCGTGCTGAACCATGAAATGAAGAAAACCATGGCGGGCGAACGCATCGCCTTCACCGAAGCCGGTTTTGGCGACCCGGTCATCGATCCCGAGGGACAGTGGCTGCTGGAGGAGCCGCTGGAAGTGAGCGACGGCGAGCGCCACGCCCGTGTCCATGGTCGCATCGACCGCATCTCACTGCATCCCAAAAAAGGCTGGCGGGTGTGGGATTACAAGCTGTCCAATTATGTGAAAACCGAGGCGTTCATACGGAAAGGCATCAGTTTCCAACTGCCGCTCTACCTCGAAGTGGTGATCACGTATCTCGAAACCGGCGTGACAGACGACCACGACATCGAGCGGGCGGCGTATTTCAAGATCAACCAGAAAGACCTCACCGTCAATGAAGCCGGCAAATGGACAAAGAAGAAACACGACGACTTCCGTGAGACGCTGATCGGAAACGTCCTGGCCATCCGGGACGCCATCCGCGCAGGCCGTTACCACCATCCTCTCGAAGACGACAAACGCCTGTGCGACCCGGGCGAATACAATTACTGCCCCTTCCAGGCCATCTGCCGGAAAAACCACGATCTCTTCGCCCAGCGGCAGGAGAACCTGCAGGCGCGTTTCCTGGAAGACGCCTACATATTGCCCGAGCAGCGCTTCGCATCACGGGAGGGCCGGTCATGAGCGGCTTCTCCTTCACGCGTCCCCAGCAACAGGCGCTGGACCTGGAAAAGGGCAAGCTGGTCCTCGCCGGGGCGGGATCGGGCAAGACCACGGTGCTGGTGGAGCGCTACTTGCGTCTGCTGGAACAACGGCGTCTCTTCCCTGATCAGATCGTCGCGGTCACCTTCACGAAAAAGGCCGCCGCGCAGTTGAAGGCCAAGGTGTACCAGAACCTGCTGCAACGGGAGCGGACCGGCGAGCAGGGGCTCGACTTTTACCGGCAGCGGCGCGAACGCATGCCCTGGGCGCGGATCAGCACCATCCACAGCTTCTGCGCACGGTTGCTGCGGGCGTACCCCTTCCAGGCGGGCGTGGACCCCGGCTTCAGTGTAGAAGAGCGTAGCGTCGCCGACCGTCTCGAAACCGTGCGCGAGCATGTCCGCCGCCTGGGCTACAGCCGTGACGAGTACCTGAAGATCCTGCTCGACGCCGCCGGCAAGCGGAGTGACGTCGAGGAGCTGGTCAATCTGGTCCTGGGCCGGCGTGGCTTGCAGGAGGCGCTGCAACGGCTGCTGGACGACCCGGCCGCCATGCAGGACGCCCTCGACGAGGGCCTGCGCCGGATGATCGCCGACTGGCGCATCCCTTTCCCGGACAAGGTCACGGAAGATACCGTTGCGGCGACGCACGAAGGCTATGTCCAGCGGCTGACCGCCCTGGCGAAGGTCGCGCTGCCCCTGGTGAAACAAGGCGGCGCCCCTGAGGCGGTGCTGCCCCACGACGATCTGGAGCAACTGGCGCTTCGGCTGCTGTTGGCGCACCCGCGCGTGGCGAGCCGCATCCGGCGCTCCATCCGCGCCCTGCTGATCGATGAGTTTCAGGACACCTCCTCCACGCAGTGGGCGATCTTCCGTGAACTGGCCAAGGACGATAGCGGCGCGTTCGACCCGGACCGGCTGTTTATCGTGGGCGATGAAAAGCAGTCGATTTACGGGTTCCGGGAGGCCGATGTCACCGTGGTTCACCGGGCGCTCGAAGCGATGTGCGGGCACACCAAACGCTCGGAAGCCCTGAAATCGGGCCGTTTCGTCGACCTCAACGACAACTTCCGCACTGTCCCGCGCCTGGTGGATACGCTCAATCCCGTGTTCGAACGGCTGTTGCAGAGTCCCCACGGCGAGCCGATGCCGTTTGAGGCGCAGCCTCAGCGCCTCACACCGGGACGCGAGGTCTCCGGCGGTGAAGACGCCGCCCTTTGCGAGCTGATGCTCGGCCGGGACATCCGCAACGAAGAACTGTACCGCTCGCTCGCCCGGCGGCTTCGCGCCGAGATCGGCACGCTGCGGATTCACGGCGAAGACGGGTTGCGCCCCCTCGAGGAAGACGACATTGTGATCCTGCTCCGCACTCGCGGCAAGCTGTCGTTGATCGCGGAAGCGCTGCGGGAGGCCGGACTCAACGTCCGCACCGAGGGCGAAACCGGCTTCACCACTCGCCAGGAGGTGCTCGACCTGTTGAACCTGCTGGGGGCGCTGTCCGACGGCCGTGACGCGCTGGCCTGGACCGGCGCCTGGCGGGGGCCGTTCTTCTCCTTCTCCGACACGCTGGTCAGCCTGTTGCACCTGACGGGCGAGACACCCCGCCGCGCCTGGAAACAACTGGCGGAGGGCGAACCGCCCGCTGACTGGCCGCCGGACTGCCTGTCGCGTGAGGACCGGAATTCCCTGCAAGAAGGGCTGGAACTGTGGCGTGAACTGGAACGGCGCGCGCACCGTATCGAACCGGCGGAACTGCTGCGGTATGCGCTGATTCGCACCGGAGCGTTGACGGCCTATGCAAGCGGCGACGACGGCGAGCAGCGTGTCGCCAACATCTACAAGCTGCTGGACCTGATCGGCGACCTGAACGGCCACACTGCGCTGTCGCTGAGGCGAGTTCACCAGAAGCTGTCCGAGCACCTGTCCGAGGAGAGCGAGGAGTTCCGCACCCAAGCGGACCTGACCACCGGGAGCGGTGTGCGGATTATGACCTACCACAAGGCCAAGGGGCTGGAGTTTCCCTACGTGGTGCTGGCGGATTTGAGCGGCAAGGGACGTAGCGGCGGAAACAAAGACGGCGGCGACCTGCTGTTCCCGGAAGGCCCCGCGAGAGAATTGGCGCTGCCTGCGTTGAACGCCTTGGCGGAGCCTGATTTCACGGACGAGGCAGGTCTGGAAAAACCGCTGCACTGGTGGATGCAAACGGTTTTTTCCCCCGCCCAGGCCGCCGCGGAAGAAAAGCGGCTGATGTACGTGGCCGCGACACGCGCCAAGGACCGGTTGCTCCTGGTAAGCCACGTTAAGTTCAAGAACGATGGCACTCTGCACGGCGGCCAGGGTCCGATGCTGCAAGCCTGGTTCAACGCCTTTGGCATCCGTGCGGAAGATGACTCCATCAGCGAGCCCGAATTTGATGCGGTCGATCTCACCGTGCTGACAAGTGAAGACGTGGCTGATAAACCTGCGGAGATGCACTCCAAGCCCGATCCTGTGGACACAGCGCTGGAACAGCCCTGGACCTTGCCGGCTACTCCGGTGGAAGACCCGGAGGTCCGCCTTGCGCCGGCGCCGGTTCGTGAACGGATTACCTTATCCATCACCGCGTTCGGACACTACCTGGCCGCTCCAGGTGAGGCTTCCGCACGGGCTCTGTTTGAACGTCAGCGTCAGGAAAACGATGCGGAGAACGGGGATTCGTCTGCGCAACCGGACACCGCGTTTGTGCCTGAGCTGGCTGCGGACATCGGCACCCTGGTCCACCGGCTGTACCAGCGGTTCGGGCCGGGTTGCGCCTGGAGCGAGGCGGAGAAGGAAGCGGCCCGTACGGTGCAGTTCTGGTTACTCGGAGATACGGAGGAGGCGCGTGTGCTGGCCATCCTGCGCGCTCACCTGGAACATGGCCGCGCCATGGGCCTGCACACCTTGCCTGACGGCGCCAGCCGTGAGGCGCGTGTCAGCTTCGATCTTGGTCCGCTACACCTGCATGGGAAAGCCGACCTGGCGTGGCGGGACGATGCCGCTGTCCACGTTCTCGACTACAAGACCAACCACTGGGCCGAGACGCAGCTCGACGAGCGCATCCGGACGCATGGTTACGACCACCAGGCGAGGCTGTATGCCGTTGCGTTCCGGCAGGCCTGGAGGTGCGACCGGGCCGAAGCGGAGCTGGCCTTCCTGTATCAGGGAATAAAGCGGATCTATGACGTGGATGAAACAGTGGAAACAGGCTATCGGAAAATTGCCGAAGAGCTGATGCTGCATTACCGGAAGGCCGTTCTGAAGCTGGCTGCCGGTTGACGCTTGGTAGCATCCGAATGAGCGGCTTGTTCTATAGTAACTCTCGAATGAAATGTCCCATGATGTCATTCCTGCGAAAGCAGGAATCCAGAATAAACAA
>CAZYOC010000209.1:0-7993 GCA_964648415.1 uncultured bacterium | reverse complement strand
TCGGGCCATGCGAGTGAGTTTGTGTGCTGCCCGGCAGGAATGACGGCGGTTGCGCCCTCCTGGATTCCTGCTTTCGCAGGAATGACACTCGCTGGGTATTTTGATACAATCTGGGAAGCAGGAAACCAACAAACTACACGTGGCAAATTCAGTGTTGTAAAGTGACAAGGATAGCAGAGTTGAAGCCAGGGAGGTTCTGTGCCGCGACCCCACAAACAGAGAAGCATTTCGGTGGAGCCGCCGTATGAGCTGTTCAAGCCGGCGGGTGTGCCCAACCGTGAGCTGGAGAGTGTGACCATCTCCATGGACGAGCTGGAGGCGATGGCCCTGGCGCACCTGGAGGGATTCTACCAGGTGGCGATTGCGAAACGGATGGGCGTGTCGCGTCAAACCGCCGCCCGCATCCTGGAATCGGCCCACCGGAAGGTCACTGAGGCGCTGGTGCGGGGACGGGCGATGCACCTGGAGGGCGGGCCGGTGCAGGTTGTGCCCCTCGACGAGCAACTCTGCCCCAAGTGCGGCGACGCGGAAGGCTGCGAGCACGATTTCCCACCGAGAGGCGGGGGACGCGGGCGGTTCCGGCATCGACACGGCCAACGCAAGAAACGGTAACCTTTGAATACACCCTTGAGGAGGAGACAGGATGAAGGTCGCGATTTCGGCCACGGGCAACACGTTGACCAGCGAGGTCGACCCCCGGTTTGGCCGGTGTGCGTTTTTTCTGATTACGGATGAGCAGGGCGGCGAGCTGGAAGCGGTGAGCAACCGGGAGAACGCCGATGCGATGGGCGGCGCGGGCATCCAGGCAGCGGCGCTGGTGGCCGACCGGGAGGTGGATGCGGTCATCACCGGCCACTGCGGCCCCAAGGCGTTTAATGCCCTGCAAGCGGCGCAGATTACTGTGTACAGTTGTGACGAGGGCAGCGTGGAAGAGGCCCTGAAAAAGCTCGCCAACAAAGAGCTGCGAGCGTTGAACGGCCCCGATGTGCAGGGGCATTGGTAAACAAGGAGGTACATCATGCCAGGTGGCAATAGAGGAATGGGCGGCGGTCAAGGTCGCGGTCAAGGCGGCGGTCAAGGTCAAGGCGGCGGAGGCCAGGGTCAAGGCGGAGGCCAGGGCCAAGGCGGAGGCCAAGGTCAAGGCGGAGGCCAGGGTCAAGGCGGAGGCCAAGGTCAAGGCGGAGGCCAAGGTCAAGGCCAGGGTGGCGGACAAGGCCAGGGTGGCGGTCAAGGCCGTGGTCAAGGTGGCGGACGGGGGCGTGGCGGCGGCCAGGGGCTCGGTCCCGGCGGCGATTGTGTCTGCTCCAAGTGCGGTGCGACAGCGCCTCACGAGCGCGGAGCTCCCTGCAACCGGATGCAATGCCCGGAGTGCGGCGCGCCCATGTTTCGCAATGGCTGAGTAACCGGAAGAAAAAGGGGACTGTTACCTTTTCAAAACGCATAATCAGGTCATATACTTGATCCTGTTTCCGAAAAGGTAACTGTCCCCATTTTTCGACGGTTTCAACAGGCAAAACCCGGTACAGCTACCTTTGCTTATCTTATTTTGCTGGAAGAGAGTGCGTCTTTATACCAGGAAAGGTAGCATTCTAAGTCCTGTCAGGTCGTGAAGCGCGTCTGTTTGCGTTGGAGACCTGACAGAGTAGCGAGTCAAGCCTGTGTCGGATCTCCACAAACTGCGCTAACGATCCGACACGACCAATCGATTTTCCGAGCGTTTTAACACACTATCGAAAGGCCAGACCATCATGAGAATAGCGGTCGCCAGCGGCAAGGGCGGCACCGGCAAGACCACGGTCGCGGTCAACCTGGCGCTCAGCATGACGGATGCGCACCGGCGCACGTCCTACTGCGATTGCGATGTGGAGGCGCCCAACGGTCATGTCTTCCTGAAACCGCAGGACCAGGGCACCGAGACGGTCAACGTGTTGATCCCCCAGGTCAATCAGGATCTGTGCGACGGGTGCAAGCTGTGCGCGGACATCTGCGAGTTCAGCGCCATCATCGTGATGAAGGGTACGGTGGTCACCTACCCCGAATTGTGCCACAGTTGCGGCGGGTGCCGTTTGGTGTGTCCTCACAAGGCCATTACCGAGGTCCCGCGCCCTGTCGGCGAGATTGAAAGCGGCCGAAGCGGTGCGATCGGGTATGTGGGCGGCCGCCTGACCATCGGCGAGGCCAGCGCCGTGCCCCTGATTCGGCAGGTCAAAGAGAAACTCCCGGCTAGTGGGATCGCCATCATCGACGCTCCGCCGGGGACATCCTGCCCGGTGATTGAAACCGTACGGGATGCGGATTACGTCATCCTCGTCACCGAACCGACCCCATTCGGCTTCAACGACCTCAAGCTGGCCATCGAGACCATGCAGCAGTTGAAGCGGC
The DNA here is from genome assembly GCA_964648415.1 of uncultured bacterium. Lineage (GTDB taxonomy): Bacteria > Electryoneota > Electryoneia > Electryoneales > Electryoneaceae. The sequence continues at coordinate 5,611 of CAZYOC010000209.1, read as the reverse complement.
CTTTCGGCGTGGTCATCAACCGCGCCGACATCGGCAACGACGAGGTGGAAACGTATTGCCGCGAGCAGGGCATCGAAGTGCTGTTGCGCATCCCTTTCTCACGCGAAATCGCGGAAACCTATTCCCGGGGCGACGTATTGATCGAACGCTTCGAGGAGCAGCGGGAGCTTTACAAGAAGCTGGCCGGTCGGCTTCTGGACATGCAGCCGGACCGGAAGGCGGACGTGAAAACGATTCGCACGCAATCCTATACCGTGAGGATCCACCGATGAAAACCATCACCGTGGTCAGCGGCAAGGGCGGCACGGGCAAGACCAGCGTGGTCTCTTCCTTCGCGGCTCTCAGCAACGCCTCCGTGCTGGCCGATTGCGACGTGGACGCCGCCGACCTGCACCTGGTGCTGAATCCCGAGATCAAGCGCTACAATCCGTTTTACGGCGGTAAAGTCGCCCGTATGAATCCCGACACCTGCATTGAGTGCGCCCTCTGCCAGGATCTGTGCCGGTTCGGTGCGATCACGCAGCAGGCCGGCCCTCAGCCGGGCGCGCCGTTGCAGTATACCGTGGACCCGTTTGTCTGCGAAGGCTGCGGGGTGTGCGCCTGGTTCTGCCCCACCGGTTCGATTGAGATGCAGGAGGAGCAGGCGGGGGAATGGTACGTGTCGGACACGGCGTATGGTCCGATGGTCCACGCCAAACTGGGCATCGCGGCGGAGAATTCCGGCAAGCTGGTGACCATCGTCCGCAATTTCGCCCAGGGCATCGCCCGGGCGAAGGGGTACGAGACGCTGATCATCGACGGTCCCCCGGGGATCGGCTGCCCGGTGATCGCCGCGGTCACCCAGGCCGACTTCGCCCTGGTGGTCACCGAACCCACACTGTCCGGCCGGCACGATCTCCAGCGCATCGCCGAGCTCAGCCGACACTTCAGTATCCCCACCCGGGTCTGCATCAACAAGTGGGATCTCAACCCCGACATCAGCGACGAAATCACACGCTGGGGCGAGGAAACCGGCAACCGTGTGATCGGACGCGTCCGGTTCGATGAAGCGGTGACCCACGCGCAGGTGCAACGGGCGCCGTTGGTAGCCCTGACTGACGGCGGCGCGGCGACCGACCTCCGGTCACTCTGGGAAAGGGTTCGGGAAGAAGTGGCGACGCCGGCTTAAAGCGCTTCCCCGCCTGGCAGGCCCGGATTGCCCGAAGCGTTTACTTATGCCGGTTCAGCCAGGCGACCGCTTCCTCGGGGGATTTGTACGAGGAGAACCGTGCGCGCTCAGTCCCGTCCGGACCCAGGATCAACACCGTGGGCAACCCTCCCACCTTATACCTCGTCCGCAGGTCTTCCAGTGCCTGGCTTGAGCGGGTGTAGTCCAGTTTCAAGGGGATATAGGCCCTGGCGGCCTCGATCACCTCGCCCTGGTTCCATACGTTGTGGTCCAGTTCGACACACACCGCGCACCAGTCGGCGTAGAAGTCGATCAACACGGGTTTGCCGGTTTCCGCGGCTTCCATCAGCACGGCGTCGTGGTCGTTTACCCGGAAGGGGACGTGTTTACCCTCCGCGACCTGCTCAACCGCCGCATCGCCGCCGCTTGCGCTCAGGCCCTCGCCGGTGATCAGGGGAACGTCATTCCAGCGGCCCAGCCCCAGCACCACATAGAACACGCCGCCCGCGACCAGCCCGACACCGACTCCCTTGCCGATCTTGCCCAACATGCCGCGTTCTTCCCACCGGGCGAACGCTCCAAACGCGCCGCCGACCAGGATCAGGAACACGCCCAGCACCAGGGTGAACAGGGTCGCCGGCAGCAGCAGGTTCAGGTAATACACCGCCACGGCGAAGATGACAACGCCCAGCCCCTTCTTGATATTGTCCATCCAGGGTCCGGCCTGCGGCAGCGCGGTCATCGCTCCGGCGAAGGTGCCGATGATGATGAACAACACGCCGATGCCCAGCGCAAAGGTGGCCATCAGGAAGAACCCCAGGACAAGGGAGTTGGTGTTGCCGATCCAGCCGAGCAGCACCAGCAGCGGCGGTCCTGCGCAGGGCGCCGCCACCAGGCCGGTCACGCCGCCCATCACGATCGCGCCGAAGATGCCCTGCTTCTGGCTGCCCATGAGTTTGCCCTGCACCGACGCCGGCAGGGCGATGTCAAACGCGCCCAGCATCGACGCTCCCAGCGCCACAAAGATCGCCACGATCACCCACAAAACAATCGGGTTAGACATGAAGGCCCCGAACAACGCCCCTGTGGCCCCGGCGATCACCCCCAGCGTGGCGTAGCTCAACACCAGGCCGAGCACAAAGAACACCGAGAGAATGAAGCCCTTCAGCTTGCTGCCGCCCGCGCCGGAACCGACAAAGCCGATGATGATGGGAATCATGGGATACACACAGGGCGTAAGGCTGACCAGCACACCGGCCAGAAAGACCAGCAGGAACGCCATGATGCTGCCGCTCTCGAGCGCGTTGGTCAGACGGTCCTCCAGGGCCGCTCCGCCGCCGGCTGTTGATCCCGTGGCCACCCCCTCTTCCGCATTGATGAACACTTCACCGTCACCGAAGTTCGGCGGGAAACATAGCTCGGGGTCCAGCTCACGGCACTGCTGATAGGAATAGGAATACGGGATGGTGTACTCACCGGGAGCTGCCGATGCGGGTACGTTCACTTCCAGGCCGAGGGGAACCTTGCCACGGTAAACCTCTTCGCCCGCCTCCTTCTCGCCTTCCGGCCAGAGAGTGTCTCCGGTGGTCCATCCCGCCGGCAAGGTCAACTCGAGGTACAGCAAACCATAGCTTTTGTCGGTGATGTGATGGTCCGGCGGGACATGGAAAGTGGCGGTAAACACAAACGCGCCGCCGATGGGAGCCACGTCCGGGGCGCTTGAGATCTGAACCGGGACTTCCGGCTCCACGATATCGCCCTGCGAGACCGCCGCCAAAGGCAAACCCAGGATCAACGCCAGCCCTAACAGGCCGGTCAGGATGGTCGTCTTGTTCACGTCCGCACTCCCTCTTTCCCGTTTCGTCAGCCGTGTGCTGTTGGATGCCTTAACCGGGCATCGGTTGCACGCAGGAGATCGATCAAATAAACCGACATGGTTCGCTCCGGGCGGCGATGAGCCGTACATGGCCACGGAGCCGTGTTGCTTTCATTCTTGTGACCCCGCTGACGTTCTTCCACTCACAACAAGCCGCACGAGGCAAATATCGCTCATTGCATGCGAGTCACTCCACCAGCAAAAGTACGCCGGACTCGAAAGAAAGCCAACCATCGTCCGTGTGTTCATGTAATAAAGAGGGGTAGCAACCCCCGCCAACCGAATATACAGTCACCCCCCGCGGGGTGACAAGAGCGGCAAGGCGTCAAACAGGCGCGCCTCGCATGGCGCATATACCGTTCCGGAAGTATATTCCCGCGACATCTGTTTACATGGAGAACCGCATGAGCGCATACCGCGACGATCTGCTGGACTATTTCGAGGAGAAATTGGGGCGTGACCCGATCGTGGAGCGGGGCCAGATGATGGGGCATCCCGGCTTCAAGCTGACTCACAACAACAAATTCTTCCTGTTGTTGTACGAAGACGGTGTGACCATCAAGCTCCCGCCGGATCGGTATGCGGACGTGCTGAAGCGAGAGGATGTGACACCCTTCATGCCCATGGGCGACAGCAAACCAATGAGCACTTGGGTGGTCTGGAGTGTCCCGGAACCGTCGGATTATGAATCTGCATGGGAGATCCTGGACTGGGCGAAGGACTACACGGCTTCGGAACCGCCCAACAAATCCAGAAAACGAAAAAAGTAGAATTCCTCTCCGAGAGACACGCAGGTTGTGTATATTTCAAGCTTATGTGGTGGGCGCACCACAAGCGAACAGGCTGTCTGTTTGTTCGCCAGGATCAGGACGGGGATCATGGATCGTTTCTGCATCGTCTGTCTGTTGTTGGGTCTGCTGGCCGGAACGGGATTCGCTCAAGACTCCGAAGAGGACTCCGGGGTTGACCCACAGGAGCGCCGTGTGATCGCGGTGCTGGACCTGGACATGGCTTCCGGGGTGCCGGAGAGCTACCAGCGCCCTCTCTCCGACCGGCTCCGCCAGGAACTGTTCAACACCGGCGAGTTCACCGTCGTCGAACGCAATTCCATGAAAGAGATCATGGACGAGCAGGGGCTGCAGATGGCCGGCTGCACGTCAAACGAGTGCGCTATCGAGGTGGGGCGTCTGCTTGGCGTCCGCTGGATCATCGCCGGCTCGCTGGGCCAGGTCGGACAGACCTATACCGTCAACCTCCGCATGATCGATGTTCAGACCTCGGAAATCCTGAAAGCGGAAAGTGTGGACTGCGCCTGCTCCATTGACCGGGTGTTGACCTCCACACTTGGCCAGGCGGCGAGAGAGATGGCGGAAAAGAGACAAACCGGCCCGTCACGAGATATCCGTAGCGATACGAAGGAGCCCGACGACACCGGTGTATGGGAGGAAGTTCCCATGGCGGATTGGCGCTGGTGGACGCGCACCGCACGCAGGGGATTCTACCGAGATCCGGGTCTGGAACGCAATTACGGCCTTACAGGATTGAAAGCGGGCGGGGGGCGGTACGGCTTGCGGCTCGGTTGGCTTCGGGAATCCGGCGGCAGCGTGGCCCTCGAATTGTCCGCCGGTTCTAACCCCAAACCCATCCTCGCCGCCATCACCCTGACCAAGCGCTGGTTCGGTATCTGGGGCATTGAATACGCCCCGCAGATCGGACTTGGCTATGATTTCCGCAACGAAGCGCCGGTGCTGAGGTACAACCTGTTCGCGTTCGAGGTCGACCTGTCACGCAGCATGTTCCTGAGGGTCGGCGTGGATATCGACCGGCTCCTGGGCGATTACGAACCGGAGGGCCACGTGGATAGGAGCGATCCGAATTACGAAGAAGTCCCCGGACAATACAACGACTGGATGATTCAGGTCGGCTGGAAAATCTGACAGGCGTGGGGAGTCTGCGGCTTGAGATCCGTGCTCGCAGGCTGTAAGTTCAGCCGGAATCGAGGACAAAAAAGCGGTCAGATGGCTTTCCTACAGAAACATCGCACCCGAGCCTGTCCCCACTGCGGTTCACGTCGCATCCGGCGTGAAGGGCGCAAGGGGTTTGTTCAGTTCATCATCTGGCCCTTCTTCAACATGCACCCCTACCACTGCGGCAAATGCGGCGCAAACTTCTTCCTCTTCAAACGCAACCTTCGCTCTCATTGACCCAGCCACACCCGGCAAGTGGATCACATCAAGCTGCCTGGGGCGAAGCTTTTCACCGACCCAAGCCAAGTGAAGCCGACGTTCTGAGTCATCCTGTCACCCGCCCCGGAAACACGTTGCATCCACCCCCTTCATTGTGCTATCGTGGTTCTTGCAAGTAATCGAACAAACAAAGATTCTTAAGTACTTGTTTATTCTGGATTCACGGCTGTCCCAAACTACGGGACACCGCAAGCTTCACTTCGTTCCGGTTCCTGCTTTCGCAGGAATGACATCATGGGACATTTCGTTCGAGAATTACTTTCAAGAATTATAGCGGTTCTCGGAATTACGCCGACATCGTCACGGTCAGTTTGAGTGCCC
>CAZYOC010000208.1:0-8015 GCA_964648415.1 uncultured bacterium | reverse complement strand
CGAAAGAGGATAGGGATTCGTTCATAGCAATGGCGACTATGTATCCAGGTGTCTCGCATAAAGCTGCCCGGGGCAAAACTCATACAACAACTCAATTCATGTGAAACGATCCACTAGTTCCCAACTAAGTTTAGGACATGCGCCCGATTGGTTTCAATGCCAAAACGACGAAAGGGAGCGTAAGTGGAGGAGGAAGCTGAGAATCTACCCAAATAAAAAACGCTGCGGTTGCTCAGACCGCAGCGTCTATTCCCCAGGCCTACCGACCGAAGACGGAGCCCTTGCTCAAACTTGTTATGTGGCCGGAACCGCCACACCTGTCACATGGCCGCGGGTCTCACGGGCCAGTTCACGGGCCAGTTCCTGCCGAAAGAGACGCAACGTCAGCTCTTTGCAGGCCGGACACAGAGAGTGCGATCCCGGATGATGCTGCCTGCCGTCCCGATACCGATGGGATGCGACATGCCCATCCACTCCCGCGCAAATCGCGTAATCCACTTTCGCCTGCTGAGTCGCCATACCGTCTCCTGTTCTGGTCTACTGGTTTTATCGGCAACAAGAAGCTTTTCTTCATCGCGAGAGCGAAGTTTGACTCGCTGCTTACTTGAAGTTTTTCTTGACTTTCATGCGAGTAGAAAACGAAAGCTGATGCAACTGGAGCCTTCTTTGGCTTCTTGCTTGAGCTATTGCTCAGCACCTGCTTGAAGTTTGAAATCTCTCCCGGTCCCCGAGAGTCCCGCCAACCGGTGATTCGCGTCCAACCACAGTGCAGTTATGAATCGTTGAATGCCTTGTGATATGTAGCAATTCTTTCGGGTTTCCCCAGAATCATGCTGTGAGTGATGCAACACGTGGAGATCCATTCCACTTCATGTCTCCTTGATCCTTTCGAGCCCCCGGACCCATATTCCTCCAACGCACACAATCCACGGAGGCCTTCCATGTTGAAAGAGCACTATCCTTATTACCTGGCGAACCAGGCGGTGCAGGCGAACACGGATTTGGAAGTCACCAACAAGTTCACCGGCGAAGTGGCGACCCGTGTGGCGCGGGCGGACGCGGAAGTGATCGACAAGGCCGCCGCCGCCGCTGTAAACGCCGCTGAAGCCATGCGCAAACTCCCCTCCTACAAGCGCAGCGAGATCCTGATGTACTGCGTGGAGATATTCAAAGAGCGTCACGAGGAACTCGCCAAAGCGCTCTGCATCGAGGCCGGCAAGCCGATCCGTGACGCTCGCGGCGAAGTCACACGTCTGATCGACACCTTCAAGGTGGCGGCGGAAGAAGCGCTCCGCATGGGCGGGGAATACATGCCGCTGGATATCTCGGCGCGCGCTCATGGCTACACCTCCATCACCAAACGGGTTCCCATAGGACCGGTGTCGTTGATCAGCCCGTTCAACTTTCCGCTGAACCTCGCGGCGCACAAGGTCGCTCCGGCCATCGCGGTGGGGTGCCCCTTCGTGCTGAAACCCGCCTCCAAGACGCCCATCGGCGCACTCATCATCGGCGAGACGCTGGGCGAAACGGATCTCCCCGAAGGCACCTTCAGCATTCTGCCCTGCCCGCGCGAGGACGCCGAACGGTTCATCACCGACGAGCGCTTTAAACTGCTCTCCTTCACCGGGTCGCAGGACGTGGGCTGGGATCTCAAAGTGCAGGCGGGCAAGAAGAAGGTCAGCCTGGAGCTGGGCGGCAACGCAGCGTGTATCGTGGACAAGGACGCCGACCTGGACTACGCCGCCGACCGCATCACCATCGGCGCGTTCTACCAGTCGGGCCAGTCCTGCATCAGCGTACAGCGGCTCTACATCCACAGCAGCATCTACGACGCGATGCGGGAGAAACTGGTCGCACGGGCCGAAAAGCTGAAGATGGGCGATCCGCTTGACGAGGAGACCTTCCTGGGACCGTTGATCACGGAGTGGGACGCGAAGCGTGTAGATGAGTGGGTGAGCGAGGCTGTTGATCACGGCGCGAAGCTGCTGTGCGGCGGCAAACGTGAGGGCGCACTTTACGCGGCGACCTACCTGGAAAACGTGGACCCCGGCGACCGTGTCAGCGCCAAAGAGGTGTTCGGGCCGGTGGCGACAATGGAGCCGTTTGACGACTTCGCAGGCGCGGTCAGGCGGGTGAACGACAGCCAATACGGCTTGCAGGCGGGCGTGTTTACGGACAACCTGCACCATGCGTTCTACGCCTGGAACGAGATCGAGTGCGGCGGTGTGGTGGTGGGCGATATGCCGTCGTTCCGGGTGGATTCCATGCCCTACGGCGGCGTGAAGGACAGCGGCCACGGCCGCGAAGGCATCCGCTACGCCATGGAGGAGATGACCGAGCTGCGGCTGCTGGTGCTGAATCAACCGGAAAAGCTGGATTAGGTGCGTTCGAGCCGATTCAGGCCCTATAATGCCATTTGCCCCGGGCAGTTTGATGTGAGCAGGCGTATAGATAGCCAGGTTTTGCCATGAACAAGAGTGGTTGAACGTGCTCAGCGTTTGTTTCGCCACCCGGGTCTAAACTAAAAGGCAGAAAGCAGTTACAGTTCTAATATTAACCCGGATAGTTCGCAAAAAAGGCGGCATGGCCCGGTTTGCTGTGCGCTTGCGGGCGGTCTGACATCACAAACAGCGATGGATGACGCCGGACAAATCTGCGGTTAAGGCATAGAGTGGTTCTTGCAAAGAATCTTAGTATGTTCGATTCTTTGCAAGAACCACTCTAAACTGCGCTCGTATCATGGTTTTATCTTTGTGAAGAACCATTCTCGTGAAATATTCGGGCTATGTACGCCACGTTCTCACCACAAGCTGCCCGGGGCAGATAGCGGTCATAGCAACGTCACCATTACCTTCCCGTCCGCTTGTTCCACTTCGAACACCGTCACCGGACTGAGCTGGTCGTTGGTGAGCACAGACCCATCGTAGCCGTAGGTCGTATGCCCCATACTGCAGCACTGGACGGTTCCGGCGCCGGGCACGGGATCGAGGCGACGCTTGCCGTGGGAGCAGGAGTTGTGGAAGGCATGGAGCTCGCCGTCGTCGCCCCGCATCAGCAGCACCCGTTTGGGCAGCGACTCGTTTTCCAGACGGATGGCTCCGTCGGGGGAGGCGAGTTCGGGAGCACGGGCGAGGTCCACCGTCACCTTGCCGCCCTCGACCTGCCAGCAGCCCGGATCCTGCGGAGGCTGAGTAAGGCATTTCCCGAACAGGCGTTTGAAAACATTGATTTTGTTGACTTGTGCTGTGTTGACCTGCATGGCGGCGTTCTCCCTGATGTAGAGGGTTTCTCGAATACATTGTCCCATTGTGTCATTCCTGCGAAAGCTGGCAGGCGGGAATTGCCTCCAGTGTCGGCTCGAGTGATCAATCACAAAACACTCAGTCAGAACACCTGAATATACGAAGGCATACGATTTGTTTCTCATGAGCCCGCCATTTGCGCTCTCGGCCTCTTGCCCTTATCTTGGGGCCTTGGTAACATCTCGCATGTGACCGGCACTCCGGAGAGGTGACAGAGTGGTCGATTGTGCTCGCTTGGAAAGCGAGTGTACGTCCTGCGTACCGCGGGTTCGAATCCCGCCCTCTCCGCAACAGACAGGGACTGCGCCCGGCTGAAGGAGCCGGGCGTTCTCTCGTTAATTCGTTGATTCTGTTACACGTGCCAAACTCCCGCTCGCACAGAGGCGTTAAAAGAGCGGACGTTGAGGGTTTTGGAAGCCGGTGGAAAGCAGTATTTTCTACCTTACATCTCAGTGAAGAAAGACGTTTCCAAATACCGAGGGGAGGACCTCATGGGAATTCGTTTAGGCATCAACGGGTTCGGCCGCATCGGCCGGCTGGTTTTCAAAGCTGCTTACCAGAACTACGACGACATGGAGGTTGTCGCGATCAACGACCTGACCGACGCGGCAAGCATGGCCATGTTGCTGAAATACGACTCCACTCACGGCCGGTTTGACGGCACGGTGGAAGCCTCCGGCGACACCATTGTCGTCAACGGCAAGCCCATCAAGTTCCTCGCGGAGAAAGACCCGGCGGCGTTGCCCTGGGGCGATCTCGGCGTGGACGTGGTGGTTGAGTCCACCGGTGTGTTCCGTTACCGCGAGCAGGTTGCGAAGCACCTGGACGGCGGCGCAAAGAAGGTGCTGTTGACGGTGCCGGCGAGGGACGAGATCGACGCCACCATCGTGCTGGGCGTCAACGACGACGACCTGACGCAGGACGCGAAGATCGTGTCCAACGCTTCCTGCACCACGAACTGCCTGGCGCCGGTGGCGAAGGTGCTGCAGGACAGTTTCGGCATCAAACGCGGCTGGATGACTACCATTCACGCGTATACCAATGACCAGCGGCTGCTGGACATGCCGCACAAGGACATGCGGCGGGCGCGGAGCGCGGCGGTGAACCTGGTGCCTACGACTACCGGTGCGGCCAAGTCGGTGGGCGAAGTGATTCCGGCGTTGAAGGGCAAGCTGGACGGCATGGCCATCCGTGGGCCGGTGGTTGACGGCAGCGTGGTGGACCTGGTGGCCGAGCTGGAGAAGGATGTCACCGCCGAAGAGATCAACGCCGCCATGAAGGCCGCGGCGGACGGCGCGATGAAGGGCATCCTGGAATACAATGTGGACCCGATTGTCTCCTCGGACATCGTCGGCAACCCTTATTCCTCCATCTTCGACAGCCCGTTGACCCGGGTGATGGACGGAAACTTTGTCAAGGTGATCAGTTGGTACGACAACGAGTGGGGCTATTCCTGCCGCGTGGTCGACCTGATCAGCCGGATTGCGTAACCTGACCGCGTAGCCCTGTTGTTCTGTCAGGTCGTCAGCGTTGTTTGCGGTGACCTGACAGCTTAGGAGGCGACCTGTGGAGAGAATCGCCATGTCCCGGCCAGGCTTGACCGGGCTACATGCGAGTCAAAGGGGCGGATGCTGGCGTTCTCCGGCCAGGCATGGCCGGGTTACGTGCTGCAAAACGTACAGGGCGAAAGGAGCCTGGTATGTTTGACAAGATGACGATTGACGATGTAGGCGTTCGGGGCAAGCGTGTCCTGATGCGGGTGGATTTCAACGTCCCCATCAATGATAGGGGCGAAGTGGCCGATGACGCCCGCATTGTGGCGTCGATGCCCAGCATCCGCAACATCCTGGGCGACGGCGGCCGGTTGGTGATGATGAGCCACCTGGGGCGTCCCAAGGGCAAGCCGATGCCCGATTTCAGTCTGAAGCCCGCGGCATTGCGGCTGAGCGATCTGCTGGGCAAGAACGTCAAACTGGCCCCCGACTGTATCGGCCCGGAAGTGCTTTCGATGGTCGAGAGCCTGAAGGACGGCGAGGCGATCCTGCTCGAGAATGTCCGCTATTATGAGGAGGAGACGGACAACGATGAGGAGTTCGCGAAATCTCTCGCACGCCTGGGCGACCTGTATGTGAATGACGCGTTCGGCAGCGCGCACCGGGCTCACGCCAGCACGGAAGGCGTGGCGCATCACCTCAGCCCCGCGGTGGCCGGCTACCTGATGAAGAAGGAGCTGGAGTACCTGGGCAAGGCGTTGACCCACCCGAAAAAGCCGTACATTGCAATGTTGGGCGGCGCCAAGATCAGCGGCAAGATCGACGTGATCGAGAATATGCTGCCGAAGGTGGATGCGTTCCTGCTGGGCGGCGCGATGACCTTCACCTTCGACAAGAGCGAAGGGCTGAAGGTGGGCGATTCGCTGGTCGAGGACGAACGCGTCGACATGGCGAAAGACCTGTTGACCAAAATTCATAAGTCGCAGGCCAAGGTGCATTTCCCGGTCGATTACGTGATCGGCGACTCGTTTTCGGCGGATGCGAAGACCTCCGTGGCCAAGCGGGGGGAAATACCCGACGGCTGGCGTGGGCTGGACATCGGGCCGGAGACGGTGAAGAAGTACGCGGAGATCCTGGAGGACGCCGGCACGGTGGCGTGGAACGGTCCCATGGGTGTGTTTGAGATGAAACCGTTTGCGACCGGGACTCGCGCGCTGACCGAGGCGCTGGTGAAGGCGACGGGCAGAGGTGCGGTGACGGTGGTCGGCGGGGGAGACTCGGCGGCGGCGCTGGCGGACTTCGGCCTCACCGGAGCGGTGTCCCATGTGTCCACCGGCGGCGGCGCTTCACTGGAGTTCATGGCGGGCAAGCCCCTGCCCGGTGTGGTTGCGCTTAGCAATAAATAATCGGATCCCAACGGTCCGACACGATAAAGAATCTCAGAACAGCCGCTCTGACATTCGGGGGAAAGGAAACACGAGGAACCTGTGATGCGAACAAAATTGATTGCCGGAAACTGGAAGATGAATCTGCTGTCGGACGAAGCGGTGGCGCTGGCGACGGCGGTGGTGGAAGCGGCAGGCGAGAGCGGGCCGGATGTGTTGCTCTGTCCATCCTTTACCCTGATCGGACCGGTCCGTGAGGCGGTGGAGGGCTCGCGTGTGGCGGTCGGCGCCCAGAATGTGTACTGGGAGCAGAAAGGCGCTTACACCGGGGAAGTCTCCGCGCCGATGATTGTGGACGCCGGTTGCAGCCATGTCATTGTCGGGCACAGCGAACGGCGGCAGTTTTTCGGGGAGACGGACATCAGCGTGAACCGCCGGACGCGGACCGCGTTGGATGCGGGCCTGACTCCGATCGTCTGTGTGGGCGAAACTCTCGAAGAACGCGAGGAAGGCCACACGGAAGAGGTGATCGAGCAGCAGATCGGCGGAGCGTTCGAGCGCTTCACCGTAGAGGATATGGAGAAAGTGGTCATCGCCTACGAGCCGGTCTGGGCGATCGGGACCGGGAAAACCGCTACGCCGGAGACGGCGCAGGAAGTACATGCATTGATCCGGAGTTGGCTCACGGAGAGGTTTGGTGAAACCCTCGCCCAGCAGGTGCGTATCCTTTACGGTGGGTCGATGAAACCGGCCAACGCGGTGGATTTGTTGGCCCAGGGGGATATCGACGGCGGCCTGGTGGGCGGCGCCAGCCTGAAAACGGATCAGTTCAAGGAGATCATTGACGCGGCTCGCTAACGTCTCCTGGTGCTTGCGAGACGGTTTCCATCCAGCTAAATTACAAGGCTTCAAGCACAAACAGAACCTGAGAGCATCATGCAGGAAGTACTCTACATTTTATTGCTGGTTGTTCATGTCCTGGTTTCAGTCTTCCTGGTCGTTGCCGTGTTGATGCAGCGGGCCAAGGGCGGCGGATTGGCCGGGATCGCGGGTGGCGCGGCGTCGCAGGCTGTTTTCGGCGGACGTGGCGCGGCCACCCTGTTGCATAAGGTCACCATCGGGCTGGCCATCACCTTCGGCGTGATCTGTCTGTTGCTCAGCATCCTGTCCAAGGGGATGAGCAGCCAACGCTCTGTGGTGCAGCAGGAGCTGGAAGCCAACCCGTTGCAGGAAATGCTGGGTACCAACCCGGCGGTGCGACAGGAACCAACGACCGCTCCCATGCAGGCCCCGGAAGGCCAGGCGACTCCGCCCAACCCGATGAATGCGCCCCAGGAGGAACAAGAGTAGATCGACCCACCCCGTTGGGGGTGTTTCTAACGATATGCGCCGGAGTGGTGGAATTGGCAGACACGCTGTGTTGAGGGCGCAGTGTCCTACTGGACGTGCCGGTTCGAGTCCGGCCTCCGGCACGAGAAGCTTACAAACCGTCTCGGTTGAGGCGGTTTTTCTTTTTGGACCGGTTAGACCGGATCTTTACAACACTTACCACTTTGTTATCCCCAGCGGAAACAGGGAATCTCCCCCTTCCGTCGCAACTATATCCGCACTTGTCGAATTCCCTCTTCAAGAAAGCGAAGGACGGCTTCATCCTCCAGGATTAGAGTGGTTCTTGCAAAGAATCGAACACGCCAAAATTCTTAAGCACTTGTTTATTCTGGATTCACGGCTGTCCCAAACTACGGGACACCGCAAGCTTCACTTCGTTCCGGTTCCTGCTCGGTCGCGTCCCAGGAGTTGGTGGAAAAAGAGTATGGGTGTGAACTACCTTTCGG
>CAZYOC010000207.1:0-8054 GCA_964648415.1 uncultured bacterium | reverse complement strand
TCCAGCCTTCGCTGGAATGAGAGACATCAGAATTCGTGCAACAGGCCCTATAGTACGGTCCCCATGATCGTTCATGGAGCTGTAAACGGATCTCAAGCGAGCATCACCACAAGCTGCCCGGGGCAGATATCGATTACTCGTGAAAGATCCGTGTTAACCCGCTGAAACGTCAACTATGGCAGATTCGCGATCAGCTTTTCCGCTTCGGCGAAGGAGAGCACCCGGTAATGGGGCTGGTAGGTCTGTTTGAACTCATCGCTGTGATGCACTGCGGGCGGAACTTCCTTTTCGCGCGCCATCTCCAGCAATTCCGGAAGCTCACTCAGGTCCGGCAGGGCTGTATCCACGGAACCCCCGTTGTGCTGAATCAAACGCATCCGCTGGTAGAATAAACCGGTGTCCCGGGGAACGTTGAGGGAGCGCTGAAACGCGTCGGCCATGGCCTCCAGGCTGCCGCCGTGCTCGAGATAGGGCCGCAGATGCACCCTCACAAACCGGTCGCCGAGTGTTTCCACGAGAACCGTATCCCCCGGCCAGGGCGTTTCGTCGCGCATCTGCTCCACTTCGCGTTGCAGATAAGCGAGGAAGGCGTCGCGGTCCACATTCAGGTGCCCCGGCCCCATGGTTCCCTGGTGAATCAGCTTGTACACATCCGGCAGCTTCATTTCGCTGTACCTGCGGGCGTGCAGTACCAGGATCTCGGGGAACATCACGGGTGTAATTTTCGCTTTCGCCTGCATCATGGTATCCTCCGCCCGTGCGGATCCCTCGTCGGCTCTCCAGTGTTGCGGCCCGGTGACCACCATCAGCAGCAGGATCACGCACAGCAGGATCAGGAAGAAGAACAGGAATGACTGGTTCTTGGTCATGACTTACTCCCTCGCTCCCCAGGCGTAACCAAGGCTGACCCTGTGCGTTGCGCCCAGGTCGTCGTGGCCGACAAACGCGTAATCCACTTGCAGCACACCGATCCGCAGCCCCGCGCCATAGGTCAGGCGGCGATCATCGACACCCACTCGCGCCGCGACGACCTTCTGGATCATGTATTCCAGGCCGGCGTGGAAGGTGGCGAAGTCCGGGTCGCCCAGCGATTCGGTCCGCATCCTCAGCTCCACCACCGGGGTGATGTCCGCATTCAACCGCGGCGCGGCGATGTGATACGCCATGCCCAGCCGAGCCGTCGGCACAATCGCCTCCTGCCGGCCGGTATCCCAGGCGAGGATCGAGGTGGTGACGTCACGCACCTGCGCGCCCAGAGTCAACCCGCCGAACCGTTTCGCGTACCCGATATCGAAGCCCAGCCCGAACGCGTCACTCGTGTACAGCCGTTTGTAGAGGAGCTTGGCTGTCGCGCCGATGTGGCCGTAGGAACGCTGCATGCCATAAGCAAACTGGAAGGCATACTCGGAGGCGCTGGTCTGTTCGAGCACCCTCACCCGGTTGTCGCTGCCGATGGGGCGTGTCGGATCGGTCAGTTGCGTCACCGGAATGTCGTCGACTCCCTGCCGGATCAGGCCGAAGCCCAGCATGCGGTCCTCGCCCTCGCGCCGGGTGTAGGCGATGTGGTCCATCTTCACTGCCGACTCGAAACGGTCGGCGTGCATGAGGGAGAGCCGATGGGGACGGTCGGTGAACAGGAGCGCGGGATTGCCCAGCACGGCGGAGGGGCCTTCCGCCAGAGCGGCGCCGACGCCGCCCAGCGCAAGCAGACGAGCGTTGGACTGCCCGCTCATGAAATCCCCGGCGTACTTCGCGCCGAAATCAAACTCCGCATGAGCGGAAAATGCGAAAACGACCAAAAGGCCGAAAAGCAGCGTTGTATGTCGAATCCTCATAGAGTTCCTCGTTGTTGTGCGCCCTGGGGTAAGATCCTTTTAAAACGCTTCTCCAAGACACACGAAACGGTCATCCTTTCTCGAGGGGGACGTACCTGTTTTAGCTGCGGAGCCCTTCTCCGCTATCAACGCCCCAACCAAACCTCAGAACAAAATCCGGTTTGAAACTCCCGTGAAATGATGACCGTCAAGACTAAAATAGCTGCCTGTTTTCTTCCATGTCAAGGCGTGCTCTATAAAACCGGGCGCCGGGGGTGAGGGGGATGAAGTTGAAAAATTCTCCACTCCCCTCTTGTTCTGAGGCGACAGAAGAGATACGTTTGTATTCAACAAGAATACTCAGCTCTTGTAGAGCTGGTTCCACAGGTCAGGCAGGCCAAGGGATCGGAACGATGCGGCATACGAGATGGCTTTTCATTCTCCTGCTCGTCCCCCTTGTCTCGTGGGCGCAGGATACCCCGTTGCAGGAATGGGTCGATGAGAAGGGCGACATCTGGGCTACGACTCCCCGGAGCGCCTATAAATCATATCTCTTCCGTCCAACTCACAACGCCGACTGGCTCCGCAACGAAGAGATCACCGCCCTTCGGGGGACGGTGGGCTCCATCTCCTCCAAAGAATTCCTGATCCACGAAGAGGGCCGCATCATCGCCCACGCGTCGGCGCAGATCAAACTGCGCTACCGTTTCAAACGGTACGACGATTTTATCGATCACATCTTCCAGACCTACGCTGATCTTGAATACCGTTTTGACGCCGGCCCGACGGTCGGCCTCATCTCCGGCGTCAAGCACCGCAAGGAAGACATGACCATCGGCATGTCGCTGGGATACCGGAAAGGTTTGTTCAAGTTCGTCCGGCTCTACTATTTCGCATACCAGTGGCTGTACAACGATAAATCGTACGAAGACGCCCGCTATGAGAAGATGCCGCACCGTCTCGCAGTAGAAGTCCGCTATCCGTTTCTCGAAGATTACATGCTCTACATCGACGCCTCGATGGAAGCGCCCTGGGAGCAACGCTATGATAACCCTGACGCAGGTTGGCCGGAGGCGCGGTACGGCGACATGCGGAATCTGAACCTCCGTGTCGAACGGCGCACTCAGTATACCTACACCGGCGGCGTGTTATCCTACGGCCACCGCTATGAAGCCGACCATTTCCCCTACCAGATCTGGCGTCGAGAACAGAATACGATGGGCGCGAAGTTGTATTACGCCCAACGCTTCCCCACCTGGCTGTGGGAAGTCGATCTCCCCTTCGATTACTACTGGGAGAACAAGCATAACGTGGACCCGATCATCGGCCGACAGAGCCGGGTGCGGGAGATGGTCGAGGTCTTTCCGCAGATCTCCTATCGCCGCATGTTCGGGTACATGCCTTTCGCTGAAGCGTCCGTTATGGCGCTGATCCGGGACATCAAGCAGAACGGTGTGCTGGAAGGTTCACGGGTGCAGGACGACATGAACCTGCGCTTTGGTGTTGCAGGCGGTCTGATGTTCCGTGGCGGCACCTTCTCCCACTTCGATTACCGTTGGCCGATTCCGGAAGGCGAGTTGCGGCTGAGAGTCATGCAGAACCTGGACCGGAACTGGCACACCAGCTTCGGCGGCGGTAACGTGGTCCTGATTCTCTCCTGGTAAGGTTCTTCGGAAGCAGACTATTTACAACGCCCAACGAGTGTCATTCCTGTGCAACAAACTGAACCAGCATTCCCAACGAGTGTCATTCCTGCGAAAGCAGGAATCCAGGTAAGTCGATACACTACCCTGCGGGACAGACGGTATCACAACACCCAACGAGTGTCATTCCTGCGAAAGCAGGAATCCAGATAAGTCGATACACTACCCTGCGGCGGCGGCGTCCTGTGCGGGACCACTCCCCAGCGATGGCGGCGCTTTCTCATCCAGATATGAGATCGCCTCTTCAATGCTGTTGAAGTTGCGGGATTCCTGCCCAATCACGGCGCCCAGGCGGTTCATCTGGATATTGATCAGCGGCGGCACGACACGCGCCAGCTTGCCCGGCTCCCCCATCTTGATCACTTTCATCAGTTCCAACGCTTTGAGCTGACTGTCGGTATCCACCGGGCGGACGTGGTTGCCGATCACGGTGAGCACGGTATGGCCTTTGGCGAGCCGCTTGTGGGCGAGCTGAATCTGGCGGGTCATGGAGTTGGTGTCAACCCTTGCAAAATCGCTGTGAATAAAGAGCATCAGGCGATTCTCGGAGGGCTCGCAAATCACTTCAAAGGTTCTGGGTTTGGCCATGACGCCGGCTCCCGTGCTATGTGTGTGTGTGCTTGCAGTATCCCGCCAACCGGAACAAGAAAACGTGACGCAGCTCACAATACAAAAGATTGGGGTCGATTGCCGGCTTCAAACGGAGCCCGCCGAGGAGCCGCATTACTGTAATAAATCCTTGATCTTACATATAAACTTCACCGTGACAAGAAGAATCGTTCACTACCTTCTTAGCGTATTGCTACCGACCCGTGAAAAGCCTGAATGTGTGGCTTTGCGATTCATCGTGAAGAACCCGGTCTTCCCCCTGCTCCAACCCCGGAAAGCGCCCTTTGCATTCATTGGGGGAGCGAGGTATATTTGGTGTCGCTCACGGTAGCCGTGAGCCGAAAAGGCGCCACCTTAGCTCAGTTGGTAGAGCAATGCATTCGTAATGCATAGGTCTGCGGTTCGAGTCCGCAAGGTGGCTCAAAAAACGGGATCGCATCGGCGATCCCGTTGTCGTTTCAGCTTCACATTTTCACATTGCTATCTGGAAGTCGGCTTATTTCAAATCCCGCAGCATAATCGTAGCATCTCGCTCCGCTCCCACACTCACCGCGCCGATCTTCACATGTGTCAAATCCTGAACCGCATCGAGGTACTCCCGGCAAGCCTGGGGCAGTTCGCCGTAGCTCCGCGCCTCGCGGATGTCCTTCTTCCAGCCCCGCATCTTAATGAACGTCGGCACGACATCATCCAGGATCCACGGTTCCATCGGGAAATCCTTGATCTTTCGTCCGTTGTAGTCATAGCTGTCGCAGATCAGGATCTCGTCGAGATGCGACAATACGTCCAGCTTGGTGATCATCCAGTTGTGGATGGCATTGACACGAGCGGCGTAGCGGGCGATCACGGTATCCAACCAGCCGCAACGACGCGCCCGGCCGGTTGTGGAACCGAACTCGCCGCCCCACTGACGGAACTGGCTCTGCAACGGTTCCGCGACTTCCGTGGGAAAAGGACCGTTGCCCACGCGCGTCGTGTACGCCTTCAGCACACCCAGCACTCGCGTAATCTTATCCGGCCCGATGCCCGCCCCGGTGATCGCCCCGCCGGCGGTGGGATTGGAGCTGGTGACAAACGGATAGGTGCCGTGGTCAATGTCCAGAAGCGTACCCTGAGCGCCTTCCATCAAAATGGCTTTTTTCTCCTTGATAGCCTCGGCGAGCAGCAGCGACATGTCGCGTACAAACGGCTCCACTGAGTCCCGGCAGCCCATGAATTCTGTGATCACCAGGTCCGGGTCCAACGGTTTTGCGTTGTACACTTTGGTCAGAATTTCGTTCTTGCTGCGGATGTTGGCGGCCAGCTTGTCCTTCAGGTAATCTTTGTTCAGCAGGTCCACCGCACGGATGCCGCTTCGGTTGTACTTGTCTGTATAACAGGGACCGATGCCTTTGCCTGTGGTGCCGATCTTCCCTTTGCCCGCGGCTTTTTCCATGGCTTCGTCGAGAGCCCGGTGGTAGGGCATGATCATGTGGGCCTGGGTGCTGATGAAGAAACGGCCTTTCACGGCGACATCCCGGGCCTCGAGATCCTCGATTTCTTTGAGCATCACCTTCGGGTCGATCACGCAGCCGTTGCCCAGACAGCAGATCACGCCGGGATGCAGCAGCCCGGAAGGCACATTATGCAGGACCACCTGGTCGTCGCCCACAACAATGGTGTGTCCCGCATTGGGGCCGCCCTGGTACCGGACCACAATGTCGTTCTCACGGCTGAGCAGATCCACGATCTTGCCCTTGCCCTCGTCGCCCCACTGGCTGCCCAGAACTACGGTTACCGGCATGCTCGTCGCCTCCGTTGGTGTTCCGTCCGGTTCGTGTTACTCCAAATTTCCACCTTGGAATATAAGGAAACCATGTGCCGCTGTCGCCCTCTCCTCCTCCGCACTCGCTGTCTGGATTCGGACTGTCTACCGTCCATTTCTGTTTCAGTGTGGACACATCCGTGAGGGCGCAGGGGATGGTTTACGACGGCGAGGGCGTGGGAACTGGAACGGAACGGTTATTGTTGGTCCGGTAGTCCCTTAAACCGGTGAGGAGCGCGGTCCAACATATAGTGGTTCCCGGAAGTTTAGCGCGATAGTTCATCAAACCGTCATCCCCGCGAAGGAAACTGTAGCAGAATCGAGCCCACTCTCATCCCCGTGAACCGCAGCGAAGCAAGCTCGCGGTGTGCGAAGCACAGCCGTGAATCTACTCCCTGCGAATAACCGGTGGAGATCCGGAACTGGTTGGGGATGAAATTCATCGAGTCATACTATCGAGAACGACTGAATCTTTCTTCACTTGATTATAACCGCTTCATACCCCAGCTCGTTGATCGCCTGGGCGAGTTGCTCCGGGTCGATCCCTTCGCCTGTGACCACCGCCTTGCCTTTCTGCAGATCCACCTCCGCCGAGGTCACCCCTTTCGAGCCGGCCAGGGCGCGCTGCACACTCGCCGAGCAATGGCTGCACGTCATCCCGCTGACGTTCATGTTCAGCACGGTTCCGTTCGAAGGCATAGCTACCTCCACATCGGTTGTAAGCTCTGTTTGCTTTTTCGGACGGCGACTGCGCCAGAGCGAATAGCCCACCACCAGCAGCAACGTCACCGCCATCACATGCTGGAACCAGCCGATGTGCTCATGCTGGTGCCCCATCTGCTCCAGCGCCGGAATGCTGGTCGCCACCATGGGCATCAGCCAGTCCAGGAGGACTCCCAGGCCGAACGCCGCCGCCGCGACCACGCCCAGGTAGATAAACGCTGATTTGCGTCCCAGGACCTTCAGCATGGTGGTAAACGCCGCCGCGTTGGTGGCCGGGCCGGCGATCAGAAACGCCAGCGCTGCGCCGGGAGTGGCGCCCATGTGAATGAACCCCGCAGCGATCGGCACCGATGCCGTAGCGCACACATACACCGGCACGCCCGCGACCATCAGGATCAGAATCGCCAGAACACCGCTGCCCAGCCAGGGCGCAAGTTCGCCCTGCGGGATCAACGCACTCATCAAGCCCGCGATGGCGATCCCCACCACCAGCGTGACGCCGATGTCCGCCGGTAAGGTCACCAGCCCGTATTTCAACGCTCGTCCCACCGGGTACTTTTTCTTCTCCGACGGGGGGGCCGTGTCGCAGCAACCGTCGTCACAGCTCGCTCCTTCAGGCGACTCCTGCGATGCCGCGTTGTCCTCCGAGTCCTTGTCGCCGAAGATCCCGATCAACGCTCCGCCGAAGACGCCTGTGAACAGCGCCGCCACCGGTCGGAAGACCGCGAAAAACGGCCCCAGCATGGCGTAGGTAATCAGGATGCTGTCCACGCCGGTCTGGGGTGTGGACAAGAGGAAGGAGGCGGTCGAGGCGCGGCTGGCCCCGGAACGCCGGATCGACGCCGACACCGGGATCACCCCGCAAGAGCAAAGCGGCAGGGGGACGCCGAACAGGGAGGCCTTGACAATCGGCCCCAACCCACGCCCGCCCAGGTGCCTCTCGAGCCACGCCGGGGAAAGCCATACCGACAACACTCCGGCAACGAGAAAACCAAACAGCAGGTACGGCGCCATCTCGCCGGTCACCGCCCAGCTCTCAATGAGTATGTTCTGTATCGTATCCCACATGGTATCTGTTCTCGAACTATGGGTTAAGTAGTCCACTTTCAGAACCGAAAAGATTCACGGTTCCCGCTCTCAAACCTGTCGCCCATAGAAACCACTCTCATTCCCGCGCAGCAGGCTGAATCTATATTTGGAACACTCTCATCCCAGCGCAGCAGGCTGAATCTATACTTGGAACACTCTCATCCCAGCGCAGCAGGCTGAATCTATATTTGGAACACTCTCATCCCAGCGAAGCAGGCTGTCGCAGAATCAAACCCACTCTCATTCCCGCGAAGGCGGGAATCCAGGCAAGGTGCAAGAATACAATAAGTTAGCAATCTAGAACCAGAGTAG
>CAZYOC010000206.1:0-8071 GCA_964648415.1 uncultured bacterium | reverse complement strand
ATCTGGATCCGGCCATTCATGTGGACCTGCCCGCCTGGCTGAAGGAGCACGAGGAGTGGCAGTTCAACCACTTCATCGACATCACCGCCGTGGACTGGCTGAACCGCAGGGAGGAGCGCTTCGAGGTGGTCGTCACCCTGCGTTCCCACAAGCACAACCTCAAGGTTCGCCTCAAAACCCCGGTCGGCGGCGAACCACCCACACTACCGACCCTGGTCAACACCTACGTGGGCGCACTGTGGAGCGAGCGTGAAGTGTATGACCTGATGGGGATTACCTTTACGAATCACCCACGGATGACCCGGATTCTGAGCCCGGACGATTTTGACGGACATCCGTTACGGAAGGACTTTCCGGTAAAAGGCAAGTTTCGTGGGAGTTTTCCGAAAGGTACGGTAATCTCGAACAAGCGTCGCGAGCCGAACGTTTCCCAGCCGACCCACCCGCAACCGCTCGATCAGCTCATGCCTCGCACCCTTCAGGAGAAGAAGCGCGACGTGCTGAAGAAGGAATACGAGCGGAAGCTGGGCCTGGCGGAAGAGGAAGTTGAGGAGGCGGAAGAGGTCGCCGAAGAGGCCGTCGAAGAGAAGGACGCTGAAAAGGCGGGTATCGAGAAAGAGGCCGAAGTGAAGGAAAAGGCCGCCGGCGAGGACAAGGAGGGCGGCGATGAATAGCAAAATGGTCAGTGACGCCATTTACCAGAACACCATCAAGGACGAGCTGTACGATGTCAACCTGGGGCCGTCGCATCCCGCGATGCACGGGATTTTCGACAACCGGATCAAGCTGGACGGCGAGCGGATTGTCGATATCGAGGCAAACATCGGTTATTGTCACCGCAGCTTTGAAAAACTGTCCGAGCATTACAACTACAACCAGGTCATCACCATCACCGACCGGATGAACTACGTATCGTCCATGGCCAACAATATCGGCTGGGTGATGGCGGCGGAGAAGCTGTGCGGGATTGAAGTGTCGAAGATGGTGCAGTATGTGCGCGTGATCATTTTCGAGATGAACCGGATCATGGACCACCTGGTGCGTAACGGCATCCTGGGTGTGGACGCGGGCGCGTACACCGGCTTCCTGTACTTTTACGAGCAGCGTGAGCGTGCGTACACGATCATCGAACGGATGACCGGCGCTCGTTTGACGACCAACTTCGGGCGTGTCGGCGGGCTGGACAAGCCGTTGTACCCGGAATTCAAGCAGGACGTGCTGGAGTGGATCAAGCCGATCCCGAAGGTACTCAAGGAGTTCCACCTGCTGCTGACCCGCAACCGGATTTTCATTGACCGTTGCAAGGACGTGGCCGGGATTGCGGGCGACCGGGCGCTGGAATACGGCTATACCGGCCCGAACCTGCGCGCCGCCGGGGTCAATTACGACCTGCGGAAAGCGGAGCCCTACAGCAGCTACGAGGACTTCGACTTCGAGGTGCCGCTGGGCTCCAACGGTGACACGTATGACCGGTACATGGTCTGCATGGACGAGATGGAGCAGAGCCTGAAGATCATCGAGGCGGCGGTGAACAACCTGCCCGATGGCCCGTGGCATGCGGATGTGCCGGAAGTGTTCCTGCCGGAGAAGAAGGACGTGTATTCCAACATGGAAGCGATGATCTACCATTTCAAGATCATCATGCACGGCATCAACCCTCCGGAAGGGGAGGTGTACCAGGCGGTGGAAGCTCCGAACGGCGAACTGGGCTTTTACTGCGTGAGCGATGGCGGCCCGAACCCGTACCGGCTGCATTTCCGGTCGCCCTGTTTTTACTACTACCAGGCGATAGAAGAGTTGCTGCGCGGTCACATGATCGCGGATGCGGTGCTGACCATATCCAGCATGAACATGATCGCCGGCGAGTTGGAACGGTGAGGAGCTAGTCGGTTATGGCTTACGAGCTTCCGAAGGAAAAACAGGAGCAGGTCAAGGAGATCGCGGCGCGATACCCGGAACCTCGCTCCGGCATTTTGCCCGCCATGCACATCATCATGGCGGAACGTGGCTGGGTGGGGACCGACGGCGCGAATCATGTCGCCGACCTGCTGGGCGTGCCTCCGATCTGGTGCTACGAGGCGCTGACCTTCTACACCTACTTCCCGAAAGAACCGGTCGGGAAATACCATATCCAGGTGTGCCACAACATCGCCTGCAACCTGCGGGGGGCGGAGGATATCCTCGATCACCTGAAGAACAAACACGGCATCCGGGAGGGCGAGATCACCGAGGACGGGCTGTTCTGCCTCCACCGGGTGGAGTGCCTGGGCGCATGTGGTAACGGCCCCATGATGCAGGTGAACGATGACTACTACGAGGACTTGACCCCGGAAATCGTGGACGAGTTGATCGAACGGTTCAGAAAAGAGGCCGGCAACGGCAAGAAATAACTGAGGTCGTTGCAACGGAGGGCCTGTCATGGCGTTGGAAAAGTTCGTATTCAAAGGATTGGACATCCAGGGTAACACCGAGCTCAAGGTATACGAGGAGCACGGTGGCTACGAGCAGTGGAAGAAGATCCTGAAGGATAAGATTGCGCCGGCGGATGTCATTCAGACGGTGAAGGACAGCGGACTGCGCGGCCGTGGCGGCGCGGGCTTCCCCACCGGTCTGAAGTGGAGCTTTGTACCGCAGGACAATCCCAAACCGAAGTATCTGCTGTGCAACTGCGACGAGTCCGAACCCGGCACCTTCAAGGACCGGGAAGTCATCGAGAAGTCGCCGCATCAGTTGATCGAGGGGATGCTGATCGCCGCCTACGCGTTCGGTTCCAAGATCTCCTGGGTCTATTTTCGCGGGGAGTTCGTCAAGGGCTGGAAGTTGGTCGAGCAGGCCATCGAGCAGGCGCGCGAGGCCGGGTATCTCGGCGAGAACATCCTGGGCAGCGGGTGGGACCACGAGATGTACACCCATCGCGGCGCAGGCGCGTACATCTGCGGGGAAGAAACCGCGCTGATCGACTCCATGGAAGGACGTCGCGGCGAGCCCCGGCTGAAGCCGCCGTTCCCGGCAGTGGAAGGGTTCTACAAGTCCCCGACCATCGTCAACAACGTGGAAACGCTGGCCGCCGTACCGAAGATCATGGAGAACGGCGCGGACTGGTACCGGCAGTGGGGCACCGAACGCAGCCCCGGCACCAAATTGTGGAGCTGCTGCGGGCATATCACCAACCCGGGTGTCTACGAAGTTCCCATGGGGTATCCCATGAAGAAGTTCTTCGAGGAAGAGCTGGGCGGCTGCTGGAAGGGTCACAAACTGAAGTGCGTGATTCCGGGCGGCAGCTCGGTGCCGGCGATGACCGAAGAGGAGTTCTTCGCCTGCAACATGGACTACGAGAGCATCGCGGAGCACGGCTCCATGCTCGGGTCCGGCGGGATGATCGTGATGGACGAGAAAGCCTGCCTGGTGGAAGTGGCCGAAGTGCTGGCGCAGTTCTACCACCATGAAAGCTGTGGGCAGTGTACGCCCTGCCGTGAAGGCACCGGCTGGGTGCATCGTATCATTCGCGATATCGAACGCGGTACGCCGCAGCAAAATGTGAAGGACACGCTGCTGACGGTGTTCGAGGAGATCTACGGCAACACCATCTGCCCGTTGGGCGATTCCATCGTGATGCCGATCAAGAGCCTGATGGAGAAGTTCCCGGAAGAGTTCGATTACTACATCGAGAACGGCAAGTCGATGATCACCGGCAAGGCGAAGCGTGCGCACGAGGTGAAGGAAGCTCGTCCGCACAACTGGCGACGCGGCAAACCGTTCAACTATCCCGGCCCGGAAGACTGGGTGACGGACTTTACCGGACGAGTGGTGCACGATACTTCTCCAAAGTAATTAAGAATTAAGAATTAAGAATTAAAAGTCGATTGGCAATCAGGGTCGATGGTTCGCAAGTAGTCGTTCTGTCAGATCCTGAACGAAGTGGAGATCTGACAGTTAGCGTAGGATCGGCGCCCTCGCCGGTCGAGTAAAGTCAGGAAGCAGTGTCAGGTCTCCGCAAACGACGCTAAGGACCTGACACGACCAAGGAAGGATCTGACACGACCAAGGAAGGGTCCGACACGACCAAGGAAGGGTCCGACACGATAAGAGGTGTCATTCCTGCGAAAGCAGGAATCCAGAGTGGCGACGCACAAGTGGCGACGCATATCGGTTGAAGTAGCCCGGCCATGCTTGTCCGGGGAAGCAGAAGCAGAGGTAGAAGCAGTGTCAGGTCTCCGCAAACGACGCTAAGGACCTGACACGACCAAGGAAGGATCTGACACGACCAAGGAAGGGTCCGACACGACCAAGGAAGGGTCCGACACGATAAGAGGTGTCATTCCTGCGAAAGCAGGAATCCAGAGTGGCGACGCACAAGTGGCGACGCATATCGGTTGAAGTAGCCCGGCCATGCTTGTCCGGGGAAGCAGAAGCAGAGGTAGAAGCAGTGTCAGGTCTCCGCAAACGACGCTAAGGACCTGACACGACCAAGAAGGACCTGACACGACGCGAGTGGTGAGAGACACAAGTCGGCTGAAGTAGCCCGGAGATGCTTGTCCGGGTAGAAGTTGGGTGGCCCGGGTGCTTGCACTCGGGAAGACGCGACACACATCGGTAGCAAACGGAGTGTTCCGATGCCCGAAGTAACCATAGACGGCAAGAAAGTCGAGATGCCTGCGGGGACGACGGTCCTGTGGGCCGCTCGGAAGGCCGGGATCGAGATTCCGACCTACTGTTACTACCCGTGGTTCCCGCCTTCCGGCAACTGCCGTATCTGCCTGGTGGAGTGCTGGGGGCCGCGCGGCGGCGAACTCACACCGTTCCCGAAACTGCAGATCGCCTGCCAGACGCCGATCTCCGACGGGATGGTGGTGGAAACCAGCAACGAGCGCGTGTTCAAAGCGCGGCGCGGGATCATGGAGTTCCTGCTGCTGCACCACCCGCTGGATTGCCCCATCTGCGACCAGGCCGGCGAATGCGACCTGCAGGATTACGGGTACAAGTACGGTCACCCGGTAGGACACAACCGCCACGAGCGCCGGACCTACAAGAAGTACGATTACGGCGACAAGGTGGCCAAGGAGATGAACCGCTGCATCCATTGCCGCCGGTGCATCCGTCTGAGCGAGGACTACCTGGGTGTTAACCATATCGGCTCGCTGCATCGCGGCGACCACATGGAGATCGGTTCCTGGGTGGAAGGCGCCATGGACAGCGACTGGGCCGGTAACATCATCGACGTGTGCCCGGTGGGCTGCCTGACCGACAAGAAGATGCGCTTCAGCGTGCGCGCCTGGGACCTCGAGCACGTCCCGGCGCACCGCCCCGATTGCAAACATGGCTGCAAAGCTTTGCTGGGGCTGTATCGTGGCAAGATCTACCGTGTCACCGCACGCTTCGATGAACGGCACGTGATGAAGAGCCTGATCTGCGACGAGTGCCGGTTCGAGCATTACAACCTCGACGACTGGGTGATCGACGACGAGGACGATATGTACAAGCCGATCCCCCCGGCCGAGAAAATCATGAAGGTCGAGATGGCCGAGAAGAAGCTCCAGCAGGAGGCTGACGAGGAGAAGAAGGATGATTGAGTCCAATACCGAGCTGCTCCTGTTTCTGCTTGAGAAAAGCCTCGTAGCCGTGACCATTTTCGGTGTCACGCTGGGCGTGGTGGCCTACGCCACCCTGGGGGAGCGGAAGATCGCCGGCTGGTTCCAGGATCGACATGGTCCCAACCGTGCGGGGCCATGGGGCATCCTGCAGCCGTTGGCCGACGGTGTGAAGTTCTTCATGAAAGAAGACTTCATCCCCGATCACGCCCACAAGACGCTGTTCATCATCGCGCCGACGTTCACCTTCATGGGCGCGGGCTTCCTGATGGCGGTGATTCCCTTCGGCGACCGGATCATGATCGCCGGGCGGGAAGTGCTGCTGCAGATCGCCGATATTCATATCGCGTTGCTGTACATCCTGGCGATCAGCGGGATGAGCGTGTACGGGATCACGATCGGCGGTTGGGCCTCGAACAACAAGTATTCGCTGATGGGCGGCGTGCGCGCGGTCAGCCAGATCATCTCCTACGAGATCCCGGTCGGGCTGGCGCTGGTGGCGCTGCTGATGGATCAGGGCACGACGTCGCTGCGTGAGATGGTGCTGAACCAGGGCGGGGCGATCTGGCACTGGAACGTGTTCAGTCAGCCGCTGGGCTTCCTGATTTTCTATGTGGCGTCGTTCGCGGAAGCGGCCCGGATCCCGTTCGACCTGCCGGAAGCGGAGAACGAGCTGGTGGGCGGGTATCATACCGAATACTCGTCGATGAAATTCGGGCTGTTCCAGTTCGGTGAATACACTCACATGACGCTGGCGTGCGGCATCATCGCCACATTGTATTTCGGCGGCTGGCAGATCCCGTGGGTGACCCCACCGGCGGAACCGGGCATCCTGTGGGGGCTGCTGACCTTCGCCGTGTTCTGGATCAAAGCGCTGGTGTTCATGTTCATCTTCATGTGGGTGCGGTGGACACTGCCGCGGTTCCGGTATGATCAATTGATGCATCTTGGTTGGAAGTCCTTGATTCCTTTGGGTATCCTGAATGTGGTCCTGACGGGTGTGCTGCTGGTGCTGGCGATGCATTTCGGCTGGGCCGGGCGGTAAGCTAGTATTCTTAACAGGATGCTTAGGATGATTAGGATGGCAAGGATGAAAAAGAATGAAATATGAACAGATAACAGAGCGGATCATCGGCGCTTCATTTGAGGTGCTGAATACGATGGGCATTGGATTTGTAGAAAGTGTATATGAAATATCACTGATGAAAGAATTGAAGTCGATTGGATTGGAAGTAGAACGACAAAAAAAGCTGGATGTATACTATAAGAGTGAGCTGGTCGGCATGTTTTATGCAGATCTTCTTGTTGAAAGAAAGATCATTGTCGAGCTGAAGGTGGCCAAGGCGATACATCCAGCTCATCAAGCGCAGCTAATAAATTATTTGAAAGCAACAGGGTTAGAAGTTGGTTTGATTCTAAATTTTGGTCACGCAAAGCTTGATTTCAAACGTGTTTATTTCAATAAGTGAGCATCCTTATCATCCTAAGTATCCTTAATATCCTGTTAAGTCTGCTTGCCGAAGCTTGGCAGAGTGAGTGAAGGAGGAGCGAGTAGTGCAAGAGAACACACAAGATCGGTACCGCAAATACGACCTGACGCTGATGGAGCGGTTGTACCTCCCGGCGATCATGAAGGGGATGGGCGTCACGCTGTCCCACTTTTTCAAGGCCGGGTTCGGCTTCGGCGCGGGCACAGTCACCGTGCAATACCCGGAGCAGAAGCTGCCGGTGACTCACCGGTGGCGTGGGCGGCACGTGCTCAAGCGCGACGAGTTCGGCAGGGAACGTTGCGTGGGCTGCCAGATGTGCGAGCTGGCCTGTCCGGCGGACGCCATCACGATCCAGGCGGGCGAAGTGCCGGAGGAGCGGCGACACCTGCACACCACCGAGCGCTACTCGATCACCTACGAGATCGACATGCTGCGGTGCATTTATTGCGGCGATTGCGAAGAGGCCTGCCCGGAAGCTGCGATCTTCCTGACGCCGTTTTATGAATTCGTGGCGGACAGCCGGGATAAACTGATCTATACGAAAGAGATGCTGACGGAGAAGGAAGGCGGGCCGATCTTCTATAAAGACTAGAACCTTTAACAGAAAACCTCTAACAGGATAATAGGATAGAAGGATATCAAGGATGAAAGACGAAAACATCTAACAGGATAATAGGATAGAAGGATATCAAGGATGAAAGACGAAAACCTCTAACAGGATGGTAGGATAGAGGGATGTCAAGGATGAAAGACGAAAACATCTAACAGGATGGTAGGATAGAGGGATGTCGAGGATGAAAGACGAAAATTTCTAACAGGATAATAGGATAGAAGGATATCAAGGATGAAAGACGAAAACCTCTAACAGGATGGTAGGATAGAGGGATGTCAAGGATGAAAGACGAAAACCTCTAACAGGATAATAGGATAGAAGGATATCAAGGATGAAAGACGAAAACATCTAACAGGATGGTAGGATAGAGGGATGTCGAG
>CAZYOC010000205.1:0-8082 GCA_964648415.1 uncultured bacterium | reverse complement strand
ATATACTACAATGTGTTAACTACGAAAACCGAATATTGAACACAGTTTCGGTTCTGAATTGCTAACATGTTATATTCTTGCACCTTGCCTGGATTCCCGCCTTCGCGGGAATGAGAGCTGTTCCTATTGTGATACAGTCTGCTACGCGGGAATGAGAGTGTTTCCTATTGTGATACAGTCTGGCAGGCGTGGATCTCCTCTATTTCCGCTCGAACGAGACAAGCCTTCCAGAACCCGGCATCCCTGCTGGCCGGGAGGGTTCAGGCTCGCGTTTTCTTCTATGTGTGAAGCAAAGCATGTGCCATGGCGGTGTGTTGTCCCAAGGCTTGATAAGGGCTGTAAAACGAGAAATGCAGCGGAAAATCTTGCCTTTTCGGGAAGAATCTGCCAGCGCGCAAGTCCTCATCAGCGCTCGTTTTCGACGAATTCCCCGGGCATCCTCCCATCATGGTCCTGTCAGATGGTTCACGGTCCTGTCAGGTCGTGAAGCGCGTCTGTGCACGCTGGTGACCTGACAGAGATGTTGCTGCAGGCGAAAGTGTGTCGGATCTCCGCAAACGACGCTGACGATCCGACACGACCGTAAAGGCACATCGTTTGCTCGTTCATTCCCCGTGAAGCTCCGGTTCAGCCGCCCCGGAGACGGATGGACAGACCGGTCTTGTCAGGTCGTTCACGGTTCTGTCGGGTCGTGAAGCGCGTCTGTGTGCGCTGGTGACCTGACAGCCAAAGTTTTGCAAGTGAAAGAAAAAGGGGACTGTTACCTTTTCAAAACGAACGATCAGGTTACATACCCGATCCTGACTCCGAAAAGGTAACTGTACCCACTTTTTCGGTGTTTCACAAAAAGAAAATCCGGGACAGCTACCTTTCCTGATTTTATGCCGAGAAAGAAGCTGTATCATTTCATAAGGAAAGGTAGCAGTCCCGATTTTCCCGGAGACGGATGGGCACTGTTCAAACCTGACCGGCAGGAGGTCGCTATCGCGCAGGAAGGCACACAATTGAACCCTGCTTCGCTGGAACGAAAAAGGGGACTGTTACCTTTTCAAAACAGACAATCAGGGTACATACACGATCCTGACTCCGAAAAGGTAACTGTACCACTTTTTCGCAGAACACCGGCAGCCCCGCGTGTGGCGGTGCTCTGTGCGGCCGATACCGGCGGCGCGGGGGCGGCGGCCATGAGGATGCACCAGGCCCTCGTTCACCACAGCGCCTGCGACAGCCGGATGTATGTCCTCCGGAAGCGCACGACGGACCCGTCGATCTCTGTCCTCCCGGTGGCCAATGGGGACACCGGACCTCTCCATGCCGCCCCGCAGGACCACGTCGAACAGGCCTGGAAAGCCGCCACCGAATCCTGGAAACGGGTTCGTGAGCAGCACCCTTCCAGCCCGCCGGGCATGGAGCAATTCTCACCGCTCGGCTCCGTTGTACCCCTGGAACGTATTGCGGAACTTGGCGACGCCGACATTATCCACCTCCACTGGGTGGCCGGGATGCTGGACGAGCAATCTGCCCGGAAAGCCTTTCACGGCAAGCCGGTGGTGTGGACGCTGCACGACCTGAACCCGCTCACCGGCGGCTGCCACTACAGCGCCGGCTGCGACAGGTTCACCCGGCAATGCGGCGCGTGCCCGTTGCTGGGTTCGCAACAGGAGAACGATCTCTCCCGCCGGATGTGGGAAGCGAAAAAGCGTCTCTACGGCGGTCTGGATCTGCATATTGTCGTGCTGAATCGCTGGATGGAGGCGGTGGTCCGCAACAGCAGCCTGCTGGGCGAGTTCCCGGTGCATCGCATCCCGAACAGTGTGCCGCTGGATGTGTTCCAGCCGGGCGACCGCGGTGCGGTGCGCAACGTGATGAAGCTCCAGCCGCAGGACAAGCTGGTGCTGTTTGGCGCGGACGCGGTGGGCAACCTCCGCAAAGGGTTTGATTTGCTGAAGATGGCGCTGGATGCGCTGAAGAAGTCGCCGGTCCATGAACGGATCGTGCTGGGGGTTTTCGGACGTCTGACCCCGAACACAGAGCTTCCGCAAGGCTACCGTACGCTGCCCCTGGGCTCCATCGACGATCCCCGTCAGCTTGCCCAGGTGTACAGCGCGGCGGATGTCTTCTGCCTGCCCTCGCTGGAGGACAACCTGCCGAACACCCTGCTGGAGGCGATGGCCTGCGGGACGCCTTCGGTGGCGTTCGGCATCGGCGGCATCCCGGACATCCTGGACCACCGGAAGACCGGTTACGTCGCGCAGCCGTTTGAGGTGGAGGACTTCGCGAAGGGCATCGAGTGGGTGGTGGCACGCGAGGAGGGGTTCGCCCCGATATGCCGCTCCACCGCCGAAACTCGCTATGCGCCGCAGGTGCAGGCGAACGCTCTCGAGCAGCTCTACAATGACATTGCACACATCCGACAGGAGTTTACAGTACCTTCACCTGTGCATACAGCTTCAACAAAACAGCTTGATCTTGAACCGGAGGCTGAATTGATGGCCAATGTGGATTCAGACGTGATTCGTTCGCACTTGGACCAGGGCCGTTTCGATTACGCGATCATGGCGCTACTGGAGCGCTTGGACCAGCACCGCACCGACCCGCAACTCTGGGCGCTGGGCGAAGAGATCTGCCGCCGCAGCGACGAGTGGGTCAACGACCGGACCCTCGGCCTGCACCTGTTCCTGGTGGCGGCGCTGGGCGTCATTGCGGTGGAAGCCGGGGAGGACGCATGAGCAGCCAGAATCCGGCCACGCGCCCCGTCTTCATCGTCGGCCTGCCCCGCAGCGGCACCACGCTGCTGAGGGTGATGCTGGACAGCCATCCTGGCTTGGCCGTCGGTCCGGAAGCGCCCTGGATGATGGGCAGCTACGGCCAATTGACGTCGTTTAAGGATCTGCTGGATACGCTGGACAACGACCGTCGCGGGCTGGTGAAGAACTTTGACGGCATCGAACCCGAACACACCGCCATCGCCCTGGGCCAGGCGATCGACACGCTGCTGGGCCGCTACGCCCACGCCCGGGGCAAGCGCCGCTGGGTGGAGAAAACGCCTAACCACATGGGCGACATCCCGACACTGGTGAGGATGTTTCCTGATGCGCTGTGGCTACACATCCTGCGCGACGGCCGCGATGTCGCCTGCTCTTCCTATAACGAGCGCCGCACCTGGGGCAAGGTGATCTGGGATCCCGAAGGTGACGCGCCCAACACGCGCCTCAACGCTTTGCGTCGCTGGGTCCAGTGGGAGCACCGCTTCGAGGGCTGGCGGGAAGAGTTCGGGCTGGACGTGTACGATTTCCGTTACGAGGATCTCGTCACCAACCCGCAGGCGACCATCACCGGCGTGCTGGAGTTCATCGGCGAGGCCTGGGACGATGCCATCCTCGACTACAAAAACAAACCGCACAACCTCCCGGAATGGGAAGCCGGGTCACGCGATGTGGCCAAACGAAAGAAAGTGTCCACATCAAGCACGAAACGCTGGCAACGTGAATTTACCACGACCGAGTTGCAGATCGCCTCGACATTTGCAGAGCCGCTCCTGGGCAAATACGGCTACGAGCCGTCATTACAGGCTGCCGGTTCACAAGAGAGCAACCAATCCTCAGCGATCCAACCGTTGGCGCCGTCTTCTTCAAAGAAGCAAGACAGGACAAATGTGTTGCGAGTCCGTTTGATTCACACCGTCTTCAACCATCTGGCCGACCATTCCGGGTCGTATCAGTTCCTGAAACATATGCCTGAAGATAGCGTCCGGGTAGACGTGGACCAAGTCGAAATGGGCAACCGGGAATTCCGGGTTGCGGACCCTACCCTGGCGCAGGAGATCAAGCGGCTGACGAAGGCCCTGGGCACGAAAGCCTACGACCCCAACGACCTGGTCGCCGAGGCGAGAACCCTCAGCGCCTGGCTCAAGGGCGAGTTCGATCTGTTGCACTATCTCGACGGCGAACACTCGCTTCAGTTCCTGCCCGCCATCGCGCAGCGGTTTGCGCAAACGGGCAAACGCCTGCCCGTAATCGTAACACTCCACCAGCCGGCCGACAAACTGAGCGCGTTGGTCCCCCCTCCGCTGCTGCGTTACGTCGACCGGGTCATGGTGCTCGCGCCGGACCAGAAACAGTGGCTGCTCCAGCACCTGCCGGAGGAGAAGGTGCATATGATTCTGCATGGCGTGGACACCGGGTTTTTCCATCCCGCCGCAGAACCCGGGACAGACCCGAACGCGCGCTTCCGTTGCCTCACGGTGGGTAGCTGGCTGCGCGACTACGACACGCTGGACAACATCGCGGCGTTGTACGAGGGCGATCCGGGGATCGAGTTTCATATCGTCAGCGCGGGCCAGGCGAACAAGTCGCATCCGGGCAATGTGACGGTGCATCA
The DNA here is from genome assembly GCA_964648415.1 of uncultured bacterium. Classification (GTDB taxonomy): domain Bacteria; phylum Electryoneota; class Electryoneia; order Electryoneales; family Electryoneaceae. The sequence goes on along the minus strand of CAZYOC010000205.1, from coordinate 3,702 downwards.
CGGCATCCCGGACGACGACCTGGCGGCGTTGTACCATACCGCCGACCTGGTCGTCCTTCCGCTGCACGGCTCCACGGTGAACAACGCCATCCTGGAAGGGATCGCCAGCGGCGTTCCGGTGGTGGCGACCGATCTGCCGGGTGTACGGGCGTATGTGCCAGGCGACGAGAGCCTGAAAGTGTCGCCCTCCACGCCGGAAGCGTTCAAGCAGGCCATCGACACGCTGCGCGCCAATCCCGGCGAGCGGCTGCGACGTTCCAAGCTGGCGCGCCGACGCGCGGAAGAACTGGCCTGGAACAAGGTCGCGCAGCAGATCAACGCCCTCTACGATGAGGTCTACCGCGAAGTCACCGGCAACGAGGGAAGGAGCTGATCCATGAAAGTGCTCGGCTATCCGCGCAGCGGCAACACGTGGTTCTGCTACCTGCTGGCGTACTCGCTGAACACGGTGTACGACGACGAGGACGCGCCGGGGGTGCATCCGCGTGACGAGTATCAACGTTCCCTGGTCAAGGGCGGCCATGCTCACACCAGCCGCCAGGACACGCTGGGACAGGTGCTCAAGACCCACCGTGTTCCATCGGCGCAGCAGGCGCAGGAGCCGGTGATCTATCTCGTGCGCGACGTCCGGGATGTGGCAGTCTCGTATTTCTATTACCTCAACCAGCAGAAGGGCCGGAATGTCACCATCGAAGAGGACCGGAAAGGCTTTCATGAGCACCTGCAGAAGCGAGTCCCGGAATGGCTGGAGCATGTTGTCGGCGGCCTGAACACCAACCCGGCGGCGATTGTGCGCTACGAGGATCTGAAGCTGGTTCCGGTGGACACGTTGCTGGGGCTGGGCCGGCGGCTGGGCGCGCCGCTTGACGAGACTCTGGTGCGGGATACCCTGGACAAGTTCGCCTTCAAAACCCTCGCCAAACGCAAAGAAGGTCAGGAAGACCGGAACTCCTTCTTCCGTAAGGGGATCGCGGGGGATTGGGTGAACGTGCTGACGCCCGACGAGAACGCCTGGATCGAGCAGCAGGCCGGGCAAGTGCTGGAAGTGCTGGGGTACAAACCGGAAGCGGTGAGGGCCGGGTAGCGCATTGATCGAGACGGTATCACGATGCCCAATGGATCCCGTTTGGATGGAAGGATCCCATTTGTGAATGGATGGGATTATTCAAACGCCCCGGTGGGGCGACACCCGTGCTACCATGGCCGAGTGAAAACCTTGCCGCACCGAGCTCTTTTTAACCGCCCCGCAGAGCCGAATCAGCTCCTTGCACGAGAGAAGCAATAGCAGTTATGACATGAAATAACAATACAATAGCCACCGTGAACCCTCCGCTCCCCCTCTGGCACATGGCTTGCAAAAACGTTCCCTGCAGGCTGGGTTTTTTCGTCATCCCGGCGCGTAGCCCGGGAGAAACCTCCCGGGTGTCAGCGAGGTTGCAAAGAGGACGTCCTGATGAGTGAACAAAAAGAACGTGCAGAGATGCAGCGCGCCGGGGAACTGATGGACGGCGCCAGTGTACTGGTGACCGGCGGCACCGGCTCCTTCGGCCGCAGCTTCATCCAGAAAATCCTGGATGAGTTCAACCCGCGCCGTGTCATTGTCTTCAGCCGTGACGAGCTGAAACAGCACGAGATGCGGATGAACGGGTTCGATCACCCCAGCCTGCGGTATTTCATCGGCGATGTCCGTGACCAGGAACGCCTCACCCGCGCCATGCGCAACGTGGACATCGTGGTCCACGCTGCGGCCATGAAACAGGTCCCCGCCTGCGAGTACAACCCAATCGAAGCGGTGATGACCAATGTCATGGGCGCGAGAAACGTGATTGACGCCGCCCTGGACATGAAAGTCAAACGGGTGATCGCTCTCAGCACCGATAAAGCGGTCAACCCCATCAACCTCTACGGAGCCACCAAGTTGGTGTCGGAGAAACTGTTCATCCAGTCCAACAGTTACTCCGGTCCCGATGGGACGCGCTTCAGTTGTGTGCGTTACGGCAACGTGGTCGGCAGCCGGGGCAGCGTTATCCCGGTCTTCCGCCAGCAACGCAAGACCGGCAAGATCACCATCACCGACACCCGGATGACGCGGTTCTGGCTGACCCTGGCGCAAGGTGTGCGTTTCGTGATCCGTACGCTGGCGTTGATGCACGGCGGCGAGATCTTCGTGCCCAAGATCCCCTCGATGAAATTGACCGACCTGGCCCGTACGGTGGCCCCGGAATGCGAGATCGACCTGATCGGCATCCGTCCCGGCGAAAAGCTGCACGAGCTGCTGCTGGGTGAGGATGAAGCGCGGCACTCCCTTTCCTACGACGACATGATCATTGTCCAGCCCGCCCATCCCTGGTGGAAGCCCGGCAACTTCACCGACGCCGAGGCGATCCGGGAGGGCTTCTACTACGCCTCCAACACCAACAGCGACTGGCTGGACGTGGAGGACCTCACACTCCTGACCGACGAGATGTACGAAGGGAAGCACCATGATCCCCTACGGGCGGCAGAGCATCAGCCGGAACGACGTGCAGGCCGTAGTCAACGTTCTCCATTCCTCATGGCTAACCACCGGACCAACAGTTGACCGGTTTGAGACGGCGTTTGCCGAGACGGTCGGAGCGAAGTACGCGGTAGCCGTATCCAGCGGCACCGCCGCGTTGCACAGCGCCTGCGCCGCCGCGGGATTCGGCCCGGGCGACGAGGGGATCGTCCCGCCCATGACCTTCGCCGCCACCGCCAACACGCTGGTCCATCTCGGCGCGACGCCACGCTTTGCGGATGTGCGAAGCGATACCCTCCTGCTCGATCCCGACAAGGTTGAGGAACTGATCACCGAAAAAACCCGCGCCATCACGGCGGTGGATTACGCCGGCCAGCCGGCGAACTATAACGCCCTGCGAGCTCTCGCCGACAAACACAACCTGCTGCTGATCGCCGACGCCTGCCATGCGCCCGGTGCGACCCGCGGCGGTAAAAAGGTCGGCGCGCTCGCCGACATGACCTGCTTCTCCTTTCATCCGGTCAAACACATCACCACCGGCGAAGGCGGGATGATTGTCACCGACGATCCCGACCTGGCAGCCGCAATGCGGCGGTTTCGGAACCACGGGATCGACACCGACGCCCGCGCGCGCAGCAACGCCGGAACCTGGTATTACGAAATGGTCGACCTGGGCCTGAACTACCGTCTGACCGACATCCAGGCCGCCCTCGGCCTGAGTCAGCTCGAGAACCTGCCCGCCTGGCTGAAACGCCGCCGTGAAATCGCAGCTCGGTATGACCAGGCATTCGCGGATCTTCCCGGCATATCCCCGCTTGGACTGGACGCCGCAGTGGAACACGCGTACCACCTCTATGTCGTGCGGGTGAACGCACAGCAGGCCGGTGTGACCCGCGATGAGTTGTACGCCCGGCTGCGGGAACGCGGGATCGGTGTCAATGTCCACTACATCCCGGTCCATCTGCATCCCTGGTACCGTACCCATCTCCAGACCGGACCGGGACTTTGTCCGGCAGCAGAGGAGGCCTACGAGGAAATCCTGTCGCTGCCGATGTTTCCCGCGTTGACGGATGCAGATATAGATACGGTAATCCAAGAAGTGCGGGATGCGGTTGGGTAAGACTTATACAGGCTGTTGCACAATAGGAAGCGATCTCATTCCAGCGAAGGCTGGAATCCAGACAAGGTGCAAGAATACAAAATGT
>CAZYOC010000204.1:0-8132 GCA_964648415.1 uncultured bacterium | reverse complement strand
ACAAGGTGCAAGAATACAAAATGTTAGCAATTCTGAACCGAAATAGTGTTTATAGTGGTTCTTGCAAAGAATCGAACATACTAGGATTCTTGAGTACTTGTTTATTCTGGATTCCTGCTTTCGCAGGAATGACATCATGGGACATTTCATTCGAGAATTACTATACAGACTGTTGCACAATAGGAACTAATCTCATTCCAGCCTTCGCTGGAATGAGAGACATCAGATCTCTGCAACAGCCTGTATAAAACTTCTCGCGGTAAAAAGGTAACAGTCCCTTTTTCCCAGCGCACAGCTAACCGGGCCATGCCGACTGTTTCGCGAACTATCCGTGCCAGGCTCACTCACTGCTTACTGTACTTCTCCCCCGCCACTGCTGCCTGCGGGCACGGTGTCCGCGCCGTTGATGTCTTCCGTCTCCATCCCGAAAATCGCTCGCCAGACATTCAGGATGTCCTCGAGGATCAAATACAGCGTGGGAATCAGCACCAGCGTGATCGCCGTGGAGAACAGTACGCCGAAGCCCAGGCTGATCGCCATCGGGATCAGGAACTTCGCCTGGATCGACGTCTCCAGGATCATGGGCGTCAGGCCGAAGAATGTGGTCAGCGACGTCATGATGATGGGCCGGAACCGGCGTTTGCCGGCTTCATGAACCGCGTCGCGCACATCGTTGCCTTCCCTGCGTGACCGGTTGATGAAGTCGATCATCACCAGCGAGCTGTTGACCACCACACCGGTCAGCGCCACCAACCCCCACATGGAAATCAGGCTGACGTTGTACCCGAGCAGCATGTGCCCGATGATCGCGCCGACGATACCGAAGGGTATCGCGCTCATCACGATCAGCGGCTGGAAGAAGCTTCGGAACGGGATCGCCAGCAGCGCGAAGATGAGGAACAGGCCGAAGCTTTCCGCCTGCAATACTCCCTGCACGGCTTCCTTCTGGTCGCGGCTGCGGCCCTCCAGGCTGAAGGACAGGCCCGGGTAGTCGGCCATCAGGCGCGGCAGCTCGTTGGCGATCACCGATTGCAGAATCTCATCGGCGTTGGCGGTGCGTTTGTCCACCGAGGCTGTCACGTTGACAATCCGCCGCCGGTCCGCTCGTTGAATCGTGCTGTAACCGCGGCCCTCGTCGATGTACGCTGCATCCTGAAACGCCACTTCGCGGCCATCCATGGTCCGGAGCCGCATGTGGTCCACCGTGGCCAGGGTCCGGCGGTCCTTTTCCGGGTAGCGGACCATCACCTTGACTTCGTTCTCGCCACGTTGAATCCGCAGGGCTTCGCTGCCGTAAAACGCCCCGCGCACCTGCATCGCCAGGTCCTGCTCGGTGATGCCCAGGGTGGCGGCTTCGGGTTTGAGACGCAGTTTCAGTTCACGCTTGCCCTCGGTGTGGCTGTCCTCGACTTCCTCCACGCCGGCATAGTCGGCCATGGCTTGCTTCAGCCGTTCCGCCGCATCCAGCAGCATGGGAAAGTCGGTGTGGGAGAGCTGGATCTCAAGATCGGCTCCGCTGCTGATCAGGTCGCTACGGAATTGCAGCCGCTCCACGCCGGGAATTTCGCCCACACGTTCACGCCACATCGACGCCAGCACGGGAGTACGAACATTGCGCACTTCCGGCGGCGCCAGCAGCAACCGCACCTGGGCCAGGTTCGACGAGTAGGCGCCTTCACCGCCGGAATGCCCCCCGCCACGGCCCGAGATCGTCTGGCCGACCACGGTGAACACGTGCTCCAGGTTGGATTTGTCGTCTTCGCGCTTTGCATCCATTTCCTGGAGCAGCGCACGCCCCGTCCGCTCGATCTCCAGCACCTGCTTGCGGGTCTCCTCATAGGGAGTGCCCGGCGGCATTTCCAGCGTCACCACCACTTCATCGGCGTCAATTTGCGGCATGAAGCTGAACTTGATAAAGCCGCCGGCGAACAGCCCGACCGTCATCAACAATACCGCAATCGCTACAGACACGGTGATGTAGCGGTTCCGCGTGCACCATTTCAGCGAGTCCACATAGGTCTTGTCGATCAGCCAGTGGACGAACTTGTCAAACGGTTTGCGTCGTTTCTCCAGCTTACCCCAGACAGGAGCTTTGCTGGTCACCGGCCAGCCGTTGAGGTGGGAGGGCAGGATGAACAGCGATTCCACCAGCGAAATAAGCAGCACGGTGATGACGATCATGGGGATCACGCCGAGGAACTTGCCGAAAAAGCCGCCTACGAACATCAGAGGGCCAAACGCGGCGATGGTGGTCATGCCGGCGAAGGATACCGCCAGCGACATCTCCCGGGCGCCGTCAATGGCGGCGCGACGCAGAGATTTGCCCATGCGGTAGTGCACCAGCACGTTCTCGCCCACCACAATCGCATCGTCGACTACCACCCCGAGAATGATCAGGAAGGCGAACAGGCTCATCATGTTGATGGAGATGTCCAGGCCGGGCATGAACATCAGGGAGCCCACGAACGAGATCACGATGCCCAGCGCCACGAAGATCGCCAGCCGGATCTCCAGGAACAGCGACAGGATGATGAGCACCAGCGCGAGCCCCAGGCCGCCGTTCTTGAGCAGCAGGTTGATGCGGGACTGGAGAGCGTCCGACCGGTCGTTGTAGAGGTCGAAATGAATACTCGGCGGGAAGCTGCTGCGCGCCTGCTCCAGGTACTCATGCACGGAGTTCGACACGCCTTTGGGAGTCTGATCGCCAACACGGTAGACCAGCAGCATGATGGCCTGTTTGCCGTCGAACATCACCTCCTGGTCCACTTCCATGAACCCGTCATTCACGTTGGCGATGTGCTTCAGCAGCACCTTGCGGCCGTCGGGCCGGGTGAACACATTGACCGAGTCGAACTCCGCCCCGGTGTAGCGTTTCTCTGTCGTGCGGATCAAGACTTCACCGGACTCGTCCTTGATGGTTCCTCCGGCAAGGTCAAGAGACGAGCGGCGTACGATGTTCGCCACCTGCGGCAACGTCAGGTTGTACTTGCGCAGGTTCTCTTCATCGATCTCGATGGAGATCTCGTAAGGGCGCGCCGCGGTGAGCTCCACCTGGGTGATGTTCTCCCGGGCCAGCAGGTCGTCACGCACTCGCTCGGCGATCTCACGCAGAGACCGTTCCGGCACATCGCCGGAGATAATCAGCGACAGCACCTGCCGGCGGTTAATCACCTTGGTGATCACGGGACGTTCGGCCTCTTCCGGGAAGGTGCGGATGCGGTCCACCTGGGTCTTGACATCCTGCAGGACCATGTCCACATCGCCGCCCTCGAGCACCTCGATGGTGACCGATCCCACACTTTCACCGGCCGTACCCCGGATCTTCTTGACGTCTTCCACACCGCTGATGGCCAGCTCGATGGGACGCACCACGGACTCCTCCACCTCGGAAGGCGTCGCACCGGGATACACAACCGAGACCGTCACCATGTCCATCTCGAACTCGGGAAAGACCTCCTGCTTGATGTTGCCGCCGATCAGGAACCCGCCCACGATCAGCACCAGCATCAGGATGTTGGCGGCGACATGGTTGGAGGCCATGTAGGCGATGGGGCCTCTGGGCTGGTCGCTCATGGGGTCGCCTCCGCCTGCTGGAGACGCAGTTTCATGCCGGGAGCCGCCGCCGAAATCGACGTCAGCACCACGTGCTCGCCATCCTCAAGCCCTTCAGACACCAGCGCCTCGTCCGGCGTCAGGCGATACAACTCGACCTTCCGGAAGTCCAGCGTACTGTCCCCGGTCGCCACCCAGACACGGTTGTTCTCGCGCAACGCCCGTCGCGGCAAGGGGATCGCATCCACCACTTCGCGCCCTTCGATTATCACCGTAACGAACGATCCCACATGCAGCACGGGATGCAACGGGTCGCGATTTGTAAACGGATTTCGGACCTGAACCACCACCCGTGCCAGACGGCCCACCTGGTCCAGCACGCCAATAGTCCGGTCGACCCGGCCTTCCCACTCGTACACGTGGTCACCGGTGGAGTAATGAATAGTAGCGTCCGCGCCGGGAACCTTGATCCAGCGCAGATCGGCCACCGGCATCGTAACTTCAATCTCCGCGACATCGGTCTCGTAAAGCGAAGCGATCATGGAGCTTGGCCCGACAAGTTGCCCCACCGCCGCAGACTCTTGACGGATCATACAGTTGAACGGCGCGGTCAGGACGGTTCGTTGCAGGTTGAGTTTCGCGCGATCCAGCGCCGCCTCCGCCGACTGGAGCGCCGCCTCCGCCTGACGAAGCTGCGGCTTGTGCAGCACCAGCGGGTCCGGCTCGCCGGCCTGCTTGTCCCGGCCGGCCTGCATCATCTCCCATTCACGCTCGGCGATTTCCGCATTGGCGCCGGCGACCTGGTACTGGTACTCCGCCTGGGCCACCTGGGCTTCGGCCTGTTGCACCGCCAGCTCGTAATCGTCCTGCTCGATGCGCAGCAGGGTATCGCCCCTGCTGAAATATCCGCCCGCCTCCATACGCGGATGCACCCACTCGATCTTGCCCGACACCTGCGGAATCAAGGTGACCTCGTACCGGCTCTGCACCGTGCCGGTCCCGTCAATCAGGATGTTGCGGGGAGCGCGTTGGGCTTTCACCACTTCCACCAGTGCACCGGACGATTCCACTTTCTGGCGCTGAGGCGGTTTGCGAGTTTTCGCCAATCCCATCATCACCAACGCCCCGACCAGGATAATCCCCACTGGAATCAAACGCCTTAACCACTTGCGTACGTTCGGACTCATCTCGCTGCCTTCCCCGTTACTCCATCGAGAGATGGTTTTTGATCACATCGTCGGTCCAGCCGCCGCCCATCGCGGTGACCAGGCTGATCCTCGCCTCCACCAGCGCACGTCGTCCGCTGATCAGGCTGCGCCGGGCATTGAAGGCCGTACTCTGCGCAACGACAACGGGCAGATACGACGTCACCCCTTGCAGGTACTGGTCCTCCGCCAGTCTCAGCGACGCGTCCGCCGCTTCTACCTGCTGCTGGAGATACTCCACGTATTCCACCTGCTTGCGGCCACGCACCAACGCGTCCTCCACATCCTTGAAGGCGTTCAACGCGGCCAGCTTGTAGGCATCCACCGCCGCTTTCCAGGCCGCTTGAGCACGCTGTTTGTTGGCCCGGAGACGTCCGCCCTGGAAGAGGGGCGCGGAGACACTGCCCACCGCCCGCCACAGGATGTTGGTCGGGTCGGTCACCTCATCCAGAGCATCGCCGTTGCCGGTCAGCGAGCCCGTCAGGCTGACAGAGGGAAACAATGACGCCACCGCTTCGGCCGCCCGCCGGTCCGCCGCCACCATGCGCTGGAACGCCGCGCGTACATCGGGACGGCGCTTCAACAATTCGCTCGGAATGCCCGGCGGGGGCGCTTCCACCTCCACCGGCAGTGCGATCTCATTGGGCACGATCCCGGTCTTGGGATAGCGCCCGAGCAACACCGCCAGGCCGTGCTCGGCTACCGCCAGGCCGGCTTCGGTCTGCGAAAGCTGAGCCTGTGTGCCGGCCAATGTGGTCCTCGCCTGGTAGACGTCCTGCGAACGCACCACGCCGCGCCGGTACCGGTCCTCGATCAGCTCCAGGTTGGCCCGGTAGGCTTCCACCGTGGTCTCCAGCAACTCCTTGTGCTGCTTGAGCTCCACGATGACGTAATAGGAGCGGGCGATGTTGGCGGACATGGTCAGCAGCAGCGAGCGCAGGTCCTCCCGGGTCGCCAGGTAGTCCGCCCTGGCGGCTCCACGGCTGGCGTGCAGCTTGCCCCAGAGATCCAGCTCGTAGGTGGCGGACACCGCGCCGCTCAGCCTGGATTGTGTAAACGAGCCGCTCGAGACAGAACCGCTCGACATACCGCCGGGCAAAGTGGACGGCGTCTCTTCGTCTTCCAGGTAGTCGCTTTCCGTGTAGGATCCCGACGCGTTGACTCCCGGGAACCAACTCGCCCTCGACGCCTTCAGCGCGGCCTCAAACTGCACCAAACGCTGAGCGGTCTGGCTGATGGTGAGGTTCTCGGCGAAGCCTTCCTCCATGAGACGGTTCAGCGTGGTGTCGCCGAACGCCGGCCACCAAACCGCATCGGTCCATCCGCCCGTGCTGTCCGCCATTAGAAATGAGTCGGGCGAAGCCGGCGGCGCCTGCTCTCGCACCGGACGCCACCCCGCACACCCGCCCAGCAGCGTCATCCCGAACAGCAGCATGACGCCGGTCAGGATCGCCCGGCCCGTTCCGGTTCTTCGTTCAGCTGTGCTCATGATTCCCTCTTGATTGAGAGGTTCGCTTCCATCCTTCTCAATACCGCAATCGCCTCACGAAGTTTTTCCGGCGGAATGCCCTCGACAGCCTGCTGTTGCAGCTCCTGCATGCGCTGCTTGACATGCGGCGCCAGCTCGCAACCCTTTTTCGTGAGCTGAATCATCTTCTTACGCCGGTCCTTCGGGTGGGGCGCACGCTCAATCAACCCCTGCTGTTCCAGCATATCCACATGTCGCAGGAGAGAGGGATGAGACAATCCGAACCGATTGGCCATCTCCACCAGGGAATCCGGCCCGTGCGCGGTCAGAAACAGGAGCGTAAACGCCTCCCGGTGGCTGACACCCAGCGGCTTCATTTTAGCGTCGGCGGACATGTGAAAGGCCATGTGCAGCCGGAACGCCGCATGCCCGGGGTTGTCATCGCGTGGAAAACAGTCATCCCGCATCGCTTTTCTTCCAGTAAAACAAAATGTTAAAAAACTGTATCTGTCTACTGTGTAGCAGGCTACATAGTAGGTGTAGAAAAGACGCCTCACAACCATGAAGGTTTAAAAGGCGTTGCCTCCGAGAGCTCACTTGTTCCCCTGCGGCTGACTCTCCCGGGTTCGTTCGTGTTGCAGAGCACGCAAGGTGGTGGCCAGGCGACGGATATCCTCGATCAACTCCTCGTAGGTTTCATGCGGATGAAGGAAATAATCCCGCCGATCCAGCAAATAATACAATGGGTCGAGATCGCCGTGTTCTTCCTCCTTCGCCAGGCTTTCCAGGTTCAGCTCACTGGCCAGAATCCAATTGTTCTGACGCGAATGGTCGACCATCTGCAACTCGAACAGAATTTCTCGCATCAGTTGTTCAACCACCTCCAGCGTCCCCTTGATGCGAGAGCGGCAACCGGTATCGGCTTTCAGGTCGCAGGGGAAATGGTGTTGGAGTGACCTGATTAGCTCATCCACAGCCTGACAATCCTCCTTGAACTTGACCACCAGGCCGATGGGATGGCTCTGCCCTCCACATTGTGAACAATACTGGGCCTCGCGCGGTTTTACGGATTTATCCTGTAGCTGCAACCACATGTTTATCTCCAGCGTATCAAAATGGGATTCCAATTGAAAATGTAACTGAAGAAGGGCAAAGCGTATACCAATTCTCGGGCTCTCGGAAGGGTTTTCAGGAACGAGTATCCCCGATGGGGTGCATGGTTATTCGAAGAGAAGACCCATGCGCATTGTCATGCCTTCGATACACAAAACCCGGCAAATTGGGTCGTTTGGCCTGACAGTACAGGGCCTGTTGCCTGAATCCCATATTTGAATCATCTGCGAAGCGAGACTGACAACTATCAAACGGCAGCGTTTTTACAATATGCGAATTACCAATATGATACGGCCAAAGCCATTTCCTCTGATCTATTGCATTACTTCTCAAAAACACCGGAAATTTGATTCGTGCAACAGGCCCTGTAGCATTTCCCGAAAGTTTAACCGGGATATTACACCAGAATCACCCTGCAAGGGCGGTTTGGCCCGACACTTTTTAGTGTCGGGAGTCCTATATGCTTGAAAACTTGACACCTGTATGATTGTCGCTGAAACCCGGGAGTAAACTCCCGGACCACCCCCGGTCCGGGAATATACGCGGGGCGTGTCTGTTCCTTAGCGTTGTGTGCGGAGAACTGACACAATAAACCGTCACAATAAAGAGTACGCAAAACGGACACAATAAAACGCACGCATGGCCCGATTTGCCCCTTACCATCCTCGGACACTGATCGGAAACAACAATGGACGACGCAACGGGACAGGAGGTCTGCCGGTGAAGAGCAAGTCGGGACGGGGAAATCACTCGAGCAATACAAGCTGCGGGAAGAAAATGGGACTGCTACTCTT
>CAZYOC010000203.1:0-8218 GCA_964648415.1 uncultured bacterium | reverse complement strand
CTGCTTTCGCAGGAATGACACTCATTGGACATTATGATACAGTCTTTTACGCAGGGATGACACTCGCTATAATACTTTTTTCACTTTTTCCACTTCACAGGGTGGATGCTGGATTCCTGCTTTCGCAGGAATGACACTCATTGGACATTATGATACAGTCTTTTACGCAGGAATGACACTATTCTATACTTATTTCACTTATTTCACTTATAGCCATTCCCATTATTAATCCGTCATACGCTCATAAGCTATTTGTTCCATCCTGCTGGGGTGAAAATACTTTGACTCAGTCTTCCCACAGGGACTACACCGACACTCTAGACTGCTGCCTCTCTGCCAAGGAAGATGACGGAATAAATTCGAGAATGACTATATTTCACTTTTTTCACCTTTTTCCACTTCACAGAGTGCATGCTGGATTCCTGCTTTCGCAGGAATGACACTCGTTATACTTTTTTCACTTTTTTCACCTTTTTCACCTTTTTCACCTTTTTCACTTAGAGTTACTTCGTCCTTAAATATTCACTCTCATTCGCCGCTCGAACAGCGGCGTCATCGCCCATACCATCGCGAGGCCCCAGGTATACAGCGTGATCAGGAGTGCGTGCTGCACCAGCATCACCCCCAGGTCGGGCTGGGAATGCAATGCGTAGAAGTAGGCGAACACGAACGCGTACACCAGGGCGCCGACCAGGCTGATGACCGCCCAACGATTGAACGGAATCGGGATGTCGGAATAGAACAGCTTTCCCGCGACAAACGCCGCCAGGGTGTAACATAAACTCGACAAGCCGGGGAAACCGGTGCTGACCGCATCAATGAGGATCCCGGCGACAAATCCTGCGATGACGCCTTCAAACGGTCCCCGTCGCGCCGCCCAGTGCAGCAGAATAATAAGGGGCAAATCCGGCCTGAACCAATAGATAGCCATGTACGGTACAAGTGTCGCCTGAAGAACAAGCGCGCCAAACGTGATCAAGGTATAGGTTAGCATGCTCATGGCTGCTCCACTGCGGTCGTATCGGGAAGCAGCACGAAGACCTCTTCGAGACGCGAAAACTGCACGTATGGCCTGACAGCCACCGTAAGGAAGATGTCGCTCAGGCCGACCGAAACCTCTTCCACCACACCCACCGGCACTCCTTCCGGGATCATCCCCCCCAGGCCGCTGGTGATGATACGGTCGCCTTTCTTGACATCCAGGTTTTTGGGGACATCGTCGAGCAGGAGCCGGTCGCCGCCTTGCCAGCGGATGACGCCGTCCACCCGGCTGCGTTCCACCCGCACACTCGCGGCGAACTGACGGTCCAGCGTGAGTTGGACCACCGACCGGTGGGCATCCGTAGTGTGGATCACTCCCGCCAGGCCATGGACCGTCACCACTGCACGGCCGACCTCCACCCCGTCTTTTTCGCCCTTATCGAGCAAGATGCTGGAAAGGTTGACACTGGGATCACGCGCCACGACCTCACTGGCGACATAGCGGAACTGCTGCTGCTCTCGGAATTCCAACATCTTGCGCAGACGGATGTTCTCCAGCACCGCATCGCGCCACTCGTACTCTCTCGCCTTCAGTTCCACGACCTCGTCGCGCAACACGGCGTTTTCCGACCAGAGGGAAATCGTACGCGGGACAAGTAACACCGGTGCGCCGATGATGCCCAGTACGTAGCGTACGCCCACCCGGAACGGCTCCGCTGCGGGGTAGCTGCTGGAGTACATCATCGACAGTGAGATCAGCAGCGCTGCAATCAGTGCGATCCACTCTTTACGGGTGGAAATCCGGACAAGGAGGTTCATGGACGGTTACGTGTATGGAATTCGCTGCAAAACGTCCGCCATGATGGACGGGTTCGTGGTTCGGCGATCAAAAGAGTTATCAAAGCTCTGTAAAACAAGGTTCAGGATATAGAAATTCTTGAAAACTAACGTCGATTGAACCCGATGTTGCCATTCCTGATTTCGCAGGAATGACACTCATTGGGCATTATGATACAGTCTTTTACGCAGGAATGACACTCATTGGGCATTATGATACAGTCTGTTTCGCAGGAATGACACTCATTGGGCATTATGATACAGTCTTTTACGCAGGAATGACACTCATTGGGTACACTGGTTCAGTCTGTTGTCTGGATTCCTGCTTTCGCAGGAATGACACTCGCTATACTTTTTTCACTTTTTTCACTTTTTTCACTTTCTTTACTTCTCAGTTCTTCAACAACACCGCTTCATAGCGTTCAAAGTGGTCCAGAACCACACCGGTGCCGCGTACAACGCAGGTCAGTGGGTCTTCCGCCTGGCTGATGGGCAGGCTGGTTTCTTCGCGCAGGCGCTGGTCGAGGCCCTTCAGCAGGGCTCCTCCGCCGGTCAGAACAATCCCGCGATCCCGGATGTCCGCCGCGAGCATGGGCGGTGTTTTCTCCAGCGACAACTTGACCGCTTCCACAATCTGCGCCACCGGTTCCGCGATGGCTTCACGGATTTCCATCGAGTTGATTTCTATGGCTTTGGGAATCCCGGCTACGAGGTCGCGGCCCTTGGCGATCATGCTGACTTCCTGCTCCAGCGGCACCGCCGAGCCCACCTTCTGCTTGATCTCTTCGGCCATCCGGTCGCCGATCAGCAGGTTGTAGGTCCGGCGCATGAACTGCATGATGTTGTCGTCCATTTCATCGCCGCCGACACGGATGCTGGTGTCTGTAACGATGCCGGACAGCGAGATCACCGCGATTTCTGTGGTCCCACCGCCGATGTCGATCACCATGCTGCCCACCGCTTCGTCCACCGGCAGGCCCACTCCCATGGCGGCCGCCATGGGTTCGGCGATCAGGTAGACCTCACGGCAGCCGGCGTGTTCCGCCGCGTCGCGAATAATCCGCTTTTCTGATTTGGTCACGCCGGAGGGCACACAGACAATCGCCCGGGGCCGCACCAGCCGGTGCTTGGTCACACGTTTCAGCAGGCTGCGGATCATGATTTCCGCGACTTCGTCGTCGTCGATCACACCATGCCGCATGGGGCGAATCACTTCGATGTTCTGGTGAGTCTTCCCCAGCATATGGCGGGCCTCCCGACCAATCGCCATCACTTTGGCGTCGTCCTTGCGAATCGCGACAACCGACGGTTCCCGCACCACAATCCCGCGTCCCTTCACATACACCAAAGTGTTTGCGGTCCCCAGATCCATGGCGATGTCATTCGCCAGATATTTCCCGAAGGAGAAAAACGGCATCCTACAGTCTCCAAATCCTCAAGCAGATCAACTGCTTACGTCACGCCAACTCGAGCAGAACCAAGAAGCTATAAGCTAGGCCAGCGCAAGGCGTGAGTCAATGTAGAGTCTCGCGAAACCCCTGTTTTTCTCAAGCGTGCCGGAAGTGGCGGCGCCCGGTAAAGACCATGGCGATGTTATGCTCGTTGGCCGCGTCGATCACTTCCTGGTCCCGGACACTCCCGCCCGGCTCGATCACCGCCGTCGCACCGGCGTCCACCGTCTGCAACAACCCGTCGGCGAAGGGGAAGAACGCGTCCGACGCCACCACCGAACCGGTCAGATCCAGGCCGGCGTCCTTCGCTTTCAGCTTCGCCAGCATGGCCGCGTCCACACGGCTCATCTGCCCCGCGCCCATGCCGAGCGTCTTCCCGTCACGGGCAAACAGGATGGCGTTGGACTTCACATACTTGCACACCTTCCAGGCGAACTTCAGCGAAATCAGTTCTTTATCCGTCGGCTGACGGTCAGTCACCACTTTCAGCTCGTCCAGCTCCGGGAACCCGTAATCCCGCTCCTGCACCAACAGTCCGCCGGATACACGGCGTACATCGTAGCCCACCATGTTGGTCGCGCCCGGACTGGCCTTCAGGATACGCAGGTTCTTCTTTTTCTTGAGCAGCGCCAGGGCGTCATCGGTGAAATCCGGCGCGACCACCACCTCGGTGAAGGCCTTGTTGATCTGCGCGGCGGTCTGCTCGTCGCAGGTGCGGTTCATGCCGACAATGCCGCCGAACGCGCTCATGGGATCGCAGGCGCGCGCGCCGGTTTCCGCTTCCGCCAGCGTCTCGCCTATCGCCACCCCGGAAGGCGTGGTATGCTTCAGGATCGCCACACAGGGCTCCTCGAACTCCGAAGGCAGCGCCAGGGCGATGTCGGCGTCAATCATGTTATTGAACGACAGTTTCTTGCCGTGCAGCTGCTCGCAGGCCAGCAGGCCGACGCCCTCTTCCCCGCCCAGCCCGTAATACGCGGCCGCCTGGTGCGGGTTCTCGCCGTAACGCATGGGCTGCTGCTTGTTGAGGATGAAATTGAGCCGCTCGGGCATGGCGGGTTTTTCCTCAACCGGCTGCGTCGTCGCGAACCAGTCGGCGATGGCGCGGTCGTAGCGAGCGGTCACCTCAAACGCTTCCCCGGCCAGGGTTCGGCGGGTGGCGCCGGTCAGTTCGCCGCCGGCTTTCAACTCGTCCAGCACGGTATCGTACTGCGCGGCCGACGTCACCACTCCCACATACGCCCAGTTCTTCGCCGCGGCTCGGATCATCCCGGGGCCGCCGATGTCGATGGCCTCGATCGCTTCGGCGTCGCTGACGTCCCCGGCGGTGCGCTCCTCGAACTTGTACAGGTTCACCACCACCAGGTCGATGCCCACCAGGCCGTGCTCCTCGACCGCCTTCTCGTCTTCCTCGAGTCCGCGACGGTACAGGATGCCGCCGTGGATTTTCGGGTGCAGCGTCTTGACACGTCCGCCCATGATTTCCGGGAATCCGGTGGCCTCCGACACCTCGGTAAACGCTACTCCGGCGTCGGCCAGGGCTTTGCCTGTGCCGCCGGTGGAGAGAATCTCGATGCCCAGCTTCTGCAACCCTTTGGCGAACTCCGCCACTCCCGACTTGTCCGTAACACTGATTAATGCGCGCCTGACCTTGCTCACGTCTGTCCCTTCCCTGTGTACACTGTATCAATCCAGAGCTGCACCGCTTTCGGGTAGCTCTCATGTTCGACTTTCAACACCCGCGCCGCCAGCGTCTGCACGGTATCGTCGGGTCTCACAGGTACTCCTCCCTGCTGGAAGAATATTGCGCCGTCGTCATACTTCTCGTTGACAAAATGGATCGTCACGCCGGTTTCCGTGTCGCCCTCCCGGATCACGTTCTCATGCACCCGTTCCCCGTACATCCCCTTGCCGCCGTGCTTCGGCAACAACGCCGGGTGGATGTTCAGAATGGCTTTCGGAAACGCCCGGATCAGCGCCGGCGGGATCTTCCGCATGTAGCCGGCCAACAGGATCACATCCACTCCATGCTCGCGGAAGGTGGAGATGAGTTTGTCGGCGAACACTTTGCCGCTGCTGAACTGATCCCGGCAGATGGTGAAGCTGGGAATGCCGTATTCCGTGGCGACGTCATGCACCCGGGCACTGGTCTTGTTCGAGACGACCACCGCGCCTTCGGCCTGCACTCGTCCCTCACGGCAGGCTCGCAGCACCGACTCTGCGTTGCTGCCCCGGCCCGACGCCATGATCCCCAGCCGCACCATCCTGTTCACCCCCCTCTATGGCTCCACTCTCTATGGCTCCACTTCAACCGTTTTGTGATCCGAACTCAGCTTTCGTGTTGGATCTTAACTCGGTCGTGTCGGATCCTTAGCGTCGTTTGCGGAGATCCGACACAGCTCCATCTTCAACACGTCTCACTGTCAGGTCTCCAGCGTAAACAGACACGCTTCAGGACCTGACAGAACCTTGGAGCCTGTTCACGACCTGACAGAACCTTGGAGCCTGTTCACGACCTGACAGAACCTTGGAGCGTCTATCCCGGCTTGCCTTAGACACGAACCAAAGTGCTATAGGGCGTCATCCATAGCTAACTGTGATGTCAACCCACGCTCAACAGCACGGCAAACCGGGCCATGCAACGTGTTCACTTTTCTCTCGGCTCCACCACCACTGTCTTCCCGTCCGCATCCATCCGGCACCACGCCCCCAGCGGCACGGTCCACATCGGCCCCACGTGCCCGTAAGGCACACCCGCCAGCACCGGTACATCACCACTGACCGCTTCCCGGATCAAATCGGCCACCTGCTCCACCTGGTCGTGCGCTTCGCCCTGCACATGCTGCACGAAACGCCCCAGCAACACTCCGCGAACGCCGTTAAACACACCCGCCAGACGAAGCTGTGTCATCATCCGGTCGATACGGTACAGCGGCTCGTCGATCTCTTCCAGCAGGACGATGCTGTCAGCAAACGACGGCGCATCGGGCGTACCCGCCAGCCCAGCCATCAGGGCCAGGTTGCCTCCGACCAGCCGCCCTTCCGCCTCGCCGTGCTGGATCGCAACCAGCACTTCGCCCTCCGGCAGGGGCAATGGTGTGTTCCATTGCCTGCCGGTCAGCATGTCCAGCCAGCAGCGCTGCGAGAACGGGTGCAGGTTGCCGCCCCAGCCGCGCGCCACTTGTGGCCCGGAAAAGGTCAGCAAACCGCACCGTTTCCAGAGCGTCCACTGCAATGCGCTAATATCGGAAAAACCGATCAGGGGTTTGGGGCTCGCGGAGATGGCCTTGTAGTCGAGATACTCGAGGATGCGCATGGTCCCGTAGCCCCCGCGTGAACAGGCGATGGCGTCGTAGCGAGGGTCGGTGAACGCGGACATCAGGTCGGCGGCGCGGTCCCTGTCGGAGCCGGCCAGGTAGGAGGTGCGGTCCAGGGCGTGCGGCAAAGGCTCCGGCTCGAATCCCTGCGTGCGGAGACGATCCATCCCGGCCTGCAAGTCCTGCTCGTGGATCGGGCCGGCGGGAGAAATAACAGCGATGCGTGATCCGGTCGTCAGCGGCTTGGGTATCAGGGCCATAGTTGCGACACTCTGCGGTATTCGCCATAGCCCATCTCATCGACAAAAATGAATCGCCTGCGCAGATCGTAATAGTACCAGACCTCGTAGGGTTTGCTGTCAAACTCGAAGGGATGACGTTCGATCTCCGACGGCGGGCCGAAGCGGATGTACACCTCCCCCATATCGGTCTCCCAGCCGGACCGGAACGAGCCGAACATCTCGTTGGCGTATTCCACCCGCCGGTAGTATTCCTCCATCAGCTCGTTGGTGCGAGTGCCTTCCGATGGATCCCGTTTGTCCCAGAAATCCCGAAACAGACGCTCCATCTGGTCCGGATTCGCCTTCAGCATGGCCCGGATATCCTTGGACCCGGCAATGTATTGGAGCTGACGTATGGCCTGTTTCATATCGTCCACACTCGCTGGCAGGCCCACGATGCGCAGCTTGAAATGGGTGCCCTTCAGGGATCGCTGCCCGTCACCCGCGACTTGCAGCTCGACCACATAGTACCCATAGGGCATATCGCCCGGGATGAACTCGATATAATCCCGCGTTATGGGCTTCACGCTCGGAATGGTCTTGCTGTCCTCCAGCACCACGTCGCCCTTGTTATTCAGCACACGGTAATAGATATCCAGCTCTTCCACATCTTCCGGGTACACCTCGTAGAAAACAGCGACCGGCCGCTTGGGATTGTGCACTACATGGTTGACGTTGGGGGTGATCTCGAAGACGTTGTCCGGCGCCAGTCGTACCTGCTTGCACAACACCAGGTCGGACAGATGCAGGCCGGTGACTTCGTACGAGGGCACATTGATGGTGATGGACGCTTCCGCCTTCCGCTTGCTCTCCAGGTCCAGCAGCGTGGCGACGATGGTGTAGGCGCCGGGCTCCACATTCAGCTCGGTCTCGCTCAGGTCGTACACATCGCGCGCGTTGGTCTGCTCATAATTGTCGGTCACAACCTTTGAACGCCAGATTTTGTTGACCACACGCGGGCCGGATTCATCCTCGCCCAGGATCAGCGAGAAATCGACCTCGTAGTTCGCCTCAAACCCCCGTGCAGAGCGGAGAAACAGCAGGTTGTCGTATACGATTTCCACGTAGGAAATCAGCTTGGTCTTGCCGGATTCTTCCGAAAGGAGGGTGATGCCGGAGAGGTGGAAGTTGGGCGCGCCCGCGTCACGGTCCATGTACATCTGTGGATCCTGCGCCCACCCGGCGGAACCGGCGATCAGCAGCAGGATCAGGATCACCACGCTGTTTCTGCGATCTATCATGAACGAACCGCCTTTCCAGAATCTAGAGTGGTTCTTGCAAAGAATCGAACATACCAGGATTCTTAAGTACTTGTTTATTCTGGATTCCTGCTTTCGCAGGAATGACATCA
>CAZYOC010000202.1:0-8232 GCA_964648415.1 uncultured bacterium | reverse complement strand
GTCCCATTTTCTTCCCGCAGGTTATGCTGCTCGAGTGATTTCCCCATCCCGACTTGCTCTTCACCGGCAGACCGCCTGTCCCGTTGCGTCGTCCATTGTTGTGTCCGATAAGCGTCCGAGGATGGTAAGGGGCAAATCGGGCCATGCGTGCGTTTTATTGTGTCAGTTCTCCGCACACGACGCTAAGGAACAGACACGACACCCTCAACATCGGTAGCCCTGGCGGAAAAAGTAGCAGTCCTATTTTCTTTTCAGTCCGGGTTGTGTCTTAGCTTTGATCGAGGAGGAGGTCTGTTCAGCATACGAGATTTCGTGTGCATAAACCTTGCTTTCTCACCTGTTATTCCTCTACTTATAGACGTGAAGGGAGTTACACATGGGTCTGTCTGCACCAGACCGGGAGGCAACGATGAAGCTGGAAATCATGGCGATTGGCGACGAGATCCTGTTGGGCCAGGTGGACAACACCAACGCCGGGTGGATGGCCCGGGCCGTTTTGAGGGAAGGAATCCAGACACACCGGATGACGGTGATTCCCGATGACCGCGACGTGATCCTGGAGGCTTTCCAGAAGGCCTACCACCGTAGCGATGTGGTCCTGATCACCGGCGGTCTCGGTCCCACGCACGACGACCTCACCAAGGAGCTGATCGCCAAGTTCTTCAACCTCCCGCTGGTGTTCCGTACGGATCTGCTGGACCAGGTGAAGGAAGCCTACCGCAGGCAGCAATTGAGTTTCGTGGACACCAGCCGCAACCAGGCGGACTTCCCCGAGGGCGCGACCCCGTTGCGCAACGTGCATGGCGCCGCGCCGGGGATCTGGGTGGAAAAGGCCGGGCGGGTGTTTGTCGCCATGCCGGGCGTACCGGTCGAGATGCAGGGGATGATGACCCGGGATGTGCTGCCGCGATTGAAGAAGATTCGGCGGGGGGATATCCTCTTGACCCGTACTCTGCATGTTGTCGGTTTGCTGGAGGCGGAGCTTTACGAGAAGCTCGACAACCGCGACGAGATTCTGGAGCATGCCAAGCTGGCGTTTCTGCCGGGCGCCGGGATCGTGCGATTGCGGCTGACGGTGGAGACGGACAGCATGGAGCGGGCGGAAATACGTCTCGACAAGGCGGAGAAGCTGATCCGGGAAAAGGTCGGCGCGTGGATCGTGGGCAAAGGGGACGATTTCACGCTTGCGGCCGGCATCGGCAAGCTGCTGAAGCAACGCCGGCTGAGGCTGACCCTGGCGGAATCGTGCACCGGCGGCTGGTTGGCCAAGCAGTGTGTGGATGTGGCGGGGTCGTCGGATTGGTTCGAGCGCGGGTTCGTCACTTATTCCAACGAGGCCAAGCACGAGCAGCTCGGTGTGCCTTACGGGCTGATCGACAAGCACGGCGCAGTGTCGGCGGAAGTGGCCGAGGCCATGGCGGAGGGCGCGTTGAAGAGATCCCGCGCCCAAGTGGCCTTGTCGGTGACCGGGATCGCCGGGCCTACGGGCGGGACGGACGAAAAACCGGTGGGGCTGGTCTACATCGGCTACGCGGACCGGGAAACCACGACCTCCGAGCAATACCAATTCGACGGTGCCCGGATGACCAACCGGAAGCGTAGCACCATGGCGGCGTTTCAGTTACTCATCCAGCAGTTGTTGCAAGCGGAGGCGTGACGGTCTCTTAAAACATCTCGTACATCACGTCCGACACCTTTTCCGCTTCTTCCTCCTCGATGGGATACTGGTTGCCGAGCAGCAGCATGGCGCGCAGGAAGCTGTAGAATCCCTTGCCCTGTTCCGGCTCTTCCCAGTGTTTCAGCATCTCAATCACGCCAGCTTCCACGTCCACGGTATCCGTGTCCAATACGGGCGGGATGAGAAACAGGGAATGCGGCGCATCCGTAAAGGTGTATTCCCGCCACACGGATTCCAGCTTCCGGGGGTGTTCGACAATGCGCTCGGGCACCGCGCGCGTCATCGCCTTTACCGCCCGCTGGAAGGTTGATTCGTACAGGTGATCCAGGCGCTTGACCACCGGATCCTCTTTGTCGACTTTCGCCACCTCGTCGGGTTTCTCGATATGCCCCTTGATGCGGTTGTCGTCGGGCATGTCCTCTTTGAGCACAATGGCGTTTTCCAGCGCCAGTACATCCATCTCGGTGTTCATGAAGCAACTGAAAGCGTCGTGGGGCGTATTGACAATCGGTTCTCCCCGGACATTGAACGAGGTGTTGACGATAACCCCGTAGTTGGTAATGTCCTCGAACGCCTTGATCACCGCATGGTACTGAGGATGCGCCTGTTGACTCACACTCTGGATGCGGGCGGAATAGTCCACATGGGTAATGGCGGACACATCGCTACGCGGCCGGCGTACGATTTCCAGCATATCCTCGGTGTCGTTGATGACGCACGGAATCTGCCGTTCCTTGCGCACCTGCGCCACGAGCAGCATATAGGGCGATGGCCGGTCAATCTCGAAGTAGTCGCTGATCCGCTCTTCCAGCACGGTCGGCGCGAACGGGCGGAAGGATTCGCGATACTTGATTTTCAGGTTCAGGGTGACCTGCATTTCGCGGTTACGCGGGTCGCCGATGATGGAACGCGCTCCCAGGGCACGGGGGCCGAACTCGGTGCGGCCTGCGAAATGACCGATCACCTTGCCATCAGCAAGATACTGCGCCAGTATTTTTGGACGATCCTCGTTGGAGACCACACGATACTTCACATTGTAGCTGTCCAGGTAGCCGGTGATCTCGTCCATGGAGAATTGCGGGCCCCAGTAAGAGCCCAGTTGCTTGGGCAGTCCGTCTTTTCGCAAGCTGCGCCGCCCATTGAAATAGTGATGGTACGCATCGAACGCCGCTCCCAAAGCACAGCCGGCATCACCCGCCGCCGGTTGAATCCAGATATCCTTGAACAGGCCGCTCCTCAGCAGGTGACCGTTGGCGACGCAGTTCAGCGCCACACCGCCGGCCATGCAGAGGTATTCAGCGCCGGTAAGATCCTTTGCATATTGCGCCATACGTTGGAGCGCCATTTCGGTGACATCCTGGATCGAGCGGGCGAGATCCATCTCCCGGCGTGTGATGGGCGTTTCCGGATCCCGCGCCGGGCCGTCAAACAGTTCCGCGAACTTCTCCCCCGCCATGGTGTGGCCGTCAAGGTAACCGAAATACTCCTGGTTGAGCTCGATGGAGCCGTCCTCCTTCAGGTCTACCAGGTGCTCCAGGATGGCGTCGACATACTTCGGCTGCCCGTAGGGAGCCAGTCCCATCATTTTATATTCGCCGGAATTGACCTTGAAGCCGGTGAAGTAGGTGAAAGCGGAATAGAGCAGGCCTATGGAGTTGGGGAAGCTCATTTCTTTGAGGATTTTGACCTTGTTGCCCTTGCCGTGGGCGATAGTGGCCGTGGCCCATTCGCCGACTCCGTCCACAGTCAGGATGGCCGCTTCTTTGAAGGGTGAGGGGAAAAACGCCGCGGCGGCATGGCTCCGGTGGTGAATCGTATGCAGGATGGGACCATGGTATTTCATTTCTTTACGGATCAGGCTGGGAATGCGCAGCTTGTACCGTACCCAGGCCGGCAGTGACCGTAAATACTGGTCCCGGTTGTCCGGGTAGCGGCTGGCGAAGGTGTACAGCATTCTCTCCAGCGTCAGGTAGGCGTTATCGTAATAGATGACCGCATCCAGATCGTCCTGGTGGATCCCCGCTTCTTCCAGGCAGTAATTGATAGCGTTACGGGGAAACCGTCGGTCGTTCTTCTTACGGGTGAAGCGTTCTTCCTGCACCGCAGCGACAATCTCCCCGTCCCTGATGATTGCGGCCGCCGAATCGTGATAAAAGGCCGAAACGCCCAGGATCCAGGTCGGTTTGGCCCGTTTGGGCGTCAAGGGTTTGCCGGGCGCCAGGGTCGGCCTGGTGATCGTGACACGCTCGCTTCCCAGCAGGCCCAGGCTATTGATTTCGCCGGCGAGAAAACGGCCGATGATGCGATTGCCGAGAGGGGAGAAGTGGTACCGATCTTCCTTGAAGACCAGATCCCAGCGCTTTTCATATGGGATCTTCTTTAAACGAGACAACAGATCCACCACGAAAACCCGGTTGTCCGGATCCTGAAAACGCTGGAAGAAAGCAGAGTAATTGGGTTTGACCTCATCAACGAAATAATGAAACGGCGGGATCGGCATCAGTACAACGGGCACATTGTGGTTTTCCTGAATCCGCTTGAGGAACTGCTTCAGGATCGCGTCCATCAGGCGGTAGCTTTCGCTGGAGGGATCGTCATACTCCGGATAGGGTGTATGCAAATGCCGTATCAGGAAGGATCGCATCTGTTTCGTTTTGGACTCGTGCTTTTCCTCCAGGGTTTGGAAGAGCCTGGAGTCACGGACAGCGTCGAACGACTTCTGTTTGAAGGACTTTCGGTCGCCGGCGGTCCATTGAACGTCTTCGGGGTCGACATCTTCCGGGCTCACCCGTTGCTGGGGCACGGTATCGGAATCCAGCGCCAGCTCCTCCCCGTCCAAACGGAAGCGGGGTTTGGCCACCAGCGAATACTTCCGGTTCTGGGGATCGTACATCTGCCGGTATTTCACCACGATACGGCGAATATTCTCGACCATGATCCCAAGCACAACGGCGTCACAGGTCACATCGGCCGCATGTTGTTGATAGATCAGCAACTGCTGGTCGGCGCCGCTGCCGGACAACCCGTAGTTGTACGCTTCGGCATGAAGCAGATCCGCGGTTAACTCCGCGAAACGCTCCTCGTTGGCCATCCCATCCCCGGCGGTATTGGAATCGCCGAAGAAAAGAATGCGGGGACGGTCGCCCTTTTCTTCGACAAACTCGGCATCTGACCGAAAACCGGCCGAGTTGGTGCGAACAAAAAAACCACCCTGTTCGCCCAGAATACGCGTAGTCAGGTTCGGAACAAAACGGTAACCCAGATGAGGGTCATAACGGAAAAGTTGGCGATGCGTCTTTTTTTGGAACGGCACGATAGTTCGTCCTGTTAGGTGGTAAGTTTTTTTCCTGCAATCCATGATCGAGCAGTTTGAGACCAGCAGTCTCAGCCTATCCTGTCCAGCAATTCGCCATGCAATATAGCAGGCCTGAACGGTTCACGCCAAGGTAAGCGGAACCGCAAAACCTCTCTCCAGCGACATCTTCATGGGCGTGTTCTGGGCGAGTGGGGTCTGGTAAAAGCACGTCGAACGCGAAGCAATGAAGTCTTAATTTGAATGATTACCGGCGTTTGACCACCAGCAACGTGACATCATCTCCGAGGGGGACATCTCCGCGGAAGCGGTCCACGTCATCCTGGAGGGCGTGCATGAGGGATCGTGCGTCCAGATTACACTCTGTTTTCGCAAGGTCTTTGATCCGTTCTTCGCCGTACATGTCGCCCTGCCCATTTTCCGCCTCGCTGACACCATCGGTGAAGGCCACCAACAGCCCCCCCTCGCCAAACGTGGTGGTGAAGGCCGTGTACTCAGCGTCGTCCATGACACCCAGCAGCAGGCCGCCGTCGGTCAACGCCTCCACCTCGCCGTCTGTCCTGATCAACAAGGGCGCATTGTGCCCGGCATTGACACAGGTCAGGGTTTGTTTCGCTGGGTTATAGATCGCCGCGAAGAAGGTGACGAACTGTTCACTGGAGGTGGCGCGGGCCACGAGAGTGTTCATACGGGTCAGAACAGCCTCCAGCGACAAGTCGGTTTCCGCCAGAGCTCGCAGCGAGGCTTGCAGATTGGCCATGATCATCGCTGCGCCCGCGCCTTTACCGGCGACATCACCGATCGCCAGCAGGGTGCGATCCCGGCTCAAGGGAATGACATCATACATATCACCGGCCACCTCCAGGCTGAAGCGGCACTCGGCGGCCAGGTCCAGGCCGGGCGTCTCCGGCAGTTCGGTAGGCAGGAACCGTTCCTGCACCTGCCGCGCCAGGGCAAGCTGCTCTTCCAGACGCCTCTTCTCCAGGTTCTCCTCGATCAACCGCAGGTTTTCGTTTTCCAACGCCACACGTGACGTGATGGACAGCAGGATGTCCAACTCGTCCGCCTTGATTTCATCGTAGCCGTATTCAAATCCCAGCGCCAGCGCGCCCACCGGCTCACCATGAACCAGGATCGGCAACAACACCGAGACGTCATGTTCGTCGAACCAGTGCTGCTCTTCCGACTTTACCTCGACTTGCCTGGAGGCTCGGAGTTCTTCCAGGGCGAGGGGACGCGGGCGGCGCTCCAGCTCCCGCTGCAGGCTGGTGTCGGCTGGCAGCTCTGCCGGGACGCCGTCCGGGCGAAGGAAACGACGGTGGTCGGGATCCAGCAGCAGGACATGCATGGTCTTGACCCCGATGTTCTCCTTGAGCTTCTCGCCGAACGCTTCCCACAGGGCGGTGCGCTCGGTATATCGCGCGGTCGTGGCCAGAAAGCTTTCCAGCATCTCCCGCAGCCGCCAGCGGGTCCGGAAAATCCTGCGCTCCAGTCTACTCTGCAACCAGTTGTGCAACGGGATATAGGCCAGGGCGAGCACCAGCGTGATAAACACCATGCTGCTGCGGCTCTCCATATCCAGATGCTTGATCAACAGGTTGCCGCCGAAGAACAGGACCAGGAACACCACAAGCAGCAGCCCGCCGCTGGTGAGCAGAAAAGTGACGCCGCGCTTCAGCCGTCCCTCAACCTCCAGCAGTCGGTACTTGCTGAAGCTGTAAGCGAAGCCCAAAGGGATCAGCATCATGCTCAGGAGGATGAATAGAAAGGATAGCCCGAGGAGCACCTGGGAGGGATTCTCCTGTAATACGGCGACCGCCATGAAGGTGGAGAACACCAGAATGAGCGCCAACCCCAAACCGACACTTTTCAACAAGACTCGGACCTGTCGCTTTTCCACCGGATTCTCGGCACCGGTTCCCCGCACCAGCAGGAGCACCCCCCCGCCAACCAGTTGCGCCGTACTGACCAGCGTAGATAGCCCGAGTAACCACAGGGTTGAATCAAGATTGCCCGGCGCTACCGTCAGGTTTTCCACCGTACGGAACACAGTAAATGTGAAGGGAAGCGTTACACCGTAGGCCAGGACATAGACCAGCCAGCTCCGTTTCTTCAACAACTCATGAGGCGAGGGAAACAGAAATGCCAGGTGCAACCAGAAACCGGTTCCCAGGGAGGAAAACATCAACAAGGGGGTATTAAACGAGGGTAGTTTAATACCCTGAACATTGTCCAGGCTGAGGCCGAGCGCGCCCGCCCGCATGCCGTACGACATGCTTTCCAGACTGATAAAGAAAAGCACCGAGAGCGACAGGAGCAGCAGCGTCAGCACTCTCACACCGGGATTTCCGCCCTGTTTGATCATGGCCCAGATACTGACGAGGAAAAACGGGAGTGGCAAACCTCCCAGCACGGCAAGGGGAATCATCAGGGAGATGAAACCAACGGGGACATAGATCATCTCTACCTGCCGCCGCCCCCTGGCGCTTCCAAACGTCACCTGTACCGTGTCCTCCGGGGGATGAGGCAGATCAAACACACGGTCAACCAGATCCAGCTTGTCCTTCGTGACAAGCACAGCGGAGTCCAGACGGGTGGTTTGCAGCGCCACGAGGGTATCGCCGACTGCCGGGAGCGGCTTCCCCTCGAACTCACGATTCCGAATCGATGAGAAGGTGAAGGCGGCGGAATCAGCGGTCAAAGCTACTTCACTGTGAAAAGCGCTCTGACCGCGATGCTCAAACAAAACGGTCCAGGAATACCCGATACTCGCCAGCCAGGCGACCAGGACATATACCAGCACCAGCCAGACCAGCCCCTGGAGAATCCGGCTGTATGTGGTGGATCGTTTAATCATCGTGACCAGCACCCGGGTTGGTGGAACCGGCTGACGTTGCAAACTGCTGCTCGCAAGGCAAGATACGATGCAAAACAGCACAAATCAGCCGTGCGAGGTCAGTTTTCGGAAGAGGGTTGCAAGGAGTGTACCGGACGGAGCGATGGGAAGAGGGTTGCCGGCAGGCCATGCGCAAGCCTGGAGGTTCACCTAACCCGTGGCATGGCCCGGTTTGCAGTGCGCTCCAGGGTGTCCAGAAATCACAAACAGCAATGAATAAGGCCGATAAGGTCTGCGATTAACATAATACGGACTGTTGCACAATAGGAACCACTCTCATTCCCGCGAAGCAGACTGTCGCAGAATCAAACCCACTCTCATTCCCGCGAAGGCGGGAATCCAGGC
>CAZYOC010000201.1:0-8265 GCA_964648415.1 uncultured bacterium | reverse complement strand
CAAAGAACAAAACCGAAAAAAACGGCTTACTTGTATATACGAGGTCTCCGCAAACAGCGCTAAGGACCTGACAGGACCGCAGTGTGAAAGAAAGGAGCGCCCTCTGCCAGGTCTCCGCAAACGGCGCTAACGACTTGGCAGGACGAAGTATACGCCAAAGGCGCATGAGACTCCCGGGCCATCCAGTCACATTCGAGCCGGACAGGGAGGAGATCCCCGCCTGCGCTGGGGATGACGGCATAGGGGCGCCGGGGCGCCCTGCCGACGAATGCGCCGGTCCTGCGCTCGGGCAGCTACGAGAGAATCCTCCCTCCCGGCCAGGCCTGGCCGGGCACCCTGCGACAGACGGGGACGCCGGTCCTGCACTCGGGCTACGTTCAGGGCGTACGCTACCTGCCCCGCCGGACGGGATGGAATGAGGGACTGTGCCGATTGAAGCTTCGGCATTGCGTGACGTCATGCGAGTCATGGTGGCTCCGTGCAAGGTTGCGCGGGGATGCTTCTTGATAGTAAACGTAAGTTAGCGGAATGATTCGTCACACGCAACTGCGAGCTAACACTCGAGAAAAAAAAGACTTGTGGCAAAAAGGACTACACGCCGGGGATATGGAAAAGCAGGAACGAAACCTTGCAAGCCCGGGGAATGCATGAGTATTCGTGCTTCGCCAATGTACGAAACAGACTGTTGCACAATACGAACCGATCTCATTCCAGCGAAGCAGACTGTATCACAATAGCTGTCCTTCTCATCCCAGCGAAGGCTGGGATCCAGGCAAGGTGCAAGAATATAACAAGTTAGCAATCCAGCACCAGAGTAGTGTTCAAGAGGGTGTTTCCATAGTTAACATGTTGTAGTATATAGACATGTCTGGATTCCAGCCTTCGCTGGAATGAGATCCATTGGACATTTTGATACAGTCTGCTTCGCAGGAATGACATCATGGGACATTTCATTCGAGAATTACTTTATTGAGGCAAACCCTCAAACTCAGTGCGGTAGGGAGAGCTTCATTCCCCGGGCTGCCTCGCTCATTCCACGGACTGGGGTGGTCAGGGCTACACCTGCCACATTCCCCAGGCTACTTTGCGAAGGATCTACGTTTTCCACAATTATCCCAAAAACGGCGAAAACTTCTTAAAAACCAAAGGGATAAACTCTCCCTCGTTGACCCCCGTCACAACATTTCGGCGCTCGGCCCCTTATACTTTTATAGGGTTTCTTGCAAAGAATCGGACATACTAAGATTTTTAAGTACTTGTTTATTCTGGATTCCTGCTTTCGCAGGAATGACATCATGGGACATTTCATTCGAGAATTACTATATTCTGGATTCCTGCTTCCGCAGGAATGACATCATAGGACATTTCATTCGAGAAATACTATAAATGGTTCCGCTCGGAATCCTTGCAGATCGGGGGGCGCGATGAAAGAACGCATCCTTGTTGTTGACGACCAGAAGCTGTACCGCGAAGCGATGAAGTCCCTGCTTCAGGAGGCGGGGTATCGTGTGTTCATGGCGACCAATGGGTTGGAAGGCGTGCAAAAGGCGACCCTGCTGAAGCCGGACCTGATCCTGATGGACGTGGTCATGCCGGAGATGGACGGGTTCGAGGCGGCCAAAGAGATCCAGGCATCGTACCGTGGCGCGCCGCCGCCTATCATCTTTGTCACCAGCAAGGACTCATCGTCCGACAAGCAGACAGGATTCGAGCTTGGCGGCGAGGATTATGTCACCAAACCCTGGGAGCCGAAGGAACTGCTGGCTCGGGTGAACCTGCGGTTGCAACGCCGTCGGGAATCCATCCTCGCCCAGTCCAGGGCGCGTGGCGAAACGCTCTCCCAGTTGATGATCACCATCGCCCATTACATCAACAATTCGCTCTCGGTGATCCGAGGCCGCAGTCGCCTGATCGACCCGGAGAACTCCGACGAGGTTCGGGAGCTGATGGAGACGCTGGAAGAGCAGACGGACAAGATCCACCGTGTCATCGCCAGTCTCAACGACATGGCGGCGACCCAGGAGATCAAAACCGCCACCTATGCCGGCGGCGGCCGTTCCATGATCGATATCGCCGAGGAGTTGAGCGAACATGTGGAGGGCGCAAAAGCGCTGTTCACCGGTCCGAATGCGTATAAGCAGGAGGCAAAACAGAAGCAGGCCCCGGAACCGGAACCTCCACAGGAGCCCCCCTCCCCTTCTGAACCATCGCGGGAGCTACAGGCTTCGTAGCCATCCCGCGACCCGTTCCAGCGCTGTCCTGACCGTATCCTGATCCTGCGTCCACCCGACCCGGAACCCCTCCGGCGCGTTGAACAGCGTTCCCGGCACAACGAACACACCGGCTTCGTCTTTCAAGCGTTGCGCGGCGGTATCGCCCGCCATGCCTTTGACCCGCCAGAACCCGAACCCGCCCGCCGGCGGTGCGATGGTTGCGATCCGGCGCGCCTCGTCGGTTTTCAGGAACTCGTCCACCAGCGCCCGGTTCGTTGCGAGATGAGCCAACGCTCTACTGCGATAGTGGTCGATCTTTGCCGCATCAGTAAACAGTTTGCCGAGGATCCATTCATGGGCGAAGGCTCGATGGACGCCCAGGTGATCGTAGGCCAGGTACATCGCACCGATGACCGGTTCCGGCGCGATGGCCCAGCCGCACCGAAGGCCGCCGAAGCCCCAGATCTTGGTCAGGCTGGAGGTTGAATAAAGATTGGGCCGTTTCGTGGCAATCGTCTTGCCCGCCTGTTCCGGCAGCCCCTCACGGTAGACCTCATCGATCAGGACAAAGACATTCTCGCCCACCGCATCGGCGATTTCGATCAAGACATCATCGGGGGTGTATTGCCCCGACGGGTTGTGCGAGTTGGAGATGAAGATCCCCTTGGCCCCGTTGCGGGCTTTGCCGATGACATCATCTGTGTCGAGCGCCCAGCCGTTTGCTTCTTTCCGGTATATCCATTCGATCTTCCCGCCCAGGCTCTCCACCGGCGCGGACATGCACTCGTAGACCGGTGTCTCCACCAGCACCACGTCGCCCGGCCTGATCAGCGTCGAGAGCAGCAGGTAGTTGGCCATGCTGGTCCCATCGGCGGGATAGACCTGCTCCGGTTTGACACCATACCGTGCGGCGATGCCTTCCCGGAGTTTGCCGTAACCGTAATGGTTCGGTCCGGCCAGGGGGATACGGGAGCCGTCGATACCCAGCTTGTCGAGTGTCTTGACCTGCATGGGTACGCCGGAAGCGCCGAAATCAACCAGCTTGCTGTTCCAATGGGAGTAGGTGGACTTGGTCCAGTGCATGTACTCGATTTTGTCGTAACGCATGAGGGTTCCTTGCGAAAAGTAGTGGAGCGTTTTTCCCGGCTTGCTCTAAATCGTATCCACAGGCCGATTCGGCATCATGCATCGCTGAGCGTGGATTCAGATCACCCGCAAGCGCAGAGTAAACCGGGCCATGCGACCTTTAGTTTAGACCCGGGCAGCGATAAACCGTCTGTCGGTATCCATCCGTTTGGGTTCATTGTTGGGGGCGATTGGAAGTCCTTCCGCTCACGTCAAGCTGCCCGGGGCAAATATCATTAATAGCCTCCATCCCTGCCAGGCATGGCCGGGCTACCTCTGGTCGTGTCCGGACTACCGGAAGCCGCCGCCAATGCCGCCGTAGCTGCGGCCGGTGGTTCGATCGCCGTGCTCGAACTTTACATCCCGTAGCATGGAGGCCTTCAACCCGATCACGAGATAGATCCCCTGTCCGATCCCGGTGGGGGTCCAGTTGAACGTCCCCTGCCAGCAATGCAGATCCTTGGTTACGTTAATCGACCCGATGCTGATGGTGCGTTCGATCAGGTCCATGCTGGTGTTGTAGGTAAAGGACCAGGTCTCGGTCAGGTTCAGCGTCATGTTGGCCTGGAAGGTCAGCCGTTCACTGGGATTCATGGGATCGTTCATGGACAGGTTGTACCGAAAACTGCCGCCGATCTGCCACGGTCCCCGTCCCCCCCCTCCGCCCCGGCCTCCTCCTCGCCAGGAGGGGTCGTTGAATCGCTCTTCTTCTTCCACCGGCGGCGGGCCTTCTTCGTCGAACACCTCCAGCGAATCGTCCTCTGCCTCCTCGTCCTCCCGTTGTCCGCCGCCCGGTTGCCAGGCGAAGGGGCTGCCGCCCGTCAGAGTATACCCTGCGTTGGCGGTAAAATTAGTCATACGCAGCAGGTTCAACCCTGGATTGGGCCGCTCCCAGTAAAACTTGTTAATGGCGCCCCGGCGAGTACGGTCATTGGCATCTTCCCATTGGCCGTATTGGTACAGGCTGTGAGTGGCGCTCATATCAAACGTGAGACGTTGCAGCGGCCCAAATTGGGCCAGGTTCTCGACAACACGGAACGAGGTGGACAGGTTACTCCATTTCATGCTGTCCGCCGCCATGTTCCAACTGGTATTGAAATTCAGGTTGAACAGATCCTTCTTCTTTTCCTCTTCTTCACCGTCCTGGTTCAGCACGACTCGTTTCATCTGGAAGAGGTTCTGCAAACTGAACCCGAAGCGCATGGACTTACCCCGGCTGGTGCCGCCATAGGCGCTGCGCGCGAACTTGTCATAGCGGGTTCCATTGCCCAGGGAATCGAACAACTCGGTGTAGTAGCCCCAGTTGGGCACACTGAAATCCGGGCTGTAGGAGAAGTTGACCGACGGTGTGACGACGTGGCGGATGGTCTTGACCGTCCACCGGTTCAGGTTGAAGTAGCCGTACAGTTTGGTTGAGGTGTTCACTCCGGCGCTGAAGGTTGTTCGGGTGAAGAACCCGCGTTCCTGTTCGTTTCGCACCGCGCCGGAGGGTCCCATCGAGTATTTGCGCCGTTCGTTCAGCCAGTCCATGGTCGCGCGGGCGTTGGGATTGACGGTGATATACTTGAGCACCTTCAAGGGCGCATTCAGGCTGGCGCTGTGCTGAATCCCGCTGCTGTACTCTTCATGCAGTGTCTCATACGATTGCCCGTTGTCGTAATAACGTGTTTCCAGCTCCTCTTTGCGGGTGTTCTTTAAATCTGCCCCATAATTCAGTGTGATATTCCTGTACCAGGGATCGTCCTCGTCTTCATCATCCTCTTCTTCCTCTTTGCGCGGCGCCGGTGGGCTGTAGATCAGATTCGGGTCGCGACGGCTGCGGTCATCCTCCCCGGGAAAAAGCGTGATCGTTGGAATACGCAGACTGGTGTTGGGCAGGCTCTGGCTGTTCGTGCCTGTGGCCAGGTTCTGGCGGTGACGCAGATTGACTGTCATTCCCACGCCATTCGTCCAGTTCTTGGTCACAGTCGCATTGGAATTGACCTTTTGATCCAGAATCTGGTTGACATTCTGTGAGTTGTTTGAGTAGTGATTTCCCGAGGATACATACTTACCATCGACACGGATCTTCAGAGTTGGGTCGATATCCTGATTATGCCTGACTGCAATATCATATGACCCCCTATCTGGATCCTTATTGCTGAGGGAGCCGCTGACCCCGCCATCCAGCACATAGCGTTTCTTATAGTTCACATTGTACTGGAAGAAAGTCCCGGCCTTCTCATAGAAGTCCATCGTCATTTTGGCGTCCCAATACTCCGAGCCGGCGTAATAATAACCGAAGTTCCGGAGGTTGCGGCCATCGCGGCGGCTGTCGCCGTACACGGGTATCAGGATGCCGCTACGCCGTCCCGACTGGATCGAGAACACCCCGAACGGCAGCGCGAACACGGGCACATCGCCGAACCTCAGCACAATCGGCTCGCCGACCACCTTATCCCCGCGCACCATCTTCATCCGGCTGCTGGTAAATCTGTAATGCGGATCTTCCAGCTCACAGGTGGTAAACCCGCCCGCCGCTACATAAAAGGCGTCGTCCGACACCTTCTGGATTTCCTTGCCGCCGTAATACCCTATCTGGTCCTGGGTCTTGCCCTTGACCACATAGCCCTGCTTGTTCTCCATGTTGACCTTCATCATGGAGCCGGTCATCACTTGCCCTTTGTCGGTGAAGGCAGGCACACCGATGGTGGTGATGGAATCGATCTCGGTCTGGGTGGAATCGGTCCAAAGCGTGTCGTAGCCTTCGGTCGCGATCATCAGGTCGTTGTCCCAATCCACCTGGATCTCATTCGCTTCGAGAGTAGTCTTCTTGTACGTCACCTTGGCGCGACCCGCCAGGATCGTGATCCGGTTCTCCACATTGAACCGGATGTCTTCCGCCGTGTAGGAGATGGTTGTGTCGAGATCTTCCTCCTCCTCTTCCTGCGCCGGCGAATCGGTGGAGAGTGAATCGACCAGACTGCTGTCAGCGGCCAACGAGTCGCTCAGGATCAGGGTGTCGCCGGCGGCGGTATCGGTCGCGGTCGAGTCAAGCGAGTCCTGCTGCACTTTCAGCACCGAATCGCGGAAGGCCTGTCCGTAGGAATCCTGCTCGGCGGTCTGAAGGGTGTCCTCGCGGAGGATCTCCGCCTGCCGGACGCTATCCGCTTGCTGTGACGCCGTATCCTGATTCACTGAGGCGGGTTGCTCCCGTCGGCTCATGCAACCCATTAACACAGCGGCGATGGACATGAGGACAAGCAGCAGGGTCGCGTGGCTGAAGAGCCGCCCTCTCATCGGCCACCCTCCCCACTGGACTTCTGCTCCCGTTCGGCGCGGATCTTCTCCCGGATGCGTTCCAGCTCCTCCAGCCGCTTCTTGATCTTTGCTTCTGCTCCGAAGTTCTTAGGTCGGTAAAACTTGCGTCCCTCGAGCTCTCGAGGCAGACAGGGCATAGCGGCGACGCCATGCTCCTCGCTGTGGGCGTACTCATACCCCTCGCCGTATCCTTCCGCCTTCATCAGCTTCGTGGGAGCGTTGCGGATCTGCATGGGAATGGGCGGCAGGTTGCCCTTGCGGGCCTCTTCCTGCGCCTCGTTGATCGCCTGGTAGGCGGCGTTGGATTTTTCACTGGCCGCCAAGTAGGTGGTTACCTGCGAGAGGACGATGCGCCCTTCCGGCATGCCGATCTTATGGACGGCGTCGAACCCTGATTGCGCCAGCAAGAGCGCGTTGGGATTGGCGTTGCCGATGTCCTCGCTGGCCAGAATGATCAGGCGGCGTGCGATGAAAATGGGGTCCTCACCCGCCTCGATCATGCGCGCCAGGTAGTACACCGCAGCATCGGGATCGCTGTTACGCACACTCTTGATGAACGCGCTGATGGTGTCGTAATGCTTGTCGCCGGACTTATCGTAGCGTGACAGCGCCTGCGCGGCCACGGTTTCCAGCAGATTCAGGTCCACGGTAGCGCGGGTCAGATGCTGCGCCCGCTCCAGCGCCCGTTCCAGAAGGTTGAGCAGTTCACGCGCATCTCCCGACGCCAGCGCAATCAACGCCTCCCGCGCCTCCGGCTCCAGCTCTATCCCGGACGTGCTGATTTCCTCATCCGTGGCGTGGACATGCTCCAGAAGCTCGCTAAGTTCCTGCTGCGACAACGGATTGAAGCGATACACCCTGCACCGTGACAGTAGAGGCGCGATGACCTCGAACGACGGGTTCTCCGTGGTCGCCCCGATCAGGGTAACTACTCCCTCTTCCACCGCGTGCAGGAGAGCGTCCTGCTGAGCTTTGTTGAAACGGTGGATCTCGTCGATGAACAATACCGTGCGCTGGTTCTGCCGGCGTGCGGTCTGGGCGCGGTCGATCACCTGCCGGACGTCCTTCACGCCGCTGGTAACTGCGGAGAGCTGGAGGAAGTCCGCGTCCATATGCCCCGCCAGCAGCCGTGCAAGCGTGGTCTTGCCCACGCCCGGATCTCCCCAGAGGATCATGGAGTGCAGCCGGCCGGCGTCAAGCAATGGGCGCAGCGCACCCTGCTCGCCGACCAGGTGACGCTGTCCGAAAAAACCGGCGAGGTCGGCGGGCCGCATCCGCTCGGCTAGAGGACGAGCGCCATCGGTCCCGCTTTCACCACGGGATGGCGTCAGGTCGAACAGGTTGCCGCTTTGTGGAGTGTCTGGCATGGTTACGTGCGCTGCGTTCACAGTGTTGCCGGCAATTCGCCGGTTATTGGTAAACAAAGTAAGGTAGGTGCGTGCGCTTGCAAGGAGCAAGCCGTGTTGAGACGTGTACGATTCCTCACAACCCGTATCCCTGATGACATCCAAGATGACACCCAAGCGTGGCATACTGTATCGAAATGGCCGATGGCTCTCATTCCAGCGAAGCAGACTGTCGAAGAATCGAACCCACTCTCATTCCCGCGAAGGCGGGAACCGGAACG
>CAZYOC010000200.1:0-8267 GCA_964648415.1 uncultured bacterium | reverse complement strand
TGGATTCCTGCTTTCGCAGGAATGACATCATGGGACATTTCATTCAAGAATTACTCTAAACTCTGACAGCGACCGAAAGATGGTGACATCATCCAGCGAACCGTTCATGACAATGGCGAAGATGTACCCAATGATTTTGCAAGAAGCTGCCCGGGGCAAAACAGAGATGGCCTCCTCCCCCCTTGCACAAGATCGCTTCAATACAATATTGTACCGTGTGACCAATGGCACAGTGTGCCGGGTTTACAACCTGGGCGGATGTCTCAGGAGCAGACTGCATCAAAATGTCCAATGAGAGTGGGGTCTATTCTGCAACAGTCTTGGAGGAAAGCATGGGCAAAACGATCAACCGATACCCAGTCTTGCAGCCGTTGCTGGACGAAATCGCCGAGATCGCGGGTTACATCTGGCAACGCGGCTGGGGTGAACGCAACGCCGGGAACTTTTCGGTGGATGTCACCGACCTGCTGGCTTCGGCGGAGGTTTCCACACAGAAACTCATGCCCGGCCGGATCGAGGGCGAAACGGTTGCCGAACGGGAACTGCCACGCAAGGACCTGCAGGTGGGAACGACCGAAGCGAAAATCGACCTGCCGGCGCACCTGTCGCTACGGGAGTTGGCCGGTCGGACGCTGCTGGTGAGCACCGCCGGGTCACGGCTGCGCAGGATCGCGAAAACGCCCGAGCTCCACTGCGGGTTGCTGGCGATGAATCCCGCCGGAGGACGCTTCGCCTTTACGCCGTTGGTGGAGCAGGACGATACCCCGCTCCCCTCACCCACCTCCGAGCTGCCGACCCATCTGCTCATCCATCACCTGTTTCGCAGCCGGGACGACACCCGGCGGGCGGTGCTCCATTGCCATCCAACCGAGACCATCTCGATGACACACCTGTTGGCCGAACAGGGCGAAACTGCGGTCAACGAACGATTACAGGCGATGCACGCCGAGATGACGCTGCTCATCCCGGAAGGAGTCGGCCTGGTCAGCGAGATCATCCCGGGCAGCGAACGGCTGGCGAAAGCAACCATCACCACGCTCGAGCACCAGAAGGTGGCGCTCTGGCGGGGGCACGGCAGCATCGCTACAGGATCATCATTGACCGAGGCCTTCGACCGCATGGACATTGTCAACAAGGCTTCCACCCTGTTCCTGCAATGCACCGGCGCAGGCAAACCGGAGGCGGGATTGACGCCGGTGGAAATCGCCAGAATCAACCGGCACTGGCACGAGAATTAGATCGAGGTACAGGATGCACGCACGGTTTCGCACGAAATCGTGTCCGTAAACAACAGCCGAGGAATGTATATCGCTACCGCCAAACTGCACTGGACCGGCGGGGTTTTCTATGACCGCAACCATTCTCTGCTGGCCTCGCTGATCCTGGGCGGCCCACAGGGCTACGCCGCCCGGCTCAACATTTACCCCGGCGTAGTGAAGCTGCCCGGCATCTCACCCGGAATCGTGGGCATTCTGAAGGACAATGGATCCGTGCTGGCGGGCGTGTCCTGGCGCTGGCTGCCGGTCGGGCTCGCCGGACAGACCGGACAATAGCTGTTGGACCGGCCCACGCAGGGGATGACGTCACGGGACATACCTTTCGAGCATCACATATCGGGGACGGGGATCTGCTCCGGCGCCGGCTCTATTGAGATATTTCATTCAAGAATTAATAAAAACGCCGGGTCCGAAGACCCGGCGCTACACCTTCAATCCTGAAATCGTGTCCCATCCTCAGCATCGTTTGCGTCAGCTTGAAACAAACGCCATCCCGCAACCCCCGGACAGGCATGTCCAGGCCAAATGCTAGTTGATCTGCTGATCCACCCACAGCAGCAACAGCTCCAGCCTCTGGTAGGTCAGTTCGGTATGCCCGGCGGGGATGTCACCGAAGACGCCGCTGATGCCGTTGAAGTAGGTATCGTTGGACGGCGCGACGCCGAACGCCTGCTGGTAACCGCCGGCGAACACCTGCTGGGCACCGTAGAGGCCCAGGTCATCCGCCGTGCCGCTGTCCATGAACAACTGGACGGATGTGGGAGCAATATTGACGCCCTGCGTCTGTAAACGGCTCAGGCAGTCATAGCCCAACCAGCGAGTCCACACATCCATCGCCAGGCTGCCGTCAAACGCCAACGGCAGATCCACCCACATCGCCTGCTTGGTTATGGTTGGCGGCGTGGTGGTTGTGTCAACATCAACGATGATTGAATCGATCGTGGTGCTCACGTAAATCGGCATTCCCGTACCCGGATCAAACTGGGTCGGGCTGAACGCCGCGGCCATGGCGAACATCATCGAGGTGACAGTCCGGTCCGGCGAGGGATACATCGCCGCCTTCCAGGCCGCGCTGTCCGGCGTGGAAGGATCGTATCCGGTCTCCAGCAAAATGGCCGGCAGCAGTTCCTCTATACCTTTGTAATCCATCACATCATGCGGCGGCGCAGTGCGCGTACC
Organism: uncultured bacterium; assembly: GCA_964648415.1. Lineage (GTDB taxonomy): Bacteria > Electryoneota > Electryoneia > Electryoneales > Electryoneaceae. Next base: position 5,811 of record CAZYOC010000200.1, on the reverse strand, counting down.
CCAGAAGGAGATCGGTCCGGCCATCTCCGCCACGGCGCCGAACATGCCGGCGTTGTTCATGGCAATCGACAGCGCTCCGTAACCACCCATGCTGTGTCCACCAATCGCACGACCGGCCGCGGTGGCCTTCACGTTGTATGCGCCTTCCACCATCGCCATCACCTGCTGCGTGATATGATCTTCCGAGGTGTTGACGGCTGGATGACTGGAATTGGTGTAGAAGCTGCCGCCCATCGCATTCTTGCCGTTGGGCATCACGATCACGATGGGATCGATCACGCCTTCCTGGATCAGCTTGTCGGCGATCGAGGCGACGTTGAAGTAGTTCACGAAGTAGTTTTCATCCCCGCCGAACCCGTGCAGCAGATACAGCACCGGGTAGGGATCGGCACGGTTGGCGTCGTAGCCGTAGGGCACGTAGACGTTCACATACGCGTCCACATTTTCGTTCATGGCCGTGGCAAACGCATCGGCGATCTGCTCCACCGTGCCCGACGCGTAGCTGGGCCGCAGTGGCTGGTCGGTTTCGGAACCACACCCGATAATCAGGAGCAGCGACGCCGCCAGCAGTGTACTTACAATCATGGCTTTTCGCATCGTTGGTTCCTCCCCTTAAAAGAAATAGCCGAGCTGCATGCCGAACGTGTCAACCTGCATGTGCCAATCGCCCGGGACATTGTCGATGAACATCTCGCCTTCGTTCGGAAGGACTGTCTTCTCGCCGCTGACCACGTGCTCCCAGTACCCTTCCAGCAACAGTTTCTCGCCGAAGGGATAGGCGAACCCGATGGAGATGTTGCTCTTGTCGGCCACGTCCGTGATGGTCGGCCGCATGGTCTCGTCGGGAATCGGTGTCGGGTCAAAGTAATACCCCAACCTGAGTTCCAGTCCGCAGTCCGGAACAGCGACCCAGTTGACGCCGATGTTGTAGCGGATCGTGTTTTCCCAGTGCAGGATCAGCTCGCTGTCCTCGGCGTCCACACCCGTAGGATCCGTCCCATCCATCTCGATGGTGACCTCATCCAGCTCGTCCCACTTGGTCCAGCAGAGGTCTGCGGCGACAGTGAACCGGTCACTGAAGTCATACGCCACGCCAAAGCCGGCGTCCATCGGCAACGGGAAGTCCGCTTTCGCGTCGGGCTTGGCGTCCAACGCGCCGCCACCGGCCATTGCGGGCAGGAACACTTTCTGTTCCACAGAGCCATCCAACTTGATTGTCGTCGGGCCGGTGAAGGATGCGCCCAGGTGCAGCTTTTCGGTCGGATGAACCAGCACGCCCAGGTTGAACCCGAAGCCGCTGCCGCTGCCCTCGAGGAAGGTGTCGATAAAGAAGTTCTGGTTGGGATAAGGCAGCCGGCTGCCGCTGGCGGGATCGTACGCCGCCGACATCTTCGGGGTCTGCATCTCGATGGAGGCGTACTTGTACGCCAACCCCAGCCCCACGCTCACCATGTCGTTGATCTTGTACCCGATTGTCGGGTGAATGTCGATCACCATCATGCTGGAATACCAGTCCCGTTCAGGATAAGGGACCGTGTTGCGATACCCCTGGGGCGGTCCCAGGTAAAGGTTCTGCCACTCCGCGCCCAGCGCCGAGGGGGCGAACACGCAAATCCCGGCGGTGAGCTTCTCGTTGAACTGCCACTGGAACGCCGCTGCTCCATCCGGGAACGCCGCCGCCAGCGAGGATTGCTCCACGCCCGGCCGGTAGAGATCGTACCCGGGATAGGTCCCGTTGTCCCGTACATTGGACGGGGTCACCCAGGCCATGGGATACAGCAGCTTGAACTCCAGCCAGGCCCCGCTCTTCTGGCCTCCCAAACCGGCGGGGTTCCAATACATCGCGCTCCAGTCGTCGGCGATGGCGCGGAACGACCCGGACATGGACAGCGCCTTCGCGCCGACTCCCGCCAGGTTGAACCCGCCCGCCAGTGCGCTGCTCGCAAACGCCAGCGCCAGAGCGGCCACACATACAACCTTCATCACCTTCTTCACGTAGACATCCTCCCCACGTTGGTAAACGTCTTAATGCCTGTGACTCTATGTTTGGTTGTTCGAAGCCGAATGCTGCCCCGGGAGTGACCGGGGTCACGATGCGCGGAAAGCAAAAATATAGGTGTTGAGGTGTGACCATGCCAGCGAAATCGAAAATTGTTAGAAAAATGTTGCCGGTAGGGCATTCCTCGCGAGACGCTTGCATTCGGTCTCACGCAAAGACGCGAAGACGCAAAGACGCGAAGACGCGAAGGACAAGCCCCACGTGGCCCGATGCGCCCCTCGACAGCAAACCGGGCCATGCCTGCTGAGTGCATGGCCCGATGCGCCCCTCGAGGATCTGGCTGCCTGTTGTGTAGTACACAATGCATGAGACGGTTGGATTTCGTGCTGAAGCTGAAGAGCGGGTCGGGTTTCAGCGCGATTCGTTTCCCGGCTTGCTTTGCCCCCTGATCGCGTGCCTTACGCCCCTCATACATCGAACCATCTACACGTATGCCGACTCTTCTCCTCAGCAAACCGGGCCATGCCTGTTGAGTGCATGGCCCGATGCGCCCCTCGAGGATCTGGCTGCCTGTTGTGTAGTACACAATGCATGAGACGGTTGGATTTCGTGCTGAAGCTGAAGAGCGGGTCGGGTTTCAGCGCGATTCGTTTCCCGGCTTGCTTTGCCCCCTGATCGCGTGCCTTACGCCCCTCATACATCGAACCATCTACACGTATGCCGACTCTTCTCCTCAGCAAACCGGGCCATGCCTGTTGAGTGCATGGCCCGATGCGCCCCTCGAGGATCTGGCTGCCTGTTGTGTAGTACACAATGCATGAGACGGTTGGATTTCGTGCTGAAGCTGAAGAGCGGGTCGGGTTTCAGCGCGATTCGTTTCCCGGCTTGCTTTGCCCCCTGATCGCGTGCCTTACGCCCCTCATACATCGAACCATCTACACGTATGCCGACACTTCTCCTCAGCAAACCGGGCCATGCCTGTTGTTGGATGAACGGGCGAGACACCCGTTCTACGTCAGGAAGTCTGTTACGCTACATGTAAAGAAGCAGTTATCACTCCAGCGGCGGCAAAGCGAAGCGGGCCAGTTTCTCCGGGCTCAGCACAACGATCCGTTTGCCCTCGACCCGGATCGCTTCCTCGTCCTGCAGTTTACGGAAGGAACGCGACAGCGTGGCCTGGTTCATGTTCAGCATCGTGGCCAGGTCGCCTTTCTTGATGGGGAGTTCGATGATGGGGCGAGCGCTTGCCGTTTCATCGCCGTTTTCCGCGCCCAGGTTCTGGAGATAGCGCGCCACACGAGCGGTAGCGTCGTTGAGGGTGAGCTGATCCACCTTGTCCACCATGCGTTTCAGCCACACCGCCATGGTGTCGAACACGGTGTTCATGAAGCTGGTGTGGCGCCTCATCAGCTCCTGCACCGTCTCCTGCGGGAGGAACAGCGCCACGGTATCCTCAATCGCCACAGCCGTCGCGGGGAAAGCACCCAGGAACGGCGCGGCTTCGGCGAAGAACCGGTACGGCTCCACCGGGTGCAGCAGGATCTCCCGGCCCTCGTCGGTGTAGCGCACCAGCTTGACCCGTCCCCGGATCAACAGGTAGAAGCCCTTGGCCGGGTCGTGCTCCTGGAACAGCAACGCGCCGCGCCCCCAGCTCCGTTCCTTCCCGCAGGCGATGATGTCCCGGCAGGCCGCCTCGCCCAGCTCCTGACCAAGGGGAGACGCAATCAGTTTTTCGGTGACGTTCTCAAGCATCCGTGATCTCAGTCTCCTTCAAATACGACCTTGCCGTTTATTACTGTGGCGCGAACACTCGCGTCCAGCACATCCTCCACCTGTACCGCCCTCAAATCCCGGTCCAGCACCGTCAGGTCGGCCAGTTTGCCCACCTCGATGCTGCCCAGGTGCTCCTCTTGGAAGGCTCCCCAGGCGGCGTCCAGCGTAAAGCCGCGCAACGCTTCCTCCATCGTCAGCCGCTGGTCGGGATACCAGCCGCCTTCGGGGTTGCCGCCGGCGTCCTGGCGGGTCACGGCGGCATAGAGCCCTTTCAACGGGTCGTGGTCCTCCACCGGCGCATCGCTGCCCAGGGGGATCCGGCAGCCGGCGTCGAGCAGGCTCCGCCAGGCATACGCGCCCAGGATGCGCTCCGCTCCCACCCGGTCCTCCGCCCAGGGCATGTCGGAAGTGGCGTGGGTGGGCTGCATGGCCGGGACTACGCCCAGCTCGGCGAAGCGCGGGAGGTCGTCGGGGTGGATGATCTGCGCGTGCTCGATGCGGAGACGGTGGTCCTCGGTGGGCACGGCCTGCAACGCTTTCTCGTAACCGTCGAGCACCTCACGAGCGCCCCGGTCGCCGATGGCATGGGTGCACACCTGGAAGCCGGCGGCGAGCGCGCGTTTCGTGAGGGTCGCGATGGAATCGGCGTCGGTGATGACAAGGCCCGTATTGCCCGGATCGTCGCTGTACTCCTCGATCAAGGCCGCGCCGCGTGACCCCAGCGCACCGTCAGCGAAGAGCTTCAGCATCCCCACCCGCACCAGCGATTCCGGGTCTCGTTGCGGACCGTTGGCGAGCTGACGGTTCAAAAACTCCAGATCCTTCTCCTCGGACGCCAGCATGCAGCAGACCCGGAAGTTCAGCTCGCCCTCGGCCTCCAGTTCACGCAGGGCTTGCAGCGATACTTCGTCGGTCCAGGCGTCGTGCATGCCGGTGAGCCCGGTTTCGTGGCAGGCTGCGACGGCGTCGCGTATCCACTGCTTGACCTCCTCCACCGTCGGCTCGGGCATCTGCGCCGAAACCAGGTTCATGGCGTTGTCGATGAGGATGCCGGTGGGCCGGCCGTTGGCGTCCCGCAGGATCTTGCCGCCATCCGGGTCGGGCGTGGCGGCGGTGATACCGGCCAGCTCCAGCGCGCGCCGGTTCACCCAGCCGGCGTGGCCGTCGATGCGCCGCAGGTACACCGGGTTGGGCACGTCGGGCAGGTCGGCCAGCGAGGGAAACTCCTGCACCGGCCAGTCGTTCTGGTCCCAGCCGCGCCCGGTGATCCAGGCGTCCGAGGGTTGTTCGGCGGCATACTCCCGCACCATCCCCTGGATCTGATCGAGGGACTCTGTACCGGTCAGGTTGAGTTCGTTGAGCAGCTTGCCCAGGCTGTAGAGGTGAGCATGGGCGTCGACGAAACCGGGGTAGACGATCATGCCGGCGGCGTCGATGAGGCGGGTTTGCGGGCCTTTGTATGCTTGCGCCCCGGCCGCTGCGCCCACGTAGACAATCCGGTTGCCGCGCCACGCGACCGCTTCCGCCTCGGGCTGGTCGGGATTCATGGTGACCACGGTCCCACCGATCAGGATGACATCCGCCTTTTTGTCCGTCATGCAGCCCGCTCCCACAAGTAGCAGGGCCACACTCACCAGCGCAGCCCACCGGATTGCTGTTGTCGCTCTCACTCGGTCTCCTCCGGTTCCAGCTCGAACGAAACATTGTTTTCAAGCATTTGTATATGCAACCCACTGCCGGGGTTGAAGGATCTTGTGAACCTGTTTCCCAAGGTGCGCGCAAAACAGACGACGCGAACCTTGGGCTATGACAGTGAACCACTGTCGTGGTTCTACACGATGAAATAGCTAAACTGGGCTATGACAGTGAACCACTGCCGTGGTTCTACACGATGAAATAGCCAAACTCGATTGAACTACTGCCGTAGTTCTTTCGTGAAATATCTGGGCTAGTGGACTATTGCATCAGGTATGATGGGTAAAGTTTACGTAATTTGACACGTGCCTTATCTACCGTGAATTGCCAGTCGATGCCGACAT
>CAZYOC010000199.1:0-8296 GCA_964648415.1 uncultured bacterium | reverse complement strand
CAGCCTTCGCTGGAATGAGATTCCTCTCGCATTCTGCGACAGTCTGCTTCGCGGGGTGGATAGCGCTGGGGCTTCCTTCACGGTGGACATCTTATCGAACTCCACCCTGCTCACAACAAGCAGCCCGGGGCAAATAATGAATGACAGAATGATGAAGTCCATACCTCTACTGTCCCGCGAACAGGGTCATGAAGAAATCCGTGGCCGGGCCCAGTACCGCCCAGATGATGGACACCCCGCTGAACATTCCGAACAGGATGATTGCCAGCAGCACGATGCCGCCGTACTTCTCGAACAGCCGGTACTGGTGCTCGTACCGGTTGGGCCAGACCGCGTGCAGGATTCGGCTGCCGTCCAGCGGCGGGATGGGCAACAGGTTGAAGATCCCCAGGCTGACATTGATCAGGACGCCGACGTAAAGCATCTGTTCGACAATCAGCATGGTCCCCTGGGGATCAGGCTCGATTCCACGCAGGATCAGGCCCAGCAGCGCCGCCAGCACCAGGTTGGTCAACGGCCCGGCGAGGGCTACCAGCAGCATGTCCCGTTTCACGTTCTGGAAATTGCGCGGGTTGACCTGCACCGGCTTCGCCCAGCCGAAATGGACCACGAACAGCATGATCGTGCCGATCAGGTCGAGGTGCTTGATCGGGTTGAGGGTGAGCCGTCCCTGGTTGCGCGGCGTAGGATCGCCCAGCCGGTCCGCCACCAGGCCGTGAGCCAGCTCGTGCAGAGTCAGCCCCAGCAGAATCGACGGGACCAACAGGAGTAACGTTGTCGGATCAAACATGTATCCTCAATACCTTATGCTCTCTTGATGTTGTATATTAGGGCAATATAGGGAGGCTTCAACACGGAACCAATCGGCGGCTCGCGGGGTTCACCTCCCGCAGGATGCGCCGATAGACTTTACGGGTGTCGTTCATGGCCGACGAACAGCAGCAAGAGCAGCAGGCGAAACCGCGTGACGCGGGGACGATCAACACCGAGGACCAGGTTCCGGGCCTGTCGATCCGTGATATGGTGCGGCAGGCGTCGCTGCAACTGCGCGGCGTCAGCAAGAAGATCAACAACGGCTACCTGATCGAGATGCGCAACTATTCAGAGAACCTGCTGACACGAGTACACTTGACTCGCTCCAAGATGATTCCCGGCGCCACCGACCTGAAGGTGGAGACCGGTAAGCTGAAAGATAACACCATCACCTCCGGCATCACCCTGTCCAACATCCTCCATCTTTACGTCACCTGGGAATCGCAGGGCATGGTGAGCTTCTGTTTCGCCAACGACGGCCGCTTTACCCTGGTCAACGTGAGCTACCACACCGGCTCGTTCATCCTGAACAGCGTGGACCGCCGCGCCAACGAAGACCCCGGCCAGGTCTCCGCGGAGGCCCAAAGTCAACGGCGCACCTTCTACCACATCGGTACACTGTTTGACCACTCCAAGCAGGTGGTGGGCGAGGGCGACATTATTGATGAGGCCGAGGAACGGCAACAAAAGGGTGGCTGAGCCGTTACTTTCCCCACGGACAACCCCATGATTACCGAGCCCGCATACCCTATCTGGATTGACGTGCTGCTTCCCGGCGGAGAACTGGCGTTTGAGCTGTTGAGCGAAGCGCTGACCGACCTGGGCGCAAAGGGGTTGCGTCCCGAAGACGACAGGCTGCATGTCTACTTCGCGCCGGAGGACTGGAGCGAAGCCGTTCCCAGGCGCCTCGAGGAGGTGCTGAGGCCGTTGGTGGAGGAGGGCCTGCTGCCGGAGGGCGAGATCCGCATCGAGGACGCGCCCTGGGAGGACTGGATCGCGCGCTGGCGGAACCGGTTGGGGCCGATCCGCGCGGGCGCACGCTTCGTCATCGTCCCGCCGGTGATCGACTACGCCCCGCACCCCGGCGACCGTGTTCTGGAACTGGAGCCGCGCATGGCGTTCGGCACCGGCGAGCACCCCACCACCCGCATGGCGCTGGCGTTGCTCGAGGAGCTGGAAGAGCCGGCGGAGCGTGTCATCGACCTGGGCTGCGGCAACGGTGTCCTGGCGCTGGGAGCGTTGATGCTGGACGCCGGCTGCGCTGTCTGCATCGACAACGAGCAGGAGGCGGTGGACGAGACAACGGAGAACCTGATCAGGCACGGCTATGCGACCCGCTTCAGCGTAACCCTGGGCGATGCGGTACAGCCCACGGTTGACGGGCGCTTCGGCCTGATCCTGGCCAATATCCTCTGCCTGCCGGTGCTGGAAGGTTTGCCCCACTGGACCCGTTTCGCCGAGCCCGGCGCGACTTGCATCCTGACCGGCATCCAGAGCGGCGACGAGGAGCAGCGGGTGCGCGAAAAGGCGACCGCATTGGGGTGGACGGAGACCCGGGCGCTGCACGAAAACGGGTGGTACGCCGGCCGGTTTACGTTGTCCGCTTGACGCTCCGCCGGGAACCCTGCTATATTTGAAGACGTACGATAGACAATCGCGCCAACGGATTGCAGCCGACAACCACTGGAGATCTTACCTCACCGACCTTGCGCCGACGTGTGACGTTCCTTTACTTCACAGGAATTCTAGAAGCCTGGCTGGAAAGTATGATTCAGACATTTCTACAGGAGTAGTCGGTTCTCATTGCTGAATCGCGCGCGACGGAAATGTTTCATAAACAACGTGATAGCGCTCGCGCGTCCGTTGTATGAGAACCTGGATTTGGTCGGCTTGATACGAAAAATGGCTTTCCGGCCGGGCTTCTAGTGGATCGTTTCACTAATAACCTCCGTGTATCCAGATACTCGGAGCCAACGGCAGGGGCAAGTATGCCGTCATTCATGAAGAGTTCGCGAGAACCGGCGGACGCCGGGACGGTCTTTCGCTTCATCACCGTCCTCACTGTCGCGACCGGGCTGGGGCTGTTCGCCCTCACCGGTTGTGATGAAACGCCTTCGGAGGATGTGGACGGCGTGATGGATCCAAATCACACCATTCCACTGGAAAAATCCTTCCCGGACATGTGGGTCTACCAGTCGGAAATGTACCGAACAGTCTCGGCCACCATCGAAGTAGACCCGAACCTGCTCGAAAACTATCAGCAGCAAGATTATGACTGGTTTGATGTCGATTTCTGGATCATCCCATTACCCGATCTGGATACGGTGCTTTATATCGATACATTTGACGACTTTAACACCAACGTATCTGATTGGCCTGAGTACCTTGATACGATCTCCGGGGATGTCGTACCGCGCGACTTGATCTTCACGGCACGTGTCAATGCGCTCTTTGCGGATCAACCGGGCGAGTATCTGGTCGGGGTACAGGTCGAACAACGCTTCAGTCCTTACCAAATAAACGCAAGCACATTAGATCCGGAATATCTCCGCTCCTCCGCCGAATTCTCCCTGATGGACACCATCACCGTCACCTCCAACGGCGCACCGTTTATCCACAACGTCTTCATCCCGGACAGCCTGCCCAGCGGGTTCGAGGAACAAACCTGGGGGGTGGAAGTGATTGATCCCGACTGGGACGCCGGCGACCGTGTGGATCGGGTCACACTGGAAATGTATCGCGACAACAACCTCGTCCGAACACTTCAGTTCACCAAAATAGCCGCCGGTGATTGGCAATTCGAAGCGGACGCTTCTTTCACCGCCACCTACCCGACGGATGACTACGACTTCGTGATTGCCGCCGTGGACCGGTTCGACACTGTTACCGACACCGCGCTGACGGTGTGGATGGAGAACCTCCCGCCGGAGACGGAGAACTTCGTCGCACCGGATACCGTGATCGCACCGCTGGAAGGATCGAACCTGTACATCATGACGGTCGAAGTGTTCGATCCTCAAACGGACCTGGATATCGAATCCGTGTTCTACCAGGTCCGTCTACCGGGTGATGATACCTGGCTGGATAACCCCGACTGGTCCTTCAATGACCTGGGTCCGGGCGATGACAACCCGGACAGCACCGCCGGCGACCACATCTGGACTGCCGGATTCTCGACCTCATCGGACAACCAGACCTTCGGACCCTATGGCTTCCGGACGATCGCCCGGGACCGCACCGGCCAGGAGAGCGAACCAATCGAACGCACCATCGTGCTTATTCAGGAGGAGGGCGACGAATGAGATCCCTGACCCGTGGCGGTATGCTCATCCTGCTGCTGAGCGCAAGCCTGGCATGGGCCGGCGGCGGCGGAACCGACACCTACTCCGCCCCGTTCGCCCATACCACCGACCTGGTTCCCATGCCGAGGACCATCCAGTCCAACGGCGACTCACGCTTGCCCTCCAACAGCATCATCGACATGGCGCTGATGGAGCCCTACTTATGGGTGGCGACCGGAAACGGGCTGGCCCGTGTTACGCTGACTGGGCCTCCTGATTGGCCCATTCTGAACAGTTCCCGGGCCAACGGGTTCGGCAACGGCGGCGTGAGCGGACTGGCGGTCAGTGTAACCAGTTGGGGCGACACCATCGTCTGGGCCGCCACAGCCATCGACACCACCATCAGCGGCACAGACTACGCTGCGGGCGGAGGTATCGGCTACTCGCTGGACCAGGGCGAAACCTGGACCTGGACCCCGCAACCGGTGGACCCGGCGGACGCCCCGGATATCGCGCCGACTACGGTCAGCGTGCAGAATGTCACCTACGATATCGGCATCCAGGGCGACCGTGTCTGGATCGCAAGCTGGGCCGGCGGCATCCGGTATTTCGACATGACGCCTGAGCGTCTGGCAGCGGGCGGCGACAGCATCCAGTGGGTCAACCGCCCCCCTGATGACCAACCCTTTGATGTCCTGACCAACCTGAACCACCGCGGCTTTTCCATCGCGGTGATGGACTCGCTGCTCTGGGTGGGCACCGCAGGCGGCGTCAATCTGTCCACGGACAGCGGAGCGACCTGGGTCAACTTCAAACACTCGTCCACTTTCGACGGCAGCCTGACCGGCAATTTCGTCCCCTCGCTCGGGGTGCAGAAGACCTCCACGGGACAGACCATTCTCTGGGCAGGCACCTGGGTGGCCGAGGGCAGCAGCCAATATTACGGGATCAGCCGCACCACCGACCTGGGCGCGACCTGGGCGCGAGTGATGGGCTCCACACAGGAACCGGTCCGTACCCACAATTTCGGCTTCGCCGATACCGCTGCGTTCGCTGCGAGCGACGACGGCCTGTTCAAGACCGTCGACGGCGGCCAGAACTGGTACTTGTTCCCACGGATCAATGACATCGAATCGCTGGAAGTGATCTACGAGCCGGAAGTGTACAGTATTGTCGCCGCCCCTGGAAGCTCAATGCAGTGGGAGCTCTTTGTCGGCGGACCCGGTGGGTTAGCCTACAGTGGCGATAACGGCGCCATCTGGAGGATTCTGCGGAGCTACCCCACACCCGGACAGGGCGGCGAGCCGATCAGTTACGCCTATCCGAACCCGTTCTCGCCCGACCGGTTCGAGGTGGTGCGCGTCCAGTACTATCTCAGCCGGGACGCAAGGGTAACGCTCGAGATCTACGATTTCGCCATGGAGCTGCTGGTCCGGCCGGTGAAAGAAGAGTGGCGGCCCGCCGGCGACCGGAGCGAAGCCTGGAATGGCCGTGGACCGGGAGGGGGCGACATCGCCAACGGAGTCTACTTCTATCGCCTTACACTGGGCGACGATGAGCATTGGGGCAAAATCATGGTGCTGGACTAGTGAGGAAACGATGAAGACGCTGCCAAACACCCTCCGGAAACTATTCGGGATAGGAACAAAACCAAAAGCTCGTCCAGCCCGACTGTTTCCTGTTAAGAAGCTATGCAGGTCGGCGATAACCTCCACCCTGCTGCTCGCCGCCATCGCGACCGGCCTGCTGACTGCTACGCCCGTCCACGCCGAGGGCTACGCCGGCCGCGCAGGAGCCTTCCTCCGCATGGGCGCCGGAGCCACCACGTTGGCCGGAGGAGACGCCGCAGTCGCGAGAGCCGTTGGCGCCGAGCAAGCGCATTACAACGCCGCCGGACTCCCCTACTCCCCCTCCAACGAGGTCCACGCCGGCTACCACGTCCTCTCACTGGATCGTCAGCTCTACCACGTCGGCGCTCTCTATCAAGTGCCGTCGCTGAGCTTCTGGAGCGCGCCGATTGAGCCGCTGGAGGTGCTGCCCGCGGATGAGGACCATCCCCATCCACGCCTGGTGGAACCCGGAACCGGACTGGTGCGACGCCCACGGCAGCTCAAAGTCGACGACTACCTCGACCCGCTGACCGACATCATCCTTCAACTCGCTCAAGACGAAACCCTCCCGCCGCCCTTCCTCCTGACCATCAAGGGCACGGACTACGAAGCGCCGGTGCTGGAAGCGGTGATCCTTGAAACCGCAGCCGAAGCGCAGCAGCGCGGCCTGGAGACCACCGACGAGATTCAGGAACTGTTGCGTGAACGCTATACATCGCAGCGTGTCAAGCCTGCGGCGGTGGTGGTCAACTGGACCCATGCGGGCGTGACGGACATCGAGGGGCGCGGGTTCGACGGCCGCCGGTATGGAACCCTCAGCTTCCACGAAAACCGCTTCGCCCTCGCCTTCGGGCTGAAGCTGCATCCCAAGGTCTCCATCGGGACGAATGTCGGCATCCTCTACGCCCTGATCCCGGACATGCTGGAGGAGGAATCCAAAGCGCTGACCTCCACCAACATCGGCGTGGACATCGGCGTACAGGTGCGGCCCTTCCTGGACAACGACGTCCCCTACCGGCTGGAAACGCTGGTGCTGGGCGCGGGCGTGTACGACCTGGGCGGCAAGTACACCTGGAACACCACCGGCTACTGGAGCCAGGGGACGACTCAGGACGACCTCTTCCCCCGGCGGTATCGTGCCGGCTTCTCCTACATGCCAATCAGCGGGTTGGAAGTATACCTGGATCTGGAGACCGACCTGGACCTGCTGCTGCGTGCCAAGGGCGGGCTGGAGTATAGACTGTTCGGGTCGTTGCGGGGCGACGCCGGCCTGATGCACAGCGGCATGGTGCAGGCGCATGGTTTCGTGGTTCGTGCGGGCTGGGATCGTGACCGGCCCAGCCTGGGCCTCGGTCTGGATATCAAACTGCGCGGCCTGGGGATTACGCGCCTGGATTACGCCTTCGTGGTCGCACCGGTCAGCCCGGAACCCACACAGGTGATCTCTTGGCGGTTCCGGTTTTAGTGACGATATTATCCCATGTAGCAGATTGTCGTAGAATCAACAATGGCATCCATTGCTGCTGCTGATACCTATTCTGCAAAGAACATGCACTTGTCGGATGCTTTTCCACAGTCATTGCCGGCGGGACGCTACTTCACCCTCCGCACAACCCGCTCGAATCCTACCACTGCTCTTGACTACGCCCTTGCCAACCGGCACATTTCAGCAACACCACCACACCTCACCCAACGAGGGAACCGCGCCATGAAGAACCTGTGGATCACCGCCCTGCAACGGGACACTCGAAAGGTGGATCTCGTGCTCTCCATCGCTCGCCATTACGGGCTTGACGGCAACGGCCACTTCTGGACCGACGACCTGAAGAACCTGGCCTGGCAGGGCGCGGTGGACCCCTTGACCAAACCGGACACCGGCCTGTGGGTGATCCTGGTCGCCCCGGAAGACCTGGAGCCGCAGTCGGTTCGCTACGGCCTTTCTCTGCTGGCGTTGGCGGTGCAGGGCAAGCAAGGCGTGGGCTTCCCCATCTTCATCATCAACACCCAGCCCGACAAGGACTTCGGCCGGCTGCCCACTCCGTTGGCCGGGGCGAAAATCCTCTCCATCGAGGAAGAGACCCTGGGCGCGAAGCTGGTCGCCAAAGCCAACATGCCGGTCAAGAAACTCCCCGCCGATTACCGGATGGACATCCACGCCAACCCCGGTTACGGGGTCTGGTTCGAGCTGGGGCCATCGACGGGCGGCGAATGGGCCGGCGCGTTGTGCGGTGTCCACGGGGGCGAAGTGACCGCGCATGGCGTGGGGCCGGCCGGTGAGTTGCCGCAGAAAACCGTACTCGAGTACCAGATGAAAGGGCTTGCGCTGGCGGTGGGCGACGAGCCCTTCACCGCCTGGGCCGTCAAGAATCACCTCGACGACCAGACGTCCTATTACGTGCAGATCAAGGACACCCCGCAAGCGCTGGTGTTCGGCCCGCTGAGCGAAGAGGACGAGCTCGATGCGCATGTGCTGAGGTTTTAGGGGCCTATCCCTTTAGTAAACCCGCCGGCACGGTGGCGGGGGCCACATAGGCGAGGTTGAGAAGTTTTCATTCGTTGCCTGCTTTGCTTGCATGTGCATACCTGTTATTT
>CAZYOC010000198.1:0-8516 GCA_964648415.1 uncultured bacterium | reverse complement strand
CCTTGTCTGGATTCCAGCCTTCGCTGGAATGAGATCGGTTCTTATTGTGCAACAGTCTGTATAGTGAGTCTTGAAAGTAGTGTCTCGTTCGCGTTGGAAACGGAGGAGATCCCCGCCTTCGCTGGGGATGACCTCATGGGGCATTGTTTGCGAGCATCACTATATTGCACCATGCAAATTCATTACCTGAAGTCGGGCGAAGTGCTCGTCGTCGCCCAACCCGCGCTGATCACCACCATCGTGGGCTCCTGCATCGCGGTGTTGCTGTATGACGCCCGCGCCGGGGTCGGCGGCATCAACCACTATGTCCACCCGTTCGCACCACCCGATAAGCAATACGACCTGATGTACGGCCGCCCGGCGTTGCAGCACCTGCTGCGTGAGTTCCGCCGCAAAGGCGGCACACTGAACCGCGCCATAGCCCGGGTATACGGCGGCGGCTACCACCCCAACATGAGCAATGTCGTGGGCCTGCAAAACGAAACCGTGGCGAAAGACTTTCTGGCTGAACACCGCATCCGGATGGTTGACACGCAATGCGGCGGCGCGCGTGGGCGCAAAATCATCTTCTCCACCGACGACGGTGCGGTGACGGTAACATTCGCAGGAACCCGACCATGACCGGACCATTACGGGACCGGACCCTGCACGAGCTGGGGGAACGGGTCAAAGAGCTGACCGCGCTGCACAATACCGCGCGGATCATTCAGGACCGGTACAGCACTCCGCTGGAGGTTATGCAGGCGGTGGCCGACCTGCTCCCCGGCGCCTGGCAATACCCTGCGATCACTGCCGGGGCGATCGAATTCGACGACCTCGCCGTCACCACCCCCGGCTACCGTGAAACCCCCTGGAGTATCTCCTCCCGGTTCGCCCTCCGCTCCGGTAAAACCGGCCGGATTACCGTGGCCTACCTGGAAGAGAAGCCGCCCGCCCACGAGGGACCGTTCCTGCTGGAAGAACGCCATCTGATTGATTCCATGGCCGAAATGCTCAACGCCTATTTCCAGCGCGTCGCCGATGAAGCCTCGCTGGAAAGGGCTCGCGACGGGCTGGAAATCCAGGTGAGGGAACGGACCCGGGAGCTGAGGGAAACCAACCTCGCCCTGGAAGAGGAAATCACCGAACACCATCGCGCCCGGGCAAAAGTGGAAGCGTACCAGAACCAGCTTCGCCGCCTGGCGACGGAACTGATCCTGACCGAGGAACGCCAGCGCCGTGATATCGCCACGGGCTTGCATGATCACATCGGCCAGTCCCTCGCCTTCATTAAAATGAAACTCTCCTCGCTACGCGGAGAAGCGGTCTTCACCGGCCTGGAAACCACTCTGGAAGAAATCCTGGATATGCTGAACCAGACCATCCGGGACACCCGCACCCTGACCTTCGAGATCAGCTCGCCCGTGCTCTACGACCTGGGGTTGATTCCCGCCCTGGAATGGCTGGCGGAACAATACAGCCGCAAGCACAGCGTCCACATTCGCGTCGAGGAGCACCCCGGCCCCGTCCTGGTCATTCCCGACGGCATCAAGGTGATGCTGTTTACCGCCGCCCGCGAACTGGTCACCAACGCCATCAAGCATTCCAACAGCCGGCGCATCCTGATCGAGTACCTGCCCGGCGACGAGAGCCTGCTCCAATTAACCATCAAAGACAACGGCGTTGGGTTTGATGTAGACAGCCTGGAGTCCTCATATTCCAACGAGGGCGGGTTCGGGCTGTTCAGCATCCGGGAACGCATCACCCATATGGGCGGGACCATGCAGCTTCACTCCGCCCCCGGAGAAGGAACGGACGTCACGATTCGTCTTACCGTGTGACACACAAGGAGATGGCAGTATGGCTATCAAAGTCCTGATTGCCGACGATCACAAGATGTTTCGCGACGGGTTGCGGACGTTGCTGCAACGCCACAGTGGCGTGGAAGTCATCGCGGAGGCCGAAGACGGACTCCAGGCGCTGAAGCTGGTCGAAGAGAAAGACCCCGACGTCGTCATTATGGACATCTCCATGCCGGAATTGAACGGCATCGAGACCACACGCAAGATCTCGTCCGACTTCCCCAACACCAAGGTGGTGATGCTGTCGATGCACTCCGACCGGCGGTTCGTGGTGGAAGCCCTCAAGGCGGGCGCGGCAGGCTATCTCCTCAAAGACAGCGCCTTTGAAGAGCTGGTGCAGGTGATTCAGAAGGTCCAGAACGATCAGGTCTATTTAAGCAGCAAGATCAACGATATCATCCTGAAGGAATACATCCAGATGGTGAAACGCGGCGGGGCGTCGGCATTTACCGTGCTCAGTCCCCGGGAACGCGAAGTGCTGCAACTGCTGGCGGAAGGCAAATCCACCCGGCAGATCGCCGACCTGCTGAAAGTCAGCATCAAAACCATCGAGACCCACCGGAAACAGATCATGGATAAACTCGAGATCCGGAGCGTGGCCGAACTGACCAAGTACGCGATCCGGGAAGGACTTACCGCTCTGGATTTGTGAGCTGACGCCGCTGCTTCTTCACATCACGGCCACTCTTGATCCCATACTTATTCAGCTTGTTGATCAGTGTCTGCCGGCTCAACCCCAGGTCGCGCGCGGCCTGCGACTGGTTGTGGTTCACCGCCTCCAGCCGGGCCATAAGGATCTTTCGTTCCAACGAAGCCAACTGCTGGCGCAACGTCCCCTCGCCGCGGTCCCCCACCAACGCCACTTCGGACTCCACCAAACGCGGATGAAGATCCACCACGTGCAACTCCTGGCGCTGACTCGACGCCCGCAGGACGCCGTCAAACACCTCTTTGCGCAATTCGCGAATGTTGCCCGGCCACTGCCAACGGCACAGCCGGTCCATCGCCTCCTCCGAAATCCGCTGGATGTTCTTCCCGAATTGACGGTTGGCCTGAGCCACAAACGCCTCAATCAACTGCGGGACATCCTCCAACCGGTCCCTCAACGGCGGCGCATACAGGGGGAACAACGCTATCTTCTGCCGGAAACGAGGATGAAACGCATCGCTGATCTCGAATTCCTGCAGACTCATCTCAAGAATAACCACCAACCGCAAGTCCACCTGGTAACTGCGCTTTCCGCCTGTTGCCGTGGCCCGGCCCGCTTCCATCGCCCGGATGACCGCCAACTGTACGCCGGGCGCCATTTTGTCGGCATTCTGCAGCACCAGGGTTCCCCCCTGCGCTTTCCGTAAAATGCTGCCCTTGGAAGTCGTGCGCGGCCCGCCGAACAGGAGTTCCATCTGCGCGGCTTCATCGCCCAGCTCCATGTCCTCCACCAGAAAGGGGTGACCGTCGCGCGGGCTGGCGTGGTGGATCTGCTCCGCAATCTGACGGCGTCCCGTCCCCGCTTCGCCGATCAAGCTGACGGTCAGATTGGTCCCGGCTATGGTCCCAAGCGCACGCTCCAGCCGGTCCACCGCATCGCTCGAACCAAGCAGGCGAATCTCCCGCAAAGGCTCTTCGTCCACCCGCTTCGCCTTTACAGCATCACGCACGCATTGCAAATAGGCGCGATGGACACGATACATCTCGCCGAAATGCTGCGCATACGACTCCAGAATGCGCTTCAACCCTTCATCCAGCGGCATCGTATCGTGACGCGACCCCAGAAAGATGGCGCCCACCGCCTGCTCCTCCGCCGCCAGCACCATGGGAAAGATGGCCGCCTGCGTGATCGCTCCATTCCGAAAACTGCGTTTCCCACCAAGCCGCACATCCGCCGCCGCGTCACCGGTCATCACCCACCGCTGCTTGTCCAGCGGACGATGGGTCTGGGTAAACGCGATCTCGCTGACATCCTGCACCAACTGAGGAGAAACACCGCCATGCTCCGCCCGCTTGACCAGCATGCCGGATACCCGGTCCACCTCGAACAACAACCCGGTCTCCGCCCGCGTATACGCCAGGGCGAAACGAAGCAGTTCTGCCGGCCAGTTGTCCCGTATGCCAAGGTGGGCGGTTAAACCGTGGGAAGTTGACAACACACTCGCGATAAATTCCTGGATCTTTTCCGGGGTCTCGGTGTCCACGCTCTCGGCTCCAAGTAATGTTATGTACACTTCTTGATCAAGGGGTCTTTCACTGTACCGGACGGTACATTAAATCTTAAGGACCGAAGTTGCAAAAAGCAATCCTTTATCCTCTCTCTCCACCTTATTGCAGTATTCTCACATAGTTATATCGGGAATTTTATTCTATTTCGGTTTTTTGGGTTTCATGTTGGCCTAGTGAACAGGCTAACTTTTTGCCGTTCTTGGGCTTAGAGGAGATTGGTTCAAACTAAGTATCTGGAGCCATCGGCCTCGACCGCGGATCGTGAGACAGTCCGGAAAAAGGGACTGTTACCTTTTTGCCGCGAGAAGTTTTGTGTTTTGTACAGTGTGAATCAAAAAGGTAACTGTACCATTTTTCCGACAATGGATCGTGAGACAGTCTGTGAAAAGTGGGTACAGTTACCTTTTCGGAGACATCGTTGTGACTGTGAGCTGATAGCAAGGTTTGAAAAGGTAACAGTCCCCTTTTCACGAACCCGCATAATTCATTCAACCTGCGGCATGGCCCGGTTTGCTGTACGCTTACGGGCGGTCTGACATCACAATCAGCGATGGATAACGCCGGACGACTCAGCGCTGAACATAGTAGAGCAAGCCGGGATATAGGGTATCTTGAAAACAATGTCCCATCGTGTCATTCCTGTGAAGCAGACTGTATCACAATAAGAACAGCTCTCATTCCAGCGAAGGCTGGAATCCAGACAAGGTGCAAGAATATAATAAGTTAGCAATCCAGAACCAGTGTTGTGTTCAATAGGACGTTTTCATAGTTAACATATTGTAGTATATAAACATGCCTGGATTCCAGCCTTCGCTGGAATGAGATTCCTCTCGCATTCTGCGACAGTCTGGAAGGCAGGAATCCAGATTTTCCGACAATGGATCGTGAGACAGTCTGTGAAAAGTGGGTACAGTTACCTTTTCGGAGACATCGTTGTGAATATGAGCCGATAGCAAGGTTTGAAAAGGTAACAGTCCCCTTTTCACCGTTAGAGCTGGAACCGGATGAGATCCCCGCATGCGCTGGGGATGACATCGTTGTGCACTGGGGAGGTGAAACGCTCCGACCGGTTCGCACTGCGTCTCTTCGGAGCGGGCTTTCTCGCACGAAAACAAACGTGTGCTCCGTGCGAGAGCCTGAACAAGAAAATCTGGTCACACTATGTCACCCATATTCTTCATTTCCCGATTCCCATTGTCAGAAATCGGTTAAGAAATGCAAATCACACCCGCCTCTCACTTGACTCACCACACCCCGGCTTGTATCGTTAAGGGTCCGGCTCAAACAAAGCGTTGTCAAGGCTTTCAACGCATTTATTCACCGGATTATCCACAGGGGACGCCGCCGCAGGTTGATGATTCTCAGTAAGTCACGACGAGTTATTCACCAGGGCGACGGGAGCGATTCACAACCAGGGAACCATCAACCACCGCCATGAGCGATTCTCTCTTCTCATCTCCACGAAAACTGTTGTCCCGGTCTCTACCGGACGAGTCCAGCGGTGAGGCTGTTGAAGCCTGGCAAACGCTCTGCACTCATATCCAAACCAGGGTGCCCGAGCAAGCGTTTCAAACCTGGTTCGCCACCCTCCGCCCTCTGGAACTGGTCAACGGCAAATTGTCGGTTCAAACCCCGAACCGCTTCTATTACGAGTGGATCGAGGGGCACTACGGTTCGCTGCTGGATGAAGCCATTCGCGCGATGGACGAGGTGGCTTCCCTGGTGTACGTGCTGGATCGTGACGGCAAGGGCATGGCCGAACCGGAACCCGTACAGAGCGCCTCTCAGCCGGAACCGGAACCCACACCCCAGGTGCGGGCGAGACGCAACGGCAGCCTGAATTCCCGCTACGTTTTCGACTCCTATATCGAGGGACCGCAGAACAGTTTCGCCCGTGCGGCCAGCCTGGCGGTGGGAGCCTCGCCCGGACGCACGGCGTACAACCCGTTGCTGATTTACGGCGGCGTCGGTCTCGGCAAAACTCATCTCCTGCAGGCCATCGGTCACGAGGCGCTCACCCGTGACCCGTCGCTCACCGTCCTGTACCTCAGCAGCCAGCGTTTCACCCAGGATTTTGTCGACTCCATCCGCCAGAACCGCGCCCCGGAATTCACCAACCGCTACCATTCGGTGGACGTGTTGCTGCTGGACGATGTGCAGTTCCTGGCGGAACGTGACCGGACCCAGTTTGAGTTCTTCCACCTGTTCAACTACCTGCACCAGTCCGGCAAGCAGATCGTGCTGACTTCGGACCGGCCGCCGCGGGATCTTGACGGCTTGGACGAACGGCTGGTCAGCCGGTTCGGCTGGGGCCTGGTATGCGATGTCGGTCCGCCCGACTTCGACACACGGATCGCCATCGCTCAGAAAATCGCCGAAGAAGAAGAGGGCAAGCTGGAACCGGAAGTATACACCTTTATCGCCGAACACTTCACCCGGAATGTACGGGATCTCCGCGGCGCGGTGGTGCGTCTGCTGGCGCTGCACACCCTCACCGGTCAGGAATTCGATAAGGATGCCGCCCGGGAGGCGCTGGCGGACCTCATCGACACCGAGAACCGTCGAGTGTCCATCGAAAGCATCCAGCGCATTGTCGCCGATCATTACCGTGTCCCGGCCGACCTGCTGCTGGCCAAGACACGCACCCAGCCGATCGCAAAAGCACGCATGGTCGCCATGGCGCTGGCCACCAAATACACCGATTTGTCTCTGAAACAGATCGGCGGCAAGTTTGGCGGCAAAGACCACACCACCGTGCTGCATGCGAAGAAATCCGTCCAGAAGTGGATTCGTCAGAATCCCGAGTTTTCTACTGTTTATCAGCAGCTTGCGCACATTGTGGAATTGGCTTCCTGATTTCTTGCTCCTCGTGGTACATGGTTCCATTTCTGAAATCGGCATTTCATTGCCAGGCAGGTTCAGGCCCTGAACAGAGTATACAATATTGATCAGAGCTCCGAGATTTCCTATATTTCCTTATTCGGTTTTCCAGGGATTTATCCAAGAGTTAGCGAGGTTTATTCACCGAGTTGTTCTGGATGTGAGTGAATAACGGTGAAACAGCGGGGATAAGCTTACCGAGATCTGAGAGAGATTGGTTTTTGAGTGAACAAGAATAATTCTATCCACTCGCTACTCACTCGAAAAAAGTAAAAAAATAGTGTTGTTTTTCTTGATTTTGGTCTGGTTTATTCACGATATTCACAGCGTAACAACAACAACGATTTTTTCACATTCACTTGTTAAACTGCGTTGCGGATTCGATTCAACCCATCACAGCGAAGAGAGGACTCATGCAATTCACCGTCTCGCAAACGGAATTCGCCGATGCGTACAACCGCATCGCGCCGGCCGTTCCCACAAAGACTACGTTGCCTATCCTTTCAAACATTTTGCTGAGGTTGGAAGGCAACACGCTGAGGATGGTCGCCACGGATCTGGAAATATCGGTGCTCACCGATGTGCAGGTCCAGGGACAGGAAGACGGGAGCCTGTGTATCCCCGCCAAGAAGATCGGCGACATCACTCGGGAACTGGAAGGGTTGGATGTCACCTTTCAGAAAGACGACAACCTGAATTTGCAGATTCAGGCGGGGAAAGGCAGCTACGTGGTGCCGGGCATTTCATCTCAGGAATTTCCGGTGTTGCCGGAATTCGAAGGCGCCACCGAACTGGCGTTGAATGCCAATACCCTGGATTCCCTCATTCAGCGCACCACCTTCGCAGTGTCCAAAGATGAGCTGCGGCCCGCGCTGACCGGCGTGTTCCTGCAGATCCGTAACGGCGACCTGCGCGCCGTCGCCACCGATGGCCATCGCCTGGTCAAGATCATCGACAAGAACTTCCAGTTCGACGGTGATCCGCGTGAGATCATTGTTCCGGTGAAAGCGCTGGACTTGATCAAGCGGAACCTTCCGGACGATGGGGAAGTAGTCTGTATGATCGGGGAAACCCAGCTTGAAATAAAGCTGGACGGCACCATCATCTTCACCCGTTTGATTGAGGGAAAGTATCCGCACTACGAGAGCGTGATTCCCACCAACAACGATTCCGTGCTGAAACTGAACGCTCAGAGTCTGGCGCAAGCGGTGAAACGGGTTCAGATCTTCGCCAACCCCATCGGACGTCAGGTGGTGTTCAGCCTGAAGCCCGACTCGCTGGAAATCCGTGCGGAAGACATCGAGCTGGGCGGCCGTGGTCATGAATCCATCGCGGCGCAGTACGACGGCGACGCGAAGGAAATCGGCTACAATTCCACCTACGTGCTGGAATTGATGAAGCATATCAAGACGGATGATGTCCGGTTCGAGCTGGGAGGTCCGAAGCAGGCCGGTATCGTCAAACCGGCGGAACAGGAAGAGGGCGAAGACTTCCTCTTGCTGATCATGCCGGTCCGGCTGTCCTGACGGTGTGATGCAGCAACGAGATCGCTTCAACGCCTGGCGCGTGTCTGAACAG
>CAZYOC010000197.1:0-8528 GCA_964648415.1 uncultured bacterium | reverse complement strand
ATGTCATTCCTGCGAAAGCAGGAATCCAGAATAAACAAGTACTTAAGAATCTTAGAATGTTCGATTCTTCGCAAGACCACTATAGTACAGCGTGAATCAAAAAGGTAACTGTACCATTTTTCCGACAATTGATCGTGAGACAGGCCGTGAAAAGTTGGTACAGTTACCTTTTCGGACATATTGTTGCGAATATTGCCTGATAGCAAGGTTTGAAAAGGTAACAGTCCCCTTTTCACGCCCTTTTCACGAACCCGGTTATTTCGCGCAACAGGCGGCAGAATTCGAGAGTCTTGCATGCGCCCATCAATTAACATGAAGGGCATCGCAAAGAGCGTATCGCGCCATACGTCTAACCTGCGCTCATAGCATGGCTTATTCAGGTAAAAAAACCACTGCTCGTGAAATATTCGGGCTGAACCTCGGGATTCTTTTTATGTCGGATCGGCCTCTACTGTCGCGCGCCTGGTGGCGCTCCCTTACCTTCCGTATCCTGGGGGCGTTGTTTGGCAACCGAAAAGGACACGACACTCCTATCCCCAACCACCCGAAACGGGTGCTGGTGCTCGCACCGGTGCTGCGTGGCGACTTTATTGTCATGTCACCCCTGATCAGCGGCCTGCGTCGCCTGTTCCCCCGCACCGAGCTGGGGGTCGTGGTCACACAACCCGGCTTCGAACTCGCTGAAGCTGATCCTGACATCGACACGGTGCTGTTGTATCGCAAGTTGCCCGGCTGGTTTCGTTCCGTGTGGCAGGTGTTGCGCTATCAACCGGACATCGTGGTGTTGCCAAAGGGCCACCCGGCGTTTACGGAGACCATGGTGATCCTGCTGGCTCATGCGCCCTGCCGTGTCGGGCTCAGCCACCCCAACCACAATATGTTTCTTTCCCACCCCGTGCTGCATCGCGGGGACCTGGAGCACCGCACCGTCACCTACGCCCGCCTGCTGAAACCCTTCGGCGCCGACCCCGCTGAGGTCAGCCGCCGGCTGCATATCGGACGCGACCCCAACGCCGAACGCAAAGCACGCGCGTTTATGGAGGAACGCGGCGGAACCTGGATCGCACTCAACCTGTCCGCCGGGGCGGCCCGCCGGCGCTGGACCCTCCGCCGCTGGGAAGCCGTGGTTATGGCCGTCCAAACCGCCTTCCCCGATGTCAAACTCCTCGCCCTCGGCGTGGGACCGCAGCTCGAAGAATGCCAGACACTGGCGCAACGCTACCCCAATGTTGAAACCATCCGTACCCGCTCCATGCTGGAAGCGGTGGCGTTCGTATCACAATGCCGCCTGCTGATCACGCCGGATACCGGTGCGGTACACGCCGCCGTGGCGCGGCAGGTGCCGGTGTTTGTGCTCTACAACGGCGACCGTGAAGTCTTCATCAGCTTCGCGCCCACCTCGGTGGAGCACCACTGTGTTTTCGCCCAGCCCGGACAGGACGTCGCGACCATTCCCGTAGAGGCTGTGCTGGAACCCCTGATCGCGTTCATCCAACGCGTCCTGCAGTCATGACCCCGCCGCAATGTCAACAGGACGCCCTGCTGATTGACGTCAAGCCGCCCTCGACTCATTTCCTGGTCCATGTCTGCGCCGCACTGTGGTTGGTCACGTTTCACTTCCTTATCTCGCAGTTCGCCTCTACCCGGCCGGTGTTCGCGCTGGTCGCCCTCGCGGTGTTCGCCCTCATCGCGCTGTCGGCCCTCTTCACCCGCTGGTCCACAACGCCCAGGTTGACCGGCTTCCAGGGCGCCCTGCTGCTCTGGTCGGTGCTCTTGCCAACATTGCTGTATACCGGACAGAGCGCCTTTGCGCCCGGCGGCTTTCCCATCGGCCAACGGTTACTGTGCTGGGCCGGAAGCTGGGTCGCCGTCTCCGTGTACCTGGTACTGCTCCGCCACCGCTATCTCCTCATCATCGAACTTGTCTGGTACCTGGGCGTACTGGGCGCCGCCGTCACGTTTGCCGTTGGAGGACGTCTGCCCTTCCCGCAGTCCGCACCGTCTCCCCTGCCGGAAATGACGCCGGGGCTCTTCCTGACGTGGACACTGTTGACGGGGTTGGTGGTGTTCTTCCTCGCGAGAGTGACCTTTAAAGACGCTAGAAAACACCGTGGCGCGCGCTGGTTCAAAGCCGGATCTCTCTTTCTGGCGTTGAACCTGCTGTTCGTGATCCTGATGCTCTACATCTGGCCCGCGATGACCCTCTCCCTGCTGCCGCCGCTGATCGCGCTCACCGGTATGCAAGGCGCCCTGCGTGAACTCGCCATCGCCCGCGATACAACCCTGTACCCCCGCGAACGCCGGACTCCGGTTACCGGCTACCTGGAAGAAGCCGCCCTGGCGACCCGTTCACTCACTGCCCGGCTGCTGCGAAAAAAACCCCACGCTCCATCATCACAAACGCCTGATGCGCGCTGGCGAGAGCTGCGTCCACACACGATCCGCCCCGGGGGTGACCGCATCTACCGCCCTTACCTGCCCGGCGAACCCCACTGGATCCCGGTCTGCCTGCACATGCACTCCAACCGCTGGGAAGGCAAGTTCACTGCCGAGGAAATGGTGGACCACTTCGCAGGGTTGGGCGCAGGTAGCGTCATCCTGACCGATCATAACCGCATCACCAGACCCGATCACCTCTTCGCCGGCCCTCCCACCTACGAACACGGCTGGGGACCGCACCACCACCACGTCCTGGCACTGGACGCTCGACACCGGTTGATCGACACCTGTCCCTTTGGCTCCACGCATCAGCAGAAACAGCAGACTTTGCAGGCGTTACGCCGGGTAGCGCCCTTCCTGATCCTGGCGCACCCGCACCATCATCACGCCTGGACCGCGGAAGACATTGCTCAGTTGGACTACGATGCGGTGGAAGTTTTCAATAAATCCTGTCGCTCGGAAGTGGAATGGGACACCGCGCTGAGCGCAAATCGGGCGGTATGGGGTACGGCCGGGGATGATTGCCACGATCTGCGCAGCCGACATCAGACCGGGAAACGGTTCCTTCTGATCGACGCTCGGCTGACTTTACAAGAGCTGCGCAACGCCGCTGCTCTCATCCCGGAAAGCGAGGGGACAGGCGGTGAGTATTGGTCCACAGTCCCCGCTACCAACAAAGATTCATCCGGTTCTGTTTACCATTTTGCCCGGCAGACCGACCAGAGAAGCCGGCCTCTTCCCCACGCTGTTCTCCTGTATTTACTCCACTTGGGACGGTTTGCCTCCGTAGAAATCCGGGATCGTTTTGTCACTCGTTCGCTATTAAATGATATGTCTTTTACAATCCGGAATTTCGAGGTCAATGATCCTTTCTCACTTTCCATTACCACAACGCAACCAGCGAAGTGCAGGCGTGTTTCGTCCACTCTTTCCAGTGAAGGAGAAACCTCACTCCCAATGGTCCAACACACGTCCTTACTCCAGAAAAACGACGCCTGGTTTCATCTTTACCTTACCCACGGCAACACAACAATGGCTCTCAACCCGGTTTATCGCTTCTGATTTCAAGGGAGTTTCAATACCCTCTCACCATGTAAACCCGCCCCCGTGTATTCCATGTCGCGCCGCAGGAAATCCGGATTCATGTGTCAAAGTCAACGCCGCGTTTTCACACGAAATGTACCCGCTTATATGTTCAGAAACAGAGTTGAAGTTGTTTTAGTATAAATAAGGTTCCTTTTTAGTATTACTTCAAGGAATCACCAAAAGGGAGAAAAGCGCCAATAAAGCCAAGCTGCAAAACCAAGGGTTTATCTGTTAAATATAATAAAATCAACACCCTTTTGTGTGGAAGAATTGTCCGTACAACAATGCCGTATGTTAGCGCTCTGTTTGCACGTCTCATCGAGGCGCATGTATATATTGCAGGCTATATGTGTTTTTTCCGTTATACCACCACCGCCGAAAAGCGACACATTGCTCATCACACCTGAAACCGCCTCCACAGCTCAATTCACTGCGAAAAGGAAAACTTCTCCTGAAGAATCAGGCAGCCCGCATTGTCTGATGCCCGTCGATTTTGCTGTGTAGAACCCGGCGGATGGGCGAGTTTATGTGAGTTCAATGGCCACGCTCCTTTCCGGACTCTTTGCCTCCGCACTTTGTGGATTCTCATTCCTTACCCCCTGCGATTACATAAGAAAAACCCGGCTGATCTGGATCAACCGGGTTCACGAAAATGCTCTCTTGCCTGGTTGTTGCGCTGCTCCTTTACTTGACTCGGTAGGAGCGTTGCAGGCGGTTCAACACGTACGATCCACCGGGAAGATCCTCGCTCCAGCCTTCCAACAGGTACATGTCTTTTCCTCTTTCATAGACCGCAACGAACCTGTAGAGCGTGTTATTTCGTAAGGAATCCGCCTCGACTTCTCCCGGTTTCAGGTCCACATTCAATGCTACGGTGCCCAGGATAAATTCCCCCCGATCCGCCTTCGCATCGTCCAGAAGTTTCTCGTCGATCGGGCGAATGTGGGGCGGTAAATCGTATTCGGCGGCATAGTCTCGCAGACACTCCTGCCGGCTCGCATACCGGCCGCGTTCCAATTTTGTCGCCAAACCCTGGCAGGTGACGTCGTTGATCACGCATTCCAGCGAGGCGCTCTGCGCCTGTTGATCCACTACGCGCCAGGGGTCGCTGGTGACCAGCTTTCCGGCCGCGCCCAACGAAACCGTATGCTCACCTTCGTCTGCGTACGCGGTTGCTCCGACAAACAGAAAAAGGGTAAGAAACAGGGCTAAACCCTTGTTGTTGCGCATGTTACAATGCCTCTGTGGCCTGGTCGCCCGGCTTGTGAATTGACTGAATCAGGTGTTGCGTCATCATCTCGGGATTCTGAAACGCCTGGTCGTAGGCGTCAAACGACAACACCAGAATATGGGTATCGTATTTCAGCGCCACGACGACATAGGTGCGTGAGTCATTGCCTTTAACCTGTTGATACGTAATAATATGGCCGCTTTCTGCCTTGGCGCGCTTCAGCATGGTGGAAGCGACCTGTTCCGGCTGTTCCCGGACTGAGACAAGCTGAGTCAGCCGGTTCCGTACAAAATTCGCCGTGCTCTTCTCGTCGCTGGAATCAGCGATCTGAGCGGCTGTAACACGAAACGTGCCGTATTCAGCGTTCGCAAGCCATTGTCCCTTTTGAAGTTGCGCGAAAACATTGGTGGGCAAATCAAACGCGATCTCGAAGCTGTCCAGCACGACTTCCCCGGTCTCCACAACCCCTGTCGGCATGGAACTGGTCATCAGTTTTTCATACTGATTATCCTGGCAACTGCTGCAACCCTGCAGCGCGAACTGCGCCCCAACCAGCAGCGAAAGCAGGGCTGTGAGGTACAGGGTGACTCGTAAACGCATTTTCTATCCTCTCGTTTGGTGCGAAACCCCGGGCGCCGTTCTCCTCTCGGAGCCGCAAGTTTTTGAACGCCCCCCCCCCATCAAGTTGTTTTACAATGAGATACAATGTACTGGATTGGATGGTGACACGCAAGAGCCGGGGCGTCTCGGAGGACGAGGAAACACAGTTGCATCCCCGGAGGATCACCTCTATATTCCAAGGCTTTAGGTTACCGCTGAGATCGCGGACAATACGGTAGACGTTAGAGGATACGATCATGAAGCGAACATTTCAGCCCCATAACCGTAAACGGCGGAATAAGCACGGGTTCCGTGCTCGGATGGCCACCAAGGCTGGACGCAAGGTTCTGAAAAACCGTCGCGCCAAGGGACGGAAACGGCTGTCTGTTTCCCACGGTTGACGTGAGTCAAACGCTTAGAAAAGAAGAACTTCTGCGTGGACGCGATACGTTTCGGAGGCTGCTGCGCGAGGGGCAAAGGGTACACGGCCGAGGCGTTACCCTTTTTTTTTACCCTCCAACCGCCGCCGTTTCGGCGCCATCGTACCCATCCGGCCGTTTGGAGGCGCGGTTGGGAGAAACTACGCCCGACGGCGCCTGCGCGAGTTCTTCCGGCGCAACAAACCCTTGTTTCCTGATAATGTCGATGTCCTGGTGAGGGTGTACAACCCACCGGCCGACTGGGAACAATTCCTGAAGAACCTGGAAGGTATGCTGCAGCGAGTTAAACAGAAGATACTGCATAATGGCTGAAAACAAAGCAAAAAAGTGGGGCCGGGTGGTGAATAAATGGCTGGCGCGCTATCTCGCGATGCCGCTGTTGAAACTGTACCATTGGGTCGGGTCGCCTTTTTTCTTCGCCCTGGGCAGCCGGTGCCGGTTCTACCCTTCCTGCAGCCATTACGCCGAGGACGCATTCCGGGTGCACGGATTCCGAAGGGGACTGGTCCTGTCCACGGTACGGCTGGCCAAATGCAACCCGCTGCACCCTGGAGGCTTTGATCCTGTCCCGGATCCGGACAAGCCACCCCCCGAGGAGCCGTCAACCATCAGTGCAGATACTGGCCTGTAAACGAAGCGAACCTGTGCCATGGACCGCAAAACTTTACTTGCAATGCTGATTATCGGGGTGATCCTGATCCTGTGGAAGCCGTATGTGGATTTGGTCAACCCGCCCCGGGAGAACCCGTCGGATACGTTGTTTGTTTCCGATACCACCCAGCCCACCGCCCGTCGGCAGGAGGTTACCCGGGAGCGGGCGCCGGTCGAGGCGCGCGCACAGGACGTCACGTCTGTTACTGGCGCGCAGCCTTATCAGGGGATGGACGCCGACACCTCCGGCCAACCGGCCTGGTATGAACCGGATCCGGAGGACGCCGGCGACATTGTCACCGTCGAAACACCCTTGTATTCCGCCCGGTTTAACACGCGCGGCGCGACGGTAACCTCCTGGATTATCAAGCCCACGGAACCGTTTCTGCGAAAACCGGAAGTGATTGAGCTGGTACGGGATCGCGACTCCCACCGGAACCTGACACTTTCTGCGGAAATTCGTGACCAACGGCGTACATTCGACACCGGGACCAAGGTGTTTGAGGTGGACCGTGACCGGCTTGTGTTGTCGGAAGCGGACTCCAACGGTACGCTGGTCTTTACCTTGCCCCTCGGCGGCGACACCTACTACCGGGAGACCTACGTCTTCCATGCCGACCGGTACAGGGTGGATATCTACCTGGAAAGCCACGGCTTCGGCGAGCTGACGGGCGCGATGCAGGCTCAGTTCGGGTGGGGCGGCGGTCTGGCCATCACCGAAACGGACACCTCGCAGGACCATTTCTACACCCAGGCGTATTACCTGATGGGCGGCGAAAAGGAGACCTTCAAGTCGAAGGGCAAAGAGGCCGAAGAACTGATGCCGCTGGGCTCGACCCGCTGGGTGGCGCAACGCACCAAGTACTTCCTGCTGGCCTTGGCGCCGGAAACCCCCGCCATGGGCGCACGGATGTATACCTGGCCGGACCCGAAATACAAGGGCAAGCACCTGCCGCAGCTTTTCGAGACCGACTTGCTGTTCGGCATTCCGCAGGGCGATGTCAATCGGCATGTCACCATGTATTTCGGACCTCTTGAACAGGATGCCGTAACCGCTGTCGACCCCACCCTGGAACAGACCATGTCCTGGGGTTGGGACATCATCAAGCCCTTCTCCAAGGGTATCCTGTGGACACTGGTCTTTCTCCATGGGTTTATCCCGAATTACGGGCTGGTGTTGATCGTTTTCGCCATTCTGATCAAGCTGATCGTCTGGCCGCTGACCCACAAATCGTATCAGTCCACGAAACGGATGCAGCTCCTGCAGCCGTTGATGAAGAAGATCCAGGCGAAATACAAGAGCGATCCGCAGAAGATGAATTCGGAGGTTATGGGCCTCTACAAGAAGTACAAGGTGAACCCCGCCGGCGGGTGTTGGCCGATGCTGCTGCAAATGCCCCTGTTCTACAGCCTGTTTATCATCTTCCGGTCCACCATCGAGCTGCGCAATATGCCGTTTGTCCTGTGGATCAACGATTTATCCCAGCCGGATGTCCTGTTTCATCTGCCGTTCTCGATTCCGTTTTACGGCAATCATCTCGCGGTGCTGCCCATTGTGATGGCGATCACCATGTTCCTGCAGATGAAATCGACCACCACCGATCCCAACCAGAAGATGATGGTCTACATGATGCCGGGCCTGTTCATCTTCCTGTTCAACCAGTTCCCCAGCGGCTTAACCCTGTATTATACCCTGTTTAACCTGCTAAGCTGGGGACAGCAGCGCTTCATGAAAGCAGGCGGCGACCCCGGGCTGGAAAAGGAGATCCAGGAGGCGATCGCCGAACTGGAGAAACAGGGCAAGGGAAAGAAGGGGAAGAAGAAGTAGACCGGGGTTTTTCTCTGGACATCATCCCGGCCGGACCTCAGTCAGCGTGTTTCACGAGTATTCATGCTTCGTCAACTTAACCCTGGATATAGAATTGTTTTATAAGGATTTCAGCTTTGAATCACATGACGACTGTTTGTTTTCGTTTTATAGTGATGCTCGCAAATAATGTCCCATGAGGTCATCCCCAGCGAAGGCGGGGATCTCCTCCGTTTCCAACGCGAACGAGACAATACTTTCAAGACTCACTATA
>CAZYOC010000196.1:0-8592 GCA_964648415.1 uncultured bacterium | reverse complement strand
GTAGTCTATATTGGCAGCATCTGTTGACGCCGTTTGAACCATGTATAGTAATTCTCGAATGAAATGTCCCATGATGTCATTCCTGCGAAAGCAGGAATCCAGAATAAACAAGTACTTAAGAATCTTAGCATGTTCGATTCTTTGCAAGAACCACTCTAACAGCGTGAGCCCGTGAACGACGACCCGAGAATCACCACCCCGCAGCCCGTTCCCGGCGACAAGGAACTGGACCGGTCGCTGAGGCCCCAGTCCTTTGAGCATTTCATCGGGCAGCGGAAGCTGAAGAGCAACCTGGAGGTGTTCGTGACCGCCGCCCGGCAACGGGGCGACGCGCTGGACCATACCCTCTTCTACGGTCCGCCGGGACTGGGCAAAACCACCCTCGCGGGCATCATTTCCAACGAGCTCGGCGTCCACATGCACGCCACCAGCGGGCCGGTGCTGGAAAAAGCCGCCGACCTTGCCGGATTGCTCACCAACCTGGAAGAGAACGACGTCCTCTTCATCGACGAGATCCACCGGCTGAACAAAGTTGTCGAGGAGTACCTCTACCCGGCGATGGAGGACTACCGGCTGGACATCCTGATCGACAGCGGCCCCGCCGCGAGAACCGTACAGCTCAACCTGCCGCCGTTCACGCTGGTCGGCGCGACCACGCGAGCCGGACTGTTGACCGCTCCGTTGCGCGCCCGGTTCGGCATCACCTCGCGTTTCGACTACTACGAGGCGGGCGACATCGAGACGATCGTGAGGGGCAACTCCTCCAAGCTGGAGGTGACACTGGGAGAGGGCGCGGCGACCGAGATCGCCAAACGCAGCCGTGGCACGCCTCGTGTCGCGAACCGCTTACTGAGACGACTGCGCGACTTCGCCGAGGTCGAGGGGCAGGGTGTGGTTACTGACAAACTGGCGGTGCACTCGCTGGAACGGCTGGAGATCGACGAGCGCGGCCTCGACGACATGGACAAACGCATCCTCGAGGCGATTGTGCTGAAGTACCGGGGAGGACCGGTGGGGTTGTCGACGGTGGCGGTGACGGTGGGCGAGGACGCCGGCACCATCGAGGAACTCTACGAACCCTACCTGATTCAGCAGGGGCTGCTGGAACGCACCCAGCGGGGACGGATCGCCACTCACGCCGCTATCGCCATCGTCGACCCAGGAAACCAGCGCTTCTCTTCCCCCTCACAGCAGGGTTTTCAGCTGTAATTTCAAATAAGTGAGTGCTTGTTTTCGAATAGATTGCGCGTAAGAAGCACTTGTCCCCATGAAGCGCAGCCACTTGGTGTTCTTGTCGAGCTGCATTTCTAGCTCTCAAGATGGCCAAGTGCTGCTACCGTAATCCGGTTACAAAGAAAAAGCTGTCTTTCATCCACTCTGCGAGGAAACAAATGCCAGAGGAACATGAAGGTACACATAACCTGAATCGACAGCAGGATTGGGTCAAAGATATCTACGACGCTTTAAATATGAAGGCAATTGCCTTGTACAGGAATTGGCATGAAGGCAGTCGTACAAAATGGACAAAAAAAACCAAAGAAACGCTGGAAAGTATTGCAGGAAAACACTCGTTTAAAGTCTGGGGTGGAAGCGTTAATTCAGAGTGGCTTTTCGATCTGGTCTGGGTTGACCAGAAAGCTTGCGATGAGGATAGCAAGCAATGGTGGGAGGCTTTTGATGGCCTCAGGCTGGCATGTGAGATCGAATGGGATGACAGTATAAGATCACATATGGAAGATTTCCTCAAACTGACAGTTGCTATAGCAGATCTCAGAGTTTTCATCTATTCAGCACGGAATAACGATTACACCAAGCAATTTGAACGGCTGAGGAATATAGTCATTCTCGAATTTAATCCGTCATCTTCCTTGGCAGAGAGGCAGCAGTCTAGAGTGTCGGTGTAGTCCCTGTGGGAAGACTGAGTCAAAGTATATTCACCCCAGCAGGATGGAACAAATAGCTTATGAGCGTATGACGGATTAATAATGGGAATGGCTATAGCAGCAAGATTTGTAATGGAGGTCATTTTCTGGCCATTGCAGTTCCCTTTATTCAAATAGAAAATCTGTCAGGCTGTTTGCCAATGTGTTATTGGATCTCTGGCTCTACGGAATTGAAGACATTTCTGCCCTGACGAATGCTGAACCTCGCGCTTGAACTGTGACTACTCCACAGCAAGCTTCAACCAATCCGAGCTGTCCCCTACCCCCAAGATAGTGCGGACAACCTCAGGATTCCCTTAGTGGTTTCTCAGGTTTTCCGCTGATGTAATCCGCCCATATAGATATGCTTGGCAAGCACTACTACCAAACTTCTCTGTGAAAACCTACGAGAGGATCAGGTAGCTATCCCTGAAAATTCAGGATCTCCCCGATTGTTTTTGCTAAACTTACAGTATATACTCCCCAGACCCAAGCGCCTGATTCAGAAAGGCGACGGGAGTCTGCTGCGCGTTCAGCGCAAAGAAGCTAACGGGAAGGGGACAGCTACCATGTTGGACACGGGACATGTGGGGTTCATGCTGGTCGCCACCAGCCTGGTGATGTTGATGACACCCGGGCTGGCGTTTTTCTATGGCGGCCTGGTGGGACGCAAGAATGTGCTGACCATCATGACCCAGAGCTTTGTGTCGCTGGGAATTACGACAATCGTCTGGTTCGCGTTCGGGTATTCGCTCTGTTTCAGCGGAGACGCGGCCAGCGGAACGGATTTTCTGGGCATTTACGGCAACCTTGACAAGGTCTTCCTGACCGGCGTCACGTTGAAGAGCATGTCGGGCGATATTCCGGAATACCTGTTTTTCGCCTACCAGATGATGTTCGCCATCATCACCCCGGCGCTGATCACCGGCGCGTTTTCCAACCGGGTCCGTTTCCCGGCCTACCTGCTGTTCCTGATCGCCTGGCTGGTGCTTGTGTATTTCCCGTTTGTGCATATGGTCTGGGGCGGCGGCATTCTGGCGCAGTGGGGCGTACTCGACTTCGCGGGCGGGATCGCGGTGCATAATACCGCCGGGATGGCGGCGCTGGCTTCGGTGCTCTTTGTGGGAGGACGATTAAAAGAAGACAGCGAACCGCACTCCATTCCGCTGGTGGCGCTGGGTACCGGACTGCTGTGGTTCGGCTGGTACGGTTTCAACGCCGGTAGCGAGCTGCGTGTGGATGAAGTCACCGTAACGGCCTTCATCAACACCGACCTCGCGGCTTCCTGCGCCGCAGTCACCTGGATGATCCTGGAGTGGACGCTGGCAAGAAAGCCGAAGTTTGTCGGCCTGCTGACCGGTGCTGTGGCCGGACTGGCGACCATCACCCCCGCCGCCGGTTTTGTCACCCCCGGGTCAGCGGCCATTATCGGCATTGTCGCAGGGTTGGTGTGCTACGGCGCTGTCAACCTGAAGAACAAGCTGCGCTGGGACGACGCGCTGGATGTGTGGGGCGTTCACGGCGTAGGCGGAGCCATCGGAGTGATCCTGCTGGGTGTATTCGCCACCACCACGGTGAACAGCCAGGCCGGACTGCTGGAAGGCGACGGCGGCTTCTTTGTCAAGCAGATTGTAGCCGTCGTTGTGTCGTCGATCTACGCGTTTGTGTTCACCTACGCCATGCTGTGGATCATCAACAAGTTCGTAAAGGTGCGTACTACCGAAATCGAAGAGGGGACGCTGGATGAGTCTGTACATGGCGAACGGGCGTACCAGAGCGAGCGCGGCGAGCTGAGTTAACAAAAACATAGAAGAAAATAGATCTGGAAGCGATCCTGTATTGGTCAACGCCGGCTGTACAATTACCTTTACAGGATTGCGACCAGAAGCAAAACGTGCGAGATTACGGGAGGAAGGAACATGATGTTTCGCAGGGTAGCGGCCGTTGCGGCCATGGTGATGGTGCTGAGCGTGCCGCTCATGGCGCAGGATGTCGTGCTGGTGACCGATGAGGCCATGACCTCGATCAGCGGGTTTGTCGACGCCAGTTATTTCGGGAACCTGAATACCAGCGACCAGACCTTCGGGCTGGACCAGGTGGAAGTGGACGTGCAGCGGGTGATCGGCGACGGTCACGGCGCGTTGCGGGCCGACCTGGAGTGGGTGAAATCCGGCAACGGCTGGGCGCTGGATGCCGAACAGGGCTACCTGGATTGGAAGCCCCTGTGTGACGCCATGACACTGCGCATGGGTAAGTGGAATGTCCCCATCGGGTTTGAAGCGCTGGACGCCCCGGACATGTACCAGTTCTCCCACGCCCTGGTGTTCGATTATGGTCTCCCAACCAACGCCACCGGCTTGATGATTATCCGCGAAATCGGCTTTGGCATCGACCTCACAGTGTATGCCGCCAACGGCATGGACATGAACGAGAACAACAACCAGACCATGACCTTCGGCGGCCAGGTGGGCTACAGCATGGGGGACAAGCTGGTCGCGCATGTCTCCTACATCAGCGGCACTGAAGACGCCATGCAGACCACCGTGAAAACCATCACCGACTTCGACTTCGGGTACTATCTCTCGCCCGAGTGGATTATCGGAGGTGAGTACAACATGGGGGCGGTGGACAACGGAACGACCGATGCCGGTTGGAACGGGTTCATGGTGATGAGTCACTACGACTTCACCGACATGGTGGGATTGACGGTGCGCTATGGTTCCTTCACTGACAGCGACGGTATCGTGTTCGGCTGGGTCGACAGCAACGGCGCCCCGGCGGAGCTGACCCGTAGCGCGTTGACCATCGCCCCGACTTTCGTGCTGGGCAACGGCATGGGGGCGCTGATCGAGTACCGGATGGACATGGCGGGCGAGGATATTTACGTTGACGGCGACGGCGAGCCCACCGGCAACCTGAGCACGGTCGCTTTCGAGATGACGTACGTGTTCTGACGCTGAGTGGAAAACAAGAAGAGCGATGGAGTATAAAGACTGTCGCACAATAGGAACCAATCTCATTCCAGCCCCCGATCACAACGTTCGAGGGCAGGCTCTTCGCTGGAATGAGAGGCATCAGAATTCTGCAACAGCCTGTATAGAAGTGTTCAAACCCGGCGGTTTTCGCCGGGTTTTTACTATTCCAGAGGGGCGTGAATCGTAGCACGGGCGTCCCGCCCGTGATGAGTGTTCATGTCTGAGACGGCCATGCTGCAAACGGGACTATTACACAAGTGCGAGTGGACCGGTCAGTGTCACACTTTTCGTGTTCATCCGTGTGGCCATGGGCAGCATCTGCACCCCGGCACCCCGCGCCGCTTGCCACAGCCCGGCGTAGACCGGATCGAATCCGGCGGCGGGGGCGAACCGGCGGCCGTCGCTGCGCTGCACGGTATACACCATCGCCGCCCGGTCGCCCACCTGCACCCGCGCCACCAGCTCCTCGAGGTGTTTCGCGCCGCGAGTCGTGACCGCATCAGGGAAGCAGGCGATGTCGCCCACGTTGAGCGGGGCTTTGTGGCTCGGATCCGGCAACACAAGCGTGACATTCTTCACCTCCACCCAGCAGTCCGGGAGCCCCTCGCCCTGCAGCAGCAGGTCGATCCGCGATCGTTCGCCCAGTTTGACCTCGCTCGACACCTTCGTGTAGGCTTCCAGTCCGGGCAGGCGTCCTCGTTCTGCGGCTTCGCGGACGATTTTGTTTGGGACAGAGGTGTTGACGCCGACCCAGATCCGGCGGCCGTCGGGACGGCGAATTCGTACCTGTTCAAGCGTGTACAGATACTTCCGGGTGGGCGCGTAAGGCCCGCTGATGCGGACGGGATTTCCCGGTCGCGTCAGCCCGGCCATGGAACCGGAATTGGGGCAGTGGACAGTTATCTCGTGGCCGTCATCGAGCAGCACATCCGCCAGAAAGCGTTTGTAGCGGCGGATCAGCGCCCCATGCAGCAGGGGAGTCGGATAGCGCATGGAGGCAAGGTATCGGCTTATCGTGTCGACCGCAAGGTTGCTCAAAGGGCTGGTTCTGCGTATTGTTGAGGACACATGCCGGATCGTATACGTTCCGGCGTTCGACCCATGACACAATCCGAGAACAGAATGGCCGGCCGTATTCCGACAAGTGTTCTGATCATTCTTTTCGTGATCCTCTGGAACTCGGGGTTCATCGGGTCGGAGTACGGGCTTCCCTTCATCGACCCCTTCACACTCCTGTTCTGGCGCTACTTGGCCCTGTCGCTGCTGTTGCTGGCATACCTGGGGGTGCGTGGCCGGCTGGTCTGGCCCGGTTGGGAGGTCGTGCGGCATATGGCGGTGGTCGGGATACTGGCGCACGGTGTCTGGCTGTTGTGTGTGCTGATGGCGATTGATCGCAAAGTGCCGGCGGGTATTGTCGCGCTTGTGATCGCGCTGCAACCCATGGCGACAGGTGCGTTTTCCGGTATGATCACCGGCGAGCGGACTCGTCCCATG
The DNA here is from genome assembly GCA_964648415.1 of uncultured bacterium. Classification (GTDB taxonomy): domain Bacteria; phylum Electryoneota; class Electryoneia; order Electryoneales; family Electryoneaceae. The sequence goes on along the minus strand of CAZYOC010000196.1, from coordinate 2,201 downwards.
CAGTGGTTGGGGCTGCTGATCGGGTTTGCGGGAGTGGTGCTGGTGCTGGGGGCGCGGCTGCACACCAACGGCTCCGTGCCCTGGTTCGCCTACTTTATTCCGTTCGGCTCGGTTATATCCATCACCATCGCCAGTCTGCTGCAACGGCGAGCTGAGACCCGTGAAAAACCGACCAACTCGAAACAGCCCGTGGACGTGCAGCTCTTTTACCAGAGTGTGGCGACCCTTGCGGCCGTGGCCTTGCCCGCCCTGTTTGTGGAAAACCTGGCGGCGGACTGGACACGTCAACTCGTGATCTCGATGGTCTACCTGGTGCTCGTGATCTCACTGGCGGCCTATGGTTTGATGTGGCTGCTTTTACAACGGTTGTCGGCCACACGGGTCGCCAGCCTGTTTTACCTGGGGCCACCGGTGACGATGGTTATGGCCTGGCTCGCCTATGGTGACCAGGTTCAGCCCATGGACCTTGTCGGACTGCTGATTACCATGGCCGGAATCGCCCTGGTTCAGCATTACGGAAACGCGACACGTTTCAAATGAACCGGCTGCGACATGCACCCGGTGCGCGAATTGCTTTCGCCTAAAGAAACGTCTTCGACAGGTCGTCAATCCGGTCCAGTTCTTCCTCGCCGAGCTGTATCCTCATGGCCCCGGCGTTCTCTTCGGCGTGGCGTGGCTTGGTCGCGCCGGGGATGGCCACTACAGCGTCGCCGTGAAACTGGATCACCCAGGCAAGGGCAACTTGGGAAACCGTCGCCTCGTGCTTCTCCGCCACCTGTTTCAGCTCGTTGATCAACGGTCTCGACTTTTCCATCTGTCCCGCCAGTTGTTTCCGGCGGAAGATGGGGCGCGATTTCAGCATCGAGGGGTCGTCGTGAAACTTCCCGGTCAGTAGTCCCATCTGCAGCGGGGAGTAGGCGATGATGGTCACGCCCAGCGCTTTGGCGGTGTCCAGCAGGCCGTTGGACTCGATCTTCCGGTGCAGCAGGTTGTATTTCACCTGGTTGGCGGCGAGGGAGAAGCCGTGTTTTCGAAGCCTCCGGTGAGCGCGTTCCATGTGCCCCACGCCGAAATTGCTGACTCCCGCCGCACGGATCTGCTGATCCTGAAGCAGGTCGGCCATCATGTTCATCTCTGTTTCCGGCTTGGAAAACGAGATCGGAGCGTGCACCTGGTGCAGGTCGACCGGGAAGGGTGTCAGCGAGGCGCTGCGCTTGGGAAACGTTTTCTTGATGTTGCCGGCGAAGCGGCCGATCGGGCTCCACTTGGTGGCGATGACGACGTCGCCCGGTTTTTTACCTGCCTTGATCAGGGCGCGGGACAGGGCGCTCTCCGAGCGGCCCCAGCCGTACAGCTCCGCCGTGTCGAACCAGGACATCCCGCCTTCCAGCGCAGTCTGTACAATGTCGTCGGTGGTGTCGGCGTCCACCGGATCCCAGGAGCCCCGAGCGCCGCCCTTGCCCTCGGAAAACTGCCAGGCGCCCAGCCCGATTGGAGTGATGTCCAGAGGTCCGCCCCCCAGCTTCACCGTTCTGATTTCCGCTTTCGCCTCACCCATGTTTCCTCCCGAGAGTTGTTTTCTGAAGGTACAGGCCGCACAGGTTACGTGAAACGAGCTTTCCGGGCTGCGAAGTGGTGAGCGAGCCGCAGGGAGTGTATATTCCTGCAACGCTTAGCCCGGAGATTTCACGAATGAACCACGGTAGTGGTTCGCTGCCATAGCCCAGTGAAAAAGGTGAAAAAAGTGAAAAAAGAAACCGACTGTCCCGGAGATTTCACGAATGAACCACGGTAGTGGTTCGCTGCCATAGCCCAGTGAAAAAAGTGAAAAAAGTGAAAAAAGAAACTGACTGTCGCGGAGATTTCACGAATGAACCACGGTAGTGGTTCGCTGCCATAGCCCAAGGTACGCGCCGTCCGTTTGGCGCGCACCTTGGGGACAGGTTGTACCACATCCCTCAACCCCGGCAGCGGGTTGCATAAAATGAAAACAAACTGCCGTCGTGTGATTCCAAGACGAAAACCCATTAAGCCGATTCTATATCAATGGTTAAGTTGATGAAGCATGAAGACTCGTGAAATATCCGGGTTGGCGTAGCACGTGCGTCTCGCCTGTGATGTGAGTTATAGGGCCTGTTGCATGGATGCCTTATCTCATAGTCACGCTCAGCGCCTTTCCAAGCGAGTGCGCGCCTGATTTG
>CAZYOC010000195.1:0-8594 GCA_964648415.1 uncultured bacterium | reverse complement strand
ATTCCAGCCTTCGCTGGAATGAGATCGGTTCCTATTGTGCAACAGCCTGTATAAAATCATAAACAGCGATGTATGACGTTGGACAGGTCTGCCGATAAGGCGCTGAAGCAAGCCGGGATAGACGCTCCCGACACGCTCGTCACGCAATGGTCTGAAGGGCTTGCATTCGCGTGCATTGTGGTCATCGGTTGATGCAAGAAACATCGCAATGGGCGTATCGGGCCATGCGTCTGAGTTGCGCTCATATCATTGTTTTATCTTAGTGAAGAACCATTACTCGTGAAATATCCGGGTTAGTGGTGTTTAACATGTTACGTTCAGAAGGCGCAACACCATGGTTCGCAGGTTTTTACATAGCAAGATACATCGTGCACGGGTCACTGAAACGGACCTGGAATACGAGGGCAGCCTGACGTTGGACCCGGACCTCCGCGAAGCGGCCAACATGCTGCCGTCAGAGCAGGTCCAGGTCTACAACATCACCCGCGGCGCCCGGTTCACCACGTACATCATCGAGGGCAAACGGGGCAGCGGGGAGATTTGTGTCAATGGCGCAGCGGCGCACCTCTGCGAGATCGGCGATCTTATCATCGCCGTCACCTACTGCGAACTGACTCCCGGCGAGATGGACCAGCACACGCCCACCATCATCAAGGTGGATGACAAGAACCGGCCGGTTTCCTGAGACTGGAGCACTAGCCCCCCTGTCGCCTGCACAGACGACGCCAACGACGGAGAAACGATGCAATTCTCGGCGCAGCTCTTTTCCGACGAGATCCCGAAGGGAACTCTACTGGTCTTTGGTTTCCCGGAAGGCGAAACCGACACCGCGACAGGTTTGAGCGATACACTTGACGCCCTGATCGCCAAAGCGTTTGGAAACGAGGATTTCGAGGGCAAACCCGGCCAGACACTGCTGCTGTACCACGACACGGGCCGTGTGCTCCTGCTGGGCCTGGGCGCGAAAGAGAAGCTGACCATGGAAAAGGTCCGCCGGTATTACGGTTCCGCCGGCAAGACCGCCCGCAAGGACACCCTGACGAAAGCGGCGGTCTGCGTCCCCGTCCTCGGCTCGGACGGCAGCGAGAAAAAGCTTTATCTGCAAGCGGCGCTGGAAGGCTTCGCGCTGGCGACCTACCGCTTCGCCAAATACCGCAGCCGGAAGCAGGACAAGCATCCGACCTTCGAGTCGGTGCGTCTGCTGGTGAAGCAGGAAAGCGACCTGGAGATGGCGAAGCTGGCGGCGGAGCGTGCGGACGTGGCGGTCGACGGCGTCTTTTTCGCACGCGACCTGGTGACTGCGCCCGCCGGGGAGATCTACCCGGAGAGCCTGGCCAATAAAGCGCTGGCGCTGGCGAGCGAGAACATTCTGGTGGAAGTGCTGGACCGTGCGAAGCTGGAAGAGCTGGGCATGGGCGCGCTGCTGGCCGTGGGACAGGGCAGCAACAAACCGCCGGTGATGATCCATCTCGATTATAATCCCTACATCGACGGCGCCAAGTCTTTCACCCTGATCGGCAAGGGGATCACCTTCGACGCCGGCGGCCTGGACCTGAAGCCGCCCGCTGGTATGCGGGATATGAAGATCGACATGAGCGGGTCGGCGTCGGTGCTGGGCGTGTTCAAGGCGCTGGAACGCTGGCAACCGGGCTGCCGTGTCCACGGCTTCATTCCCGCAGCGGAGAACCTGGTCGGCGGTTGGGCCTACAAGCCGGGCGACATCCTCACCAGCTACAAGGGCCTGACCATCGAGATCGACAATACCGACGCGGAAGGACGGCTGGCGATGTGTGACGCGCTGGCCTATGCCGTGGAGACCATCAAGCCCGACGCGATCCTGGACATCGCCACCCTGACCGGCGCGTGTATGATCGCGCTGGGGCATCATGGCGCCGGGCTGTTCACCAACGACGACGCGTTGTACGATGTGTTCAACGCCGCTTCGGATCCCACCGGAGAACGCGTCTGGCGGCTACCGTTGTGGGAGGAGTTCGACGACCAGATCAAGAGTGAAGTGGCCGACATCAAGAACACGGGCGGACGTCCCGGCGGCGCCAGCACCGCGGCGGTGTTCCTGCAGGAATTCGTGGGCGATACGCCCTGGGTGCACCTGGATATCGCGGGTACAGCCTCGGGGCAGAGCTACTCCTACACGCCGCACAAACAGCTTGGCACGGGCGTGGGCGTGAGGTTGATCCTGGAAGCGTTGACGCGATGGGCGAAGGCTTGATGACGTGGAAAAGGAGAAAAAGGTGGAAAACGTGGGAAAGGATTGCATGATCGGACCTTTTCCGCACCTGAAGCAGCTCTTGTTCTGGTATGGTAGTTTCTGAAAAAGCTCTGCTTGAGTGTGGTTCCTGCAGAACAGACTGTTCCGCAGGAATGACACTTTCTATCACTTACAATGCAGCACTCTATGTCTTGCGATGCAGTACTTGCGATTTGTATTTGCACTTATCATTGCGACAACTTCCAACCCGGACTTTGCACGTCCGGGTTTTGTGTCCTTTCGAGGGGAAGCGGGCATGGATATGCAACCCGATCAGGCCATCGCGCCACCGCGGAGCGACCGTAAACCGCCGCGTGTCCGGCTGTTCGCGTCGATCATGCTGGTGCTGCTCTGCCTGATCTGGGGCCTCACCTTCCCCGCCATGAAGGCCGCCCTCCAACACACCGACCCGATCCATTTCCTGTTCCTGCGCTTCCTGATGGCGGCGGTGCTGCTGACCCCGTATATGGCGCTCCGGACCGCCCGGTTTCATAAGAAACAGCAAACGATGGCGTCCTCGGAACCCAGCCGCTACTGGACACGTGCGGCGGTATTGGGCGGCCTGGCGGTGGGCGTCCTGCTGTTCGCGGGCTTCGCTTTGCAGGTCGGCGGCATCCGCTTCACCACCGCCTCCCGCAGCGGCTTCTTCACCGGCCTGCTGACGATCATCACGCCCATCCTGGCGCAGCTCTTCGGCACCAGCCGCTCGCACGGGCTCACCTGGATCGGGCTTTTCCCCGCCATGCTGGGCATCTACTTCCTCGCCTCGCCGGAGACCGGCGGGTTGAACATCGGGGATCTGCTGACTATCGGCTGCGCTTTCGCGTTTGCGCTGCAGATGGTAGCGCTGGAGGCGGTGTCAAAACGGGTCAAACATGTCTGGGTGTTGACCTACATGCAGGTGCTGGCAGTGCTGGGCGGCTCCCTGCTCTACCTCGTGTTCTACCGGCCTGAATTCGCCATTACAACTGTCGGCTGGATCGCCGTTTTGTACACCGCGCTGCTGGGCACGGTGGTCGCGGTGTGGATGCAGACACGCTTCCAGCCGGATGTCCCCGCCGGGCACGCGGCGCTGATCTTCACCTTCGAGCCGGTCTTCGCGGCGCTCGCCGCCTGGCTCCTGCTGGGCGAAAGCTGGACGATGAAAGGCCTGATCGGCGCGGGCTTTGTCCTGTTCGCCATGATGCTCTCCTCGTACGGCACGACAAAGCAGGCGGCGAAAGCGTAAGGTAACCGGACGGGAGAAGGGGACTGTTACCTTTTCAAATCGCGCTGAGGATTGAGTTGTAAGTCATTGTTTCCGAAAAGGTAACTGTCATACTTTTACGGATGGTAATCCCACTTGGAGTTGAAAACCGGGACAGCTACCATTTCCACTGAAAGGTATTAGTGGTCCATTGCGCCAGCTATGATAGGTTCTGCTTGTCACGGGCGAGTTGGATGCCAGGCGGTTTCGCGCAGATGTAACGGGTTACCTCAAGCGAAACCAACGCCGCAGGCAACCGCCTCGTGACAAGCCCAAAGGGAGCGCGCCTTATCGTCCATAGCTGCGTTGCATCCCTTTGAAATAACCCGCTATGCCTTCAGGGATGCGCCTTGCTCTGAACGATAATGCGCAGCTCAGAACGATTCATAGCTGGCGCAATGGACCATTAGTTGCCTTCCAGATACACTCGCAGGTTGTACCGTGCGATGTCGTCCTCGCCGTCAAAATCCGTGTCCTCGAACCCGTCGCCGGTGTTGTCCACGATCACCCGGTAGAGGGTGTCGGTATCCATGGGCTGCGGTGTGCGGAACTGGCGCGAACCCGGGTAGTACACGCTACGGTTGTACAGCACGGTCGAGGTCTCGCTGCGGCTGAAGTGGTCGTAATTGCTCTCGTCCATCAGCAGCAACTCGAGACCGTAATCGCCCGGCCATGCCAGCAGTTCGATCTCGAAACGCAGTGCGCCGGCATGAGAAAGTGCAAGCTGATGGCTGGAGGTGAAATCGTCTTCATGAAGGGTGACGTTGGTCTGTTCGTACAGGAGGACGTCTTCCGTCGGTCCCGCCACGGTCCCGTCGTCCTCGTCGTCGCTGCACCCCACGACGAGGCCCAGTGAAAGACTCAATACAAAGACCACTACAAGTATGCGGTGTAAAATCATGCCGGATTCTCCTGCTCTGCGGCTCGTGCGTTCGGCTTTCAACGGTTCACTGCTCGGTCAAGGTTACACATCGAGTATAGGACGAGATCCATGGATTCCCAGTTACCCTGTCTCCGGGAGTCATGCAGGCCCGCTGCCTCGCCGGACACAGTCAGGACTCCCGGAGGTGTGCAATTCTGACACACTCCTTCTTGACTCGTTGACAGGAAAGCTATACATTTGTTCAGTATTCACCAACAACACTCACCGCCATGTACGATACCCTGAGTTTACAACGAGAACTGACTGCGCTGGGGTACAATCCCGGTTTGCCCGACGGCGTCTTCGGGATGCAGACCCGGAATGCGCTGGTCGCGTTTCAACGCGATGCGGGGCTTGTTCCCGACGGCGTCCCCGGTCCGAAGACAGCCCGCGCCATCAACGAGCAGCTCTGGCGTTACCGGATGCTCGCACCTGAAGAGGCGCGGCTGGCCCGGTTGAGGACATTGACCAGCGGCGACGAGATCGGTGTGACCGGCGAAGAGTTGCGCCGCCTGATCCGGCAACGCGCCCCCGGGGTCTGGACCGACACGCCCGGGCATGTCAACCTGGTCGGCATCCGCGGTTACAGCGGCGACCGCGCCAACGGCAACATGTTTGACCGTTACAACGACAATATCGCGCTGGCGCTGAATCATGTGGATCAGCAGGATACGCTACGCATTCGGCTGTACAGCTTCACCGCGTCGGTGGATCCCGGGCTGTTGCGGGCTCCCAACCCCAAGGGCGTGGCGCATCTGCTGCCCGGCCATTACCGCTACCGGTTGGGTGTCCACAAAGGCCGCGAACCGGCGCTGGTGCAGGCCGCTGCGGTGACCGTGGCGCGGTTCTTTGATCCGCCTCAACTCAAACGGATGAGAACGGAACAGGCGAGCGGCGAGCGCCCCGGATCCACCAAGTCCCGGACCAGGAACGTGGGCGAAGCCGACGCGACGAAGCCACTCCGTCCACCGCGCCGGCCCATTCGAGAGACCGGCTGGTTCGGCATCCACATCCACCGGGGCGGCATGGGGTTGCGGGTGGGGGAGTGGTCCGCCGGCTGCCAGGTCATCCAGGGCAACCTCTGGCCGCTGTTCCTGTCTTTGATCAAGCAGGCCGCCGCGCAGGGGCAGGGCGAATTCGGCTATACGCTGCTGCCGGGCAGCGCGGTGCAGGAGATGACGCTCGAACGCTTCGCCCACGAAGCGGACCGTAACCCGTCCATTCCTGGTTGATGACAGCCCGGCCATGCCTGGCCGGGATTGCAATGAATCTGGTGAGCCGTTCCTTTCCTGTGAACGCCTCCGATATTCTTGCTCCGTCCCTGCGTCTCGTGTACTTTGGACCATTCTGCTCTTCCAGTACAACCCACAGCGAGGTGCCCCATGGCGTCCGGCGGCGCGAAGATGATGACTCCCGACCAGCTCGAAGCTCAATGGTACCGTGACCATTTCCGGGGCGACATGAAGCAGCTTACCCTGCGCGCCGTACTCATGGGCGGCCTGTTGGGCGCGGTGCTGTCATTGACGAACCTTTACATCGGCCTCAAGACGGGCTGGGGTTTCGGGGTCGCCATCACCGCCTGCGTGTTGTCCTACGCCATCTGGAAAGCCCTGTTGACGCTTCGCATCGCCAAGACCGAGATGACGGTGCTGGAGAACAACTGTATGCAGTCCACGGCATCGTCGGCGGGTTATTCCACCGGCGGCACCCTGGTCTCCGCCATCGCCGCCTACCTGCTGGTTACCGGTCATCACATCCCTTACGGCCTGCTGACCGCCTGGATTTTCTTCCTGGCGGTGCTGGGTGTAACCCTGGCGATCCCCATGAAGCGGCAGATGATCAACGTGGAACGCCTGCGGTTTCCCTCGGGCATCGCCGCCGCCATGACTTTGCGCAGCCTGCACAACGACTACGAGCATTCGCCGGCGATAGAAGGGCCGCTGCTGGAGTCCGGCGAAGCCGTCGAGGGCGACAAGAGTGCGGAAGAAGCGGCTCGCGAAGAGATGGAGGAGATGGAGGGCACAGTCGGCAGCGCGGAGGAGGCCGCCAAGAGCGCCAAATCGTTGTTCCTGGCGGGCGGTATCGGTGGGCTGGTGGCGTTTCTGCGTGACGGTCCGGCCATGCTGCACCAGGTCGGTGTCGCCGCCAGGGAATACGTGCTGGTGCGCTACGCCTACCCCATCTTCGGACAGAAGATGTACGACTATACCGTGGGGATTGAAGGCAGCCTGCTGCTGGTCGCGGGCGGGGCGCTGATGGGTTTCCGGGTCGCCGCCAGCGTGATGCTGGGTTCCATTCTGTGCTGGGTGATCCTGGTGCCGCATATGCATGGCATCGGGGTGATCGAGGCGCTGGATTACCGGACCATGGTGTCCTGGTCGCTGTGGGGCGGGGCGTCCTGCATGGTCACCAGCGGCCTGCTGGCGTTCGCCATGCAGTGGAAATCGGTGCTCAGGGCGCTTCGAGGCGTGACCACCATCTTCAGCAGCGCCAAGCTGACCGGCAAGGAAGCTGAAATGGAGTCCATCGAGGTGCCGGGTTCCTGGTTCGCGGGCGGCGGCGTCATCGGCTCCATCGGCGTGATCGGCATTGCCTACTTCGCCTTCGACATGCCGGTCTGGATGGGTATCCTGGCGGTGGTGCTGTCCTTCTTCCTGGCGCTGGTGGCCTGCCGTGTCGCCGGTGAAACGGATACCACTCCGGTTGGCGCGATGGGGAAGGTGACGCAGCTCTTTTACGGCGCCATCACTCCGAAAGCCATGCGTGTCAACGCTCCTCAGCAGACGATGAACGTGAATCTGATGGCGGCCTGCATCACGGCGGGCGTGGCCGACAGCGCCTCCGACCTGTTGATTGACCTGAAGAGCGGCTATGTTCTGGGCGCGAATCCACGCAAGCAGTTCCTGGCGCAATTCAGCGGGATTTTTGTGGGGACGGCGGTCACTGTGCCGGCGTTTTACCTGCTGGTGCCCAACGCCGAGGCGCTCGGCACCGACCAGTGGCCCGCCCCGGCGGCGCAGGTATGGGCCTCGGTCGCCCGGCTGCTGTCGCAGGGGCTGGAATCTCTGCATCCCACCGCGCAGGCCGCGCTGATCATCGGCGGGCTGGTAGGGATTCTGCTGGTGGCGCTGACCAAAGTGCTCCCCCCGAAAGCCCGCGCCTGGGTGCCCAGCCCGATGGGACTGGGGCTGGCGTTTACCTTCCACTTTTACTACGGCCTGTCGATGTTCATCGGCGGCATCCTGGGGCTGATCGTAACGAAGAAGTTCCCGTCACTGGACAAGCTGTACACCTTCCCGGTGGCTTCCGGCATCATCGCCGGTGAAAGCCTGATGGGGATTTTCCTGATCCTGATCCCGATCCTGCTGGGGAAACTATAAGAGTTAGGATTGCTTTACTTCGCTACAACGCTACACCCTGTTGTAGCGACTCGCAACATGGATTCTGTGTTCAGGAGCCGAGCTCACCGGTAGCGATGCCTTTCAGGTGCGCGTTGGGTTTGTCTACCTCTTGATTATTATTGTGTTACAGTCGAAAGTACTCCCGTGAAATGTCCTTGGCACAGCCGTTGCATCTTGCCGGGGCATACAGCAACACAGATGGTGGGCCTGGAAAATCCTACGGGAGGACATAGAGATGCGTAGCACGATTGCAGTACTGATCCTGGGTATGATGATGTTTGGAGCGTCATTGGCGATGGCGGGCGACCGGGTGGCGGTGGATCTGAAGGAGCTGACCTGTACCTACGAAGCGGCCAAGGCCGCCCGGACGGTGAAACCCGAACGGGTGTATTATGCGCCCGGCCGTGAAGTGGAAGGGTATGTGACTCTGGAATTGACCGTCGACGACCAGGGCATGGTCGAGAACGCGCGTGTGTTGTTCAAGACCAGCAACCTGGCGGTGCAGAACGCGGTGGACGCGGTGAGCAAGTGGGTGTTTGAGCCCGCCACGCTGGACGGCAAGCCGGTCAGCAGCCGAGTCGCCTACAGCCTGCCTTTCGGCCCGGACCTCGAGATCCTGCAGGCGGATGATTACGAAGCCAAGGTCATGATCGAAGAGCAGATGGTGACCGCCTGCACGCAGTAAAACGGCAGACCAACTGGTGTTCCGTTGCACCAGCTATGATGCTTTCTGAGCTGCGTCATTTGTCTCAGGAC
>CAZYOC010000194.1:4769-8708 GCA_964648415.1 uncultured bacterium | reverse complement strand
TTCGCAGGAATGACACTCGTTCGCTGGATTCCTGCTTTCGCAGGAATGACACTCGCTCGCTGGATTCCTGCTTTCGCAGGAATGACATCACGGGACATTTCTTTCGAAAATTAATATATGTCCTCTCACTTATAGCAATTCTCGATTCCTTTTGACCGGCGAGGGCGCCGGTCCTCCATGTCCTCTGTCAGGTCACCAGCGCAAACCGACGCGCTTCACGACCTGACAGGACCGGCAGGGCAAATCTTTTTCCACGTTTTCCACGTTTTCCACGTTTTCCACGTTTTCAACCCCGATCAGAAAAACGCGCTCACTTCCATCCGCGCCACATGCAGCGGCTCGCGGCCATCATCCAGCCGCACCGTGTACACCGCCCTCCCGGTCAGGTGCTCGCCCAGTTGCACTTCAGCCAGCAGGTTCCCCCGGCCATTGCGTCCCTTGGGACGGCTGTCCGCCAGCTCGTAGGGCACACTCGCCAACGGTGTCTCCACCCACAGCGCCTCGAAATCAGCGGAAACCCGGCCACGGTTACGGATGGACCAGACCACTCCCGGCCGCACTCCTACGCCCAACACATCGTCCGGGTCTTCGAGCCGGGAGTCCCACAACCCGCGTCCCTGAAGGCTAAGCGTCCACGCCCGCGTCACCCGCCAGGTCGCCTTTGACTGCACCCTTCGCAGACGGAAACGGTCCGTCCTGGAACGGTAGGCGAGCTGCTTGTACTGCCGCGCGTAACGTCCCTGGGTCTCGAGATCCATATCCATGGTCACGGCATTGCGCAGCCGCAGCTCCCAAGCGTCGTTGCCGTTGCGTTCCGCGCCCGTCAGGTACAGGTTGGTCAGCCGTTTTTCCGCCTCGTACCGTACACGCGCCGAAAAGTCGCGGGACATCCGCCAGAGGTGAATGTCCTGCCGGAGCAGCAGCCGGCCGCTCACGGTCGAGTCGGTCTGGAAGGCGCCGAGTTGGAACAGGTAGATCTCTTCGGGATTATCCCAGCGGGTGACCTCCCGGATCTCCAGCTCGGTTGAGGTGGAGATGTCCTCCCAGCCGAAGCCTTCGATGTCGCCCTTGCCTTCCGGCAGTCGATGCGGAGCCCAGTCGATCAGGGCTCGTGTGGTCAGGTCGGTGGTGGGCAAAGCGTCGCCGGTGGGTTCGCTGCGCAGGATGTAATCGCCGATCTCGGGGTCGTAGATGTACTGCACGTTGTCGCCCTCGCCCACACGGATGTATTCCCCCTGTCCGGCGGGAACCTGGTAGGCCACGAGCGCGGCGGGCTGGGCCACAGTCTGGTTGAGCCGGTATTGCAGGTCCACCGTCAACGCCCCGCCCAGCGGGGAATAGAACGCGTTGAGCTGCGCCAGGTCGCTGGTGACATCGGCGCTGTCGGCGCTGGTGTAGCGCTTTTCACGGTGTACCAGCTCCACATCGCTACGGAAAGGCAACCCGATCGGCAGCCAGGACCACGCCGCCTCCCAGGTGTCTTCCTCGTACTCACCCGCACCTGCGGAGCTGCCGACCTCATAGTCCCGCGCCCGTCGTTGATAGGCGGTGTGGCCCGAATGCCCTTTCCAGCCCAGCAAAGTCAGCATGGGCCGATAACGCAGATAGCGATAATCATCGGATCCGGTCAGCCCGCCTGGAGAAGAATACAGTTGTTCTCGATGTTCCCACTCCCCATCCACCGAGGGCTGCCAGATCCCAAGTTTGACCGACAGCATGCCATCGGCTCGCCGCCAGTCCGAATCGCTTGTGTTCGAAGAAATGTGAGTGGTTGTGCCCGATTTGATGTATTCATAGCTCACTCGCGAAGTGATAATGTTGCCGGTGTAGCTGGCGCGTCCACCGGCGCGATCGCTGTAGAAAAGACCTTGATCCAACCGTTCCAGTTTCGTTTCCACCGTGGCGTTCTTCAAGGGTCTCGCAGTCAGGCGGATTGATGTATGGCTCAGCGCTGACCTGGAAATCGTGCTGTCCACAACACCCCATTTCCGATTGAAGTCCACCTCTTCATCTTCACCGAAGGGACGGAATCCGGACGCTTCCGAACGATAGCTGAACGCCGCTTCGAGTTTTCGCATGCCATCCACTTGCCTGGTATGCAGGTTCAGGGTGGTCTCGTGCGCTCCTTTATTGAGTGAGTTCTCTTTGCTGTGCAGTGTATTGGGATCGTAGGCGGATGCGGCAACATCAGACTGAATACTCACAAAGTCGACCGGCTCAGCCGCAAGCGACAATGTCGCCAGTTGATGCTGCACGGGGAGAGGAACCAGCCGCACCGGCGCATAGTCACCCGAGTCCGGCCCTACCCACTGGAACCAGAACGCTCCCAGGATGGCGTCGTATTGCCGGGTGTAGGAGCCGTTGCCGGGTCCCACCTCGCTGAAAAGCACGCTCCACGACCCGGTGGGCCGGCCCTGGTTGTCCGGCGGCGACCACTGGTAGAAAGTGTAGCTGTCACCATCGGTCCACGTGGTATCGCGTCGCACATAGTCGCCTTCGCCCGGTCCCAGGGAGTCTGCGGCCGGGATCGCGGCGGGACCGCCGGAATCCTGGTGATCCGCGATGGCCCGTTTTGTCGCCGGGGTCATGTCGAAAGAAATCGGGTTGTACTTGTCGTCGCCCTCGCTGATCGCCGTCGCGACTGCACGGAATTTCCGGTTCGGCGTGGCGGCCTCCACACGGCCGGAGTACAGGTTGCGCGGGTACATATCCGACGAGTACTCGAACTGCACCTCGATACGGGATTCGCTGGAGATGGGCAGGCGCGGCATGAACGTGATCTCGCCCCGGCTGTAGTCGATAATGTAATCGTCCTGCTCGCCGCGTGTGCGCAGCTCGCCATCCACGTACACCTTTTCGCTGCCGCCCACGACCAGGATGGGCGCTTCGCCGTTCTTACCCCGCAGCCGATACGGTCCCTGCACCCCGAACGAGCCCTGGAAGCGGTTGGTGTGGAACTGCGCCTTGGTGGCCGCACCGGAGGCGCTGACTTGGATGTCCGGGCCGAGATACTCCGCCTGCGCGCCCTCGAGCCGACGGTCAAACGTCCCGTAGCGCCCGCCCTCGTAATCGAGGGTATAGTCGCCGAAACGGCCATGCGCGCGACGGGAGCGGATATCCACGTACACCTGGTCGATCTCCTCCAGCCGGCGGCTGGTCCCTTCGGGCTGGATGGGCAGGTTGCGGTCGTCGAGCAGCGCCTTGACCTCAATATCCCGCGTGACACGTCCGCCCAGTTGCAGCCTCAGGCCCGATTCCAGGCTGGGGTCGCTTGTGGAGCCGACCTGCACCCCGCGGAAGATATGGCCGCTCCGCCTCAGGTTGGCCTCGGCGAACATGCCGGCGTTGTCCCCGGTGGCGGCGCGTGGCAACAGGACGGCGTCTTCGCCGGCGACCAGCGAATCCGCCGCGCGAGCGTCTTTCAGACTGCGACGGTAGAGCTTGTCGGGCACACGGATCGGCAGGTGCCGAAACCGCAGGGTAAGCGTTTGCTCCGGCGGCCGGAGCCAGGTGATCAGGCCCTTTGTCGCATCGAGGGTGTAGTCGCTGCCGGGTTGCAGGGTGTCGCCGGAGGCTGTGATCGCGGTGAAGGTCGCCGGGTCGATGTAACGCTGCTGTAGTTGAGTTTCAGTGTCCAGGGTGTCGGAGTCGAGGGTGACCGTGGCGGCGCCGGGATGGTTGGGCGATGATTGGGCGAAGAGGGAACCGCCGACCAGGTAAAGGAACAGCACGGCGACAAGCGCTGCTTGCTTCGTTATGCTTGTGATGCGAGCTGGTGGTTGGTGTTGCGCCTTGCCTGGATTCCCGCCTTCGCGGGAATGAGAGGGCGTGGCCGGCTTTGGGGCGCTTGTGATGCGAGCTGGTGGTTGGTGTTGCGCCTTGCCTGGATTCCCGCCTTCGCGGGAATGAGAGGGCGTGGCCGGCTTTGGGGCGCTGGAG
>CAZYOC010000194.1:0-4669 GCA_964648415.1 uncultured bacterium | reverse complement strand
TGGATTCCCGCCTTCGCGGGAATGAGAGGGCGTGGCCGGCTTTGGGGCGCTGGAGATGCGAGCTTGTGATTGGTGTTGCGCCTTGCCTGGATTCCCGCCTTCGCGGGAATGAGATTGTTGGCAGGATCGCCTTGTCAGTTCATTGCGGGAATGAGAGAGACACAGAGCAACTCTGGCCCGACACTTCAGTGTCGGGTTTCGGGGCATCCTTCCCACGTCCGCAAAGGCTTTCATAGCTGTTTACCCCGACCCGTCCGGGTTGCTTTGAGACCAGCCACGTGAAAAGGGGACTGTTACCTTTTCAAACCGCACAACCAGCCAACCCTCATAACCCTGTTTCCGAAAAAGGTAACTGTACTACTTTTCACGATTTGCGAATCATCATTCGCCGATTCTGAAAAACCGCACACCGGTTTCAGTGGCCACCGCCAATCGGTCGCCATCCACGGCGAGATCGAGTACGTCTCCGCCGATCTGTTCCCGAGGCCACATCGCGATCAGATCCCGGTTCTCGTTATACACTACAAGGCCATCGCGTCCTCCCGCCCACAGCCGTTTCCCCTGCCAGGCGACGCCCAACGGCCCTCGTGTGAACGCGCCGGGAAACGGCGCCACTGACACATACCCGCCGAACCGGTCAAAGAGGAATACCGCGCGCGCGCTTTCATCGGCCACCGCAATCCGTCCATCGGCGGCGATCTCCACCCGTACCGGCGAGATCATGGACACCGGCAGGTTGCCGAAGCCTTCAATGATGTCGATCAGGCGGCCTTCGAGGGTGACGAGATACAATTGCTGCTCGTAGGAGTCCAGCAGGGTGATGACATCTCCCGACGAGAACGCCGCCGAGATGATGCCGTTGAGCGGGATCGAGGCTTCGGTCTCCATCAGCTTACGGATGGGGCTGAGGTTGGCGAGGCGACGGTCGTAGCGGGCGATCCAGCCACGGGGTGGATCGAGCACCCAGAGTTCAAACCCCGCCATCACCACGTCGGTGGGACGAAAAAAGCCGCCCGACTGGCTCGATACCGACCCATCCGGCTCGATCTTCAGCAACCGCCGCCCCTGCGGCTCCAATGCGTACAGCGAGCCGTCCGGATCAAAAGTGACGGCGGTGATGCTCTCGACCCCTTCGTCCACCCGGCTTTCCAGTTCCAGGACTGGCGGCGCCTGCCCGTAGAGCATCATCGGAACCAGAAGCATCAGCAGGCAAACAGTGTTGCGTGGCACACTCCTCATACACATAACTCCCATCAATAGAAAACGGGTTGCCCTGGGAAAAATGAGCAACCCGAAAAAAACTGTCACAACAGGTATGTGTCCGCTCCTTGGATCGGTTTGGATCAGGCTTGGGCCTCTTCCACGGCGCCGGTGGTCGTCGCGTACGCATCGACCATTTTCTCCAGCGAATCGCCCCAGCCGAACTTCCTTTGCATGCCGCTGAGCATGAGTTTGTTCCAGGCGTCCTTGTCCTTGTACAACTCCGTCGCGCGTTTGATGGCTTCTACCAGCGCGTCAGCGGAACGTTCGGTCATAATAAACCCGGAGCCTTCCCCGGTCTTGGGATCGTAATCCTGCACCGTATCGGCCAACCCGCCGGTTTTCGTCACGATGGGCGGAGTGCCGTATCGCTGGCTGTACATCTGGTTCAGGCCGCAGGGTTCATAGGCCGAGGGCATCAGGAAAACGTCCGACCCCGCCTCGATGCGGTGGGCCAGTTGGTTGTCAAAATTAAGCGTGGCCTTCAAAGTGTCGGGATAATCCTTGGTCAACTGCTTGATATCGTTTAAGATATCGGCTTGGCCCTTGCCCAGTAGCACCAGCCGCACCGGCAGCCTGGCCAGTTCGGGCATGGCCTCGATGAGCAGGTCAAACCCTTTTTGTCCGGCCAGCCGTGACACCATGCCGATGATCAACGTGTCGTCATCACATTCCAGCTCGAACTCGTCACACAGCGCCTTGCGGTTGGCGGCTTTCCCCGCCGGCTCCTCGACCGAATAGTTCTCTTCGATCAAATCGTCGGTCTCCGGATTCCAGACGTCGTCGTCGATGCCGTTGAGTACGCCGACAAAGCGGCTGTTCTTCTTTTTCAGCAGCTCGCCCAGGCCCGCACCGATGTTCGGATCGGTGAGAATCTCCTGAGCGTAGGTGGGCGATACGGTGGTAACCATATCCGCCGTCTCGATGCCCGCTTTCAGGAAGTTGTAGTTGCCGTCCTGCCACGCCGGGTGGTTCTCGTCGAAAGTGACCCCTTCCGGGTCGAGCTGTTCGGAGATTTTTCCGTCGAATACGCCCTGGTAGCCGATGTTGTGGATGGTGAGCAGGGTCTTGATATTCTCGAAGAACGGATCGTCCTTGTAAAATGTCTTCAGGTAGTACGGCACCAGCGCGCTGGGCCAGTCGTTGACATGGATCAGGTCCGGCTGCCAATACAGCACTTTCAGCATTTCAAAGGCGGTCTTGGCGAACAGGGCGAACCGCATGTGGTTGTCCTCATAGCCCTCGCCGGTCTTGCTGTTCACATAAGGATCGATCCGGTCAAAGAACGGCTTGTACTCGAGGAAATAGGCCTGCACCTTGGAATCGGGGATGAAACCGGATTTGACGCTGACCAGGATGGTTTCCCCGGCGAGAGGCACCTCGATATCCCTGAGGCGGATGACCTCACGCAGGTTATACTTGCGGTCCTTGATCACCTTATACTTGGGAAGGAGCACTCGGATGTCATGGTCTTTTTCTTTGAGGAACCGGGGGTAGGCGTTGGCCACATCCGCCAGCCCGCCGACTTTGACAAACGGCGTACACTCGCTGCTGAGGTACAGAACATTGAATGTGCTCATCCTTCTCACTTGCCTCCGAATGGCTTTGCCTTGCCCTAACTGAGGGATAAACACACAAATATAATTATTTTAGCTTTCTTTTGCAAGCTCGGGGGTATAGACCACGGTGCGATTACGGCCAGTCTCCTTGGCTTTATAGAGGGCCTGATCGGCGTGGTTGATCACATCTCTCGGCTGCCGTACCGTCGGGTCTGAAATATCGGCTACTCCCAGACTTACCGACAGTTTCCCCAGGGGTTGTTCGTTGCCTTTGTGGAAGTCCTCCTGCTCCACGTTGGTGCGGATTTTCTCCGCCGCGAGACGCCCCCCCTCCGCATCGTTCTCAGGGAGAACAATTACGAATTCTTCACCGCCGAAGCGGGCTACGGTATCCTCCGCACGCACCGACTCCTGCAAAACCTCCGCGAGCCGCTTCAGCACACGGTCCCCCAGCAGATGCCCGTGAGTGTCGTTGTAATGCTTGAAATGGTCAATGTCCAGCATGATCACCGACATCTTGTGACCGTAACGCTTGGCCCGCTTGAACTCCCGCTTGATCTGCTCGTTGAAGAAGCGCCGGTTGTGCAGGTTGGTCAAGGGATCGGTGGTGGCCATCCGGTGCACCTTGGTGTGGACGTTGGACGCCTCCAGGCTCCGCGCCACCAGGTTGCCCAGCTTGCTGATGCGGTTCATGTCGTTCGGACCCACTCCGAACGACTTCCGGCTGAACAGGATCAAGAGACCGTGGACTTTGCGGGAATGCGCCAACGGCACCAGCAGCCCCTCCTTAAGACCCGCCAACTGCAACAGGTGCGGATTCATCACCCCGTCGCTTCGTTCCGTCCGCACAAGGTGGGGACGCCGGTCCCGCAGCAGCCGGTCCACCAGCTCCTCCTTGAGCAGGATGGTCATCCGGTCATCGCCGTATCCGGTGTAGTTCTTCCGCCAACTGATGAACTCCTCGTACCGTATGCCCACCTTTGAAAAAACATGGATCTCGATGTAGTCGAAGCTGAAGACTCTCTTCAGCGCCTGGCCGATCTGAGGCAGCAGCCGTTCACTCCGCAGCTCGCCCGACACCATCTCCTGCACCTGGTGCTGCAGGGCAATCCAGTGGTTCTCATTGAGCCGGTTCTGGGTGATGGGATCGACCGTATCGGCCAACGCCAGCCCGGTGTGCAGCGAGGCGAGCATGCGGTGCGCCTTCGCGCGTTGTGGCGGCAGATTCGCCGCCAGCTCCTGCATCTTGGTCAGTTCACTTGTGATGTCGGGGTGCAGCGAACCACGCTCCAGCAGCTCGTTGACAGCATGCTGAAGGCATTCCGGATCGTGACAGATGTCCACCTGCCAGAGACGACGCTTCGGCCCGGCAAACCGCTGTTTCACCACTTGGCTCTTCGCGGTAATCAACAGGGCAATATCGGTCCCGCCCCAGAAAACCAACAGCTCCCGGCTCAGCATGTGGCGGGCGGGCAGCTCTTTGCGAGCCTTTGACCAGGGAAACGTTTTCCAGGGATCGGAGATGTACAAGCCGCCCGCCAGGGGCGGCGCCTCGTCCGGCCAAGCCACCGGAATCTCCGCCACTCCGGCGGGAATATGCACAAAACCGGCCTTCAAACCGGCGCGGGAAGCGCTTTCAAACAACGAGGGCAACAGGCCGGCCACAGTTTCCGGGAGATAGTTCCGGTGCAGCACTTGCTCCAGAGCGGCTTTGGGAAGGTGTTTCCACGCCTTCTGGATCGCTGCGTAGGGGCTGAAGTTCTTTTGTTTCTCTCGCGTCGTTTCCACTAGTGCTCCATTGCACCAGGTATGACTGTTTCTGCTTGTTTCTTGATGAGTCAAGTTCAAGG
>CAZYOC010000193.1:0-8738 GCA_964648415.1 uncultured bacterium | reverse complement strand
GCATCCAACTCGCCCGTGACAAGCAGAACCTATCATAGCTGGCGCAATGGACCACCAGTATTCTGAGTACGACCGCCCGGGGGGGAGGGCGTAGCCAGAGGACATCCTTGTGAAAAAGTTCGCGTGGCGATCCCTGATCCTGGCCGTGAGTGTGGGTGTGGCCGTGGTGCTCCTGCAGGCGCCCGCTTCCACCATGGACAACGAAACCTGCCTGATGTGTCACAGCGACCCGGAGCTGGAAGCCGAAGACGGGCGCAATGTGGGGGTGGACGGG
This sequence comes from uncultured bacterium, assembly GCA_964648415.1. Taxonomy (GTDB): domain Bacteria; phylum Electryoneota; class Electryoneia; order Electryoneales; family Electryoneaceae. Next base: position 8,464 of record CAZYOC010000193.1, on the reverse strand, counting down.
GAAGCCTATCGAAACAGTGTCCATGCCGGGTTTGCCTGCACCGATTGCCATGTGCAGGACGCCGACTATGATGATATTCCGCATTATACCGTTTACCGGAAAGTCGACTGTAGCTACTGCCATGAGGACGCGGTCGCAAGCTTCCAGGGTAGTTTCCACGAGGAGGCGCTGAGGCAGGGTACTCCCAATGCGCCGAAATGCTATTCTTGCCACGGGACCGGTGGCGATCCTCACGCCATTCACGGCCTGGGGAAGCGGACCGCGGAGGAGGCTTGCCGGCAGTGTCATCAACAGGAAGCGGACCTCTATGATGGCAGCCTGCACGCCCGGGCCGCTGCTGCGGGCAAGGACAGTCCCGGCTGCACCGGCTGTCACCCGACTCACGCTCCTTCCTTGCCGCCCTCAGCCGGTGCGGTCAACAGTCTGTGTGAATCGTGTCACGAAGGAGCGATGGAAGAGCTGGCCCACAGCGGGCACAGGGGAGAAAGCCTGGAAGGGAAGATCTCCTGTTCCTCCTGTCATGACGTCCACGCCACCCACAAGCCGCATGTGGATGAAACTACGCTGTCGGCCTGCAACGAGTGTCACCCCGGGTATTGTGACTCACTGAGGACCTCGGTGCATAAACCGTTGGTCGAGAGCAATCAGATGAACTGTCTCTCCTGCCACCGTTCGCACCAGATGTCCGAAGAAGCGCGTGAGACCGAAGACTTCGGATGCGGCGCCTGCCACGAGGAAGCGGAGCAGGAGTATCGTACCAGTGTTCATCGTCGCGCCCGGTTGCGTGGGGACGAAGTCGCGGCGACCTGTGGCGACTGTCACAGCGGCCACAAGGTGCTGCCCGCCTCCGATCCGGAGAGCATGGTCAACCACTTCAATATCCCCGATCTGTGCGGAAAGTGCCATACCGAAGAGACGGTGATAACGTCCGACTATGTGCGCTTGCCGATTTCGCTGCCAAGCTACCTGGAGTCCATTCACGGGAAGGGCTGGGTGGAAGGCAAGCCCACGGCGGTGTGTACCGACTGTCACGGCGATCACGACCTGGAATCGGCGGCGTCACCCACTTCCAGCATCAACAAGAATAACCTGGCGATCACCTGCGGGCAGTGTCACCGGACCATTTCCGAGGATTATCTCGGGTCCGTGCATGGCCGAGCGCTGGCGCATGGTATTACCGACAGCCCCAGTTGCACCGATTGTCACGACGAGCATTTGATTCGCGCCACCAAGGATGAGCGAAGCGCGGTTCACAAAGGCAACCAGGCCACCATGTCCTGCGGTTCCTGCCATGAGGATCCGGAAATGGCGGTCCGTTACGGGTTGCCGCCGGAAGTGGTGCAGAGTTACGTGGACTCCTATCATGGTTGGGCGATCAAGCGCGGCGGCAAGGCGGTGGCGGTGTGCGAGGATTGCCATAACACGCATGACATCCGCAGCCGGCTCGACCCCAAGTCGTCCATTCACCCGGACAACGTGGTCGCCACCTGTGGTCGCTGCCACGCCAATTCCAATCCGCGGTTCGCCGCAAGTTATTCCCATGTGCTGGCGCGCGACAAGAAGATGATCCACGACTGGGTGGCGCTGGTGTACTGGATCCTGATTCCGCTGGTGCTGGGCGGTATGCTGATCCACAACCTGGTCATCTATGTCCATGATCTGAAGATTCATTACCAGAAAACAAAACGCGAGCCTGCGGTCAAACGTATGACCACCAGCGAGGTCTGGCAGCACATCATCCTGGCGGTCTGCTTTATCATGCTGGGTATTACCGGTTTCGCGTTACGCTTCCCCGAATCCTGGTGGGTGGACCTTTTAGCGGCGGGCGGCATGACGGAGGAGCTGCGGCGCATTCTGCACCGCGTGTTCGCCATGATCCTCGTGGCGACGTCCTTCTACCACCTGTTCTACCTGCTGTTTACCGGGCGCGGGCGGCTGGTGGGCAAGGCGATGTTCCCCAAGCCGAAGGACGCACTGGAGGCCTTGCAGAACATGATGTACTACATGGGGCTGCGGAAAAAAGCGCCTGTGTTCGGTATGTACGATTACACTCAGAAGGCCGAGTACTGGGCGCTGATCTGGGGGCAGATCGTGATGACCATCACCGGGTTCATCCTGATGTTCCCGGAAGTGACTACGGCCTTCACGCCGGCGTGGGTGGTGCGTGTGTCCGAGACGTTCCACTTCTACGAGGCCATCCTGGCGGTCAGCGCCATCGCCATCTGGCACTTCTTCTTCGTGATCTTCATCCCGCGGGAATACCCGATGAGCTGGATCTGGATCACAGGCCGGATGCCGAAGCACCAGTGGGAGCATCACCATGGCCGTGAGCCGGAAGAGACCGGCAAGCAGCCGGAATTGCTGCCGGGCGAAGACACGCACCTCGACGAGGAAGACAAGGAGCATTTGCCTTCTTAAACAGGTAGAATTGTTACAGATCAAACCCTGCATTCGAGGATGGATGCGGGGTTTCTGGTTGTATAGAAAGTGTCGTCACGTCAGAAAAATGCTCGGTACAATACCGGGATCCCCTCCTGCCAGGCTGTCGCAGAATGGAACCCACTCTCACATTCCCGCGAAGGCGGGAATCCAGTCATGTCTACATACTACAAGATGTTAACTACGAAAACGCCATATTGAACACTATTCCGGTTCAGAATTGCTAATATTTTGTATTCTTGCACCTTGTCTGGATTCACGGCTGTCCTAAACTACAGGACACCGCAAGCTACACTTCGTTCCGGTTCCTGCTTTCGCAGGAATGACACTCGTTGTTGGATTCTGATACTGTCAGGCAAACAAGAATCCAGAATACACGACCAGAATCCATTCCGCGCTCTTCTCTGCCTACTCATCATCATCCGGTTTATCCACCGGCACCAGTTCCACCAGGCCGGCTCCGCCGGGGTCCGGGGGAGTGGTAGCGCGTGTTTTCCCGGCGGGGCGGGACTCGATAGGCTGGGATCGTGGGGCAGAGGACGAGCTGCCGCCCCGCCGGCCTTGCGTGTCCTGCCAGTGTTCACGCAAGGCGCGCCGCAGCACCGATCCACCCGGGCTGCGTGGGAGCTGGTCAATAGCCAGGATGCGTTTGGGCGATTTGAACCGCGCCAGGCGTTCCGTGCAATACTCGATGATGTCGTCTTCCATGATGGGCGCGCCGCCGCGAGGGACGACATACGCGACAATCTCTTCGCCCACGCGGGTGTCGGGTGCGCCGATCACACCGCTGGAGTAGATCGACGGGTGGGCGTTCAGCACCTCCTCGACCTCGCGGGGATACACCGAGAAACCGCCCTTGTTGATACGGTCATGCAACCGGCCCACCCCGTAAATGAACCCTTCCATGTCCATACGGCCCAGGTCGGAGGTGTGCAGCCAGCCTTCTTCGTCCACCGCCAGCCCGGTGGCGTCGGGACGGTTCCAGTAGCCCTGGAACACGCCCGGGCCTCGGACCACGATTTCGCCGACCTCGTCCACCCCCAGCTCATTGTTCTGTTCGTCCACGATACGCACTTCGGTGTCGCTGACCGGCCGTCCGAAGGAATCCGGCGGTGTCTCTTCCAGGTGCGTGGGATTGACCGCAATGGTGGGGCTGGTCTCACAGGCGCCGTAGACATTCGCCATGCGGGTGTCGAAAAGGTCTTCGATTTTGGCGCGTGTCATTGGATCGAGCGGGCCGCCGCCACAGACCGCGAACAGCAGCCTGCCGGTTTCATCATCCTCCGTATCCGTAGCGTCCACCAGCCCGGAGTAGTGGGAGGGCAGCCCGATCATAATGTTGATCTCTTCGGCCTGGATCTTCTCCAGCGTTTCCTGCGGATCGAAACGGGTTTGCAGGTACAGTGACGCCCCGGCGCGCAACACCGTGTAGAACTGGAGCGTGCAGCCGAAGGGATGGTAGAACGGGATCGCGCCGAACACTTTATCCATGGGACGGATGCGCAGCGCTTTCTGAGTGGCGGCGGAATTGTGCAGGATGTTGTCATGGCTGATCATGGCGCCCTTGGGTCGGCCGGTGACGCCCGCCGTGTAGCGAATCAGCGCCACGTCGTCGCCCCCGCCCGCAGGAGAATCCTCCAGCGGATCGTGAGACAGCAGCCACTGGTGAAAATCAATCACGTTTTCATGGGATTCGCCACCGATTTCAATGCGGTGACGCAGACTCTCGGTCTGGTTGGCGGCCGCTTCGGCCACTTCCTGGTAGCCGTTCCAGTAGATCAGCACCTTGGCTTCGCTGTCGTCGAGCAGGTAGCCCAGTTCGGGGCCGCGGGTCAGGATATGGATGGGGACCAGCACCGCCCGGAGCAGATGAACGCCCGCCTGGACGAACAGGTACGGCGGGGTATTGGGCAGCATGAGGGCGACGCGGTCGCCGGAGCCGACGCCCAGCTCTCGCAGTCCGGCGGCGACACGGCGCGCGGCCTGCTCCACTTGCACCCACGAAAACGTCTGATCCTGCCAGAACAGCGCCGGCTCGTCGGCTTTACGTTTCGCTTCCGACGCCAGCAGGTCAAAAAGATTCTTGGGTATCGTCAGGTCCATCAGTTGTGCGCCTCTCGGTCCAGTTCACGGAAGCCGACTGCTTCGAGCACGTCGGCCGCCTGGATGTCGTCGCGACCTGCCAAATCCGCAATCGTACGCGCCATCTTTATCGAACGGTTGTGAGCTCGAGCGGAAAGGTTGAGACGGCGTATAGCCTCCTGCAAGGCCTTTTCCGCCTCGGGAGTCAGGTTGGCGAGCGCACGCAAGTGCCGGTTTTTCATCTCGCCATTCGAGAAGATGCCCGCATCCTTGAAGCGGTGCAGTTGCCGCTGGCGCGCCTCGATGACACGCGTGCGGATGCTGGCCGACGGTTCCCCGTCCTTGTGCAGACTCAGCTCCTCCGGTTTGACCGCCGGCACCGGGACATGCAGGTCGATCAGGTCCATCAACGGGCCGGAAATCTTCGAGCGGTATGTCCGCACCTGGCCCGGATGACAGGTACATTCGCGGGTAGTGTCGCCCAGGTAGCCGCAGGGACAGGGGTTCATGGCGGCGGCGAACAGGAAATTGGCCGGGAAACGGGTAGTCGTGGCAACGCGGGCAATGGTCACCTCACCATCCTCCAACGGCTGCCGCATGGATTCCAGCGCCGTCTTGCGGAACTCGGGCAGTTCGTCGAGGAACAACACGCCCCGGTGCGACAGGCTCACCTCGCCGGGCACCGGTATGGTCCCGCCGCCGATCAGACCCGCTTCGGAGATGGTGTGGTGAGGGCTGCGGAAGGGACGCGTCGCCAGCAGCGCGGTCCCGGATTTCAGCATTCCCGCCACGGAATGAATCTGTGTAGTCTCCAGCGCCTCCTCCAGCGTGGGGTCGGGCAGAATGGTCGGAATGCGGCGCGCCAGCATGGTCTTGCCCGAACCCGGCGGGCCGATCATCAGGATATTGTGTCCCCCGGAGGCGGCGATCTCCAGCGCCCGCTTGGTTCGTTCCTGGCCCTTCACTTCGGAGAAGTCCACATCGTACACACGGTTCTGCTCGAACAGCTCCCGGATGTTGATGGTGAAGGGCGGGACCATATCGTCGCCGTTGAGGAAGTCGACCAGGTTGCGGAGTGTGGCCATGGGGTAGATGGGGAAGCCTTCCGCGACCGCGGCCTCCTCGGCATTGGCTTCCGGCACAATCAATGCCCGGCCATGCAGCTTCCGCGTCGCCAGCGCCGCCGGCAGCACCCCGCGCACCGGACGCAAGCGGCCGTCCAGCGACAGCTCGCCCATGAACACGTAGCGGTCGATCTGCTCGGAGCTGACCTGTCCGGAGGCGGCCAGCATGCCCATGGCGATGGGGAGGTCGTACATACCGCCCTCTTTCCGGAGGTCGGCGGGGGCGAGGTTGATGGTGATCTTCTTAAAGGGATAGATATAGCCGGAGTTCTTCATGGCGGCGGCCACCCGGTCGCGGGATTCCTTGATCGACGTGCCGGCCAGTCCCACCAGCGAGAAGTAGGGTTGTCCACCCTCGAGCTGAGTCTCCACTTCTACAGGCGTCGCTTCGATCCCTTCCAGGGCCACCGTATGCAGCTTGCTGAACATCAGGTGATTCTCCTCGCAATGATTGCCGCCATCGGTGTGAAGGCCGCTTCTCCCTCACGACGATACGAACTGAGATACCGGTTGTCAAAGGTGCAGCGCCAGGCGTCCTCGATTACGCTCGCTCCGGCGGCCTCCGCTTCCAGCCGTACGCCGGTCAGCAGATCCAGGTAGGCATGCTCGCCGTCGCGGCGGACCGTCGGGTTTAAGACCGGGTGGCCATCGAACTCGGCGGCGATCTCCTCGCTGACCTCGTAGTGGGCGGTGGAAATGCCCGGGCCGATGGATACGGTTACTCCTTCGCGTTCCGCTTCCGGGACCGTGTTTACCAGGTTGCCGACGATTCCCGCCAGCAGGCCGCGTCGCCCCACATGCGCCATGCCGATCCACCCGCTCGCCGGCGCGCACAGCCACACCGGCAGGCAGTCGGCGTGAGTGGTCAGCAGAACGACACCGGGCTCCTTCGTCAGCAGCGCATCCACCTGTTGAGGTGCGGATCGTTTGTCACGCGCGCCCCGGCTTTTGTCCGCCTCGCCGACGATCTCCACATTGGAGGTGTGACCGAGGAACGGCGAGACCACATCGTCGATCTTCAGGCCGTGGAGCTTGAGGAACTGCATACGGTTGTGGGTAACGTCCCATTCCGGACGGTTGCCGAAGGACATGGGGCCGAATTCGCGCCGGGACAACGCCCAGACCAGACGGCTGCCGTCGGCGAGTTCCTGTTCGCCATAGACAGCGGCGTCAGGTCGATTGGCATCGTGGGCAGAAAAAGGTGCTTCGGGCATGATGGACCACTCGTTGTATTGTTTCCCCGCAACGGGTGCATTTGTCACCGTCGCGTCCATACACCAGCAAACGGTTGGCGAACTGGCCCGGCTCGCCGTCGGGACGACGGAAGTCGGACAGGGTCGTGCCCATCTCGTCGATGGCTTCCCGCAGCACCCGCCGCAACGTGTGGTGCAGCCGTCGGATCTGGCCCGGGGTCAGGTCGCCGCCCGGGATCTCCGGATGAACACAGGCCCGGAACAGCGCTTCCGACGCGTAGATGTTGCCGATCCCCGCCACGAGCTTCTGGTTCAACAGCAGCGTCTTGATGATGGTGCTGCGGCCTTCGAGGATCTCGCCGAACCGTTTCGACTTAAACCCGGAAGATAAGGGATCGAGACCGAGTTTACGATACCCCGGCGGTGCGGATTCATCACCGATGAAAATCATGCCGAACATGCGGGCGTCGATATAATGCAGATAGGTGTCCGTCTCAAACCGGATCTCACCGCGCAGATGAGACGAGAAAGAGGGTTCCGTCCCCAGCAAAAGCCGCCCCGACATGCCCATGTGGAATACCAGGGGGGCGGAGTGATTCTCGAAAGCCACATGGATGTACTTGCCCCGGCGCTTGAGCGAGGTGATGGTTTCGCCTTCAGCGTGGTTGGACAACACATGCGGCGAGGAGAAACGCGCCACCCGGGGGTGGATACGCTGGAAGGAGACGATGGTGCGTCCCACCACGGCGTCCCGTAACGCACGGACAATGGTTTCGACCTCGGGTAGTTCGGGCATGTGAAATCATCCTGGACTGTTTCGCAAACTTGTCTGGGTAGAGTATGGGCTCATTTCAAATCGGAAGCAATTGACTTCACGCTCCTGGAATCAACCTACGAGGCCGGCATTTCCCCCGGCTCGGAAGTTTCACGAAAGAACCACGGAAATGGTTCGTTACCCTGGAAATGGTTCGTTACCCTGGCTCAAGGTACGCGCCGTCCGTTTGGCGCGCATCTTGGGTAGGGTGTGTACCACATCCCTCAACCACGGCAACGGGTTGCATACAGGGTTTCAAGCGCCGATTCAGATCGAGTTTGAGAGTTGAGTTGCAGAGCGCAGGCTGTTTGGCCCGACAGTTCACTGTCGGGCTTCAAGGCCAACGAGTCAACCTGATCTGAACGGGCACTGGAAAATAGTGTCTTATCGTGTCAGTGTCTTATCGTGTCAGTGTCCCATCGTGTCATGGTCCCATCGTGTCATGGTCCCATCGTGTCAGTGTCCCATCGTGTCAGTGTCCCATCGTGTCATTCCTGCGAAGCAGACTGTATCACAATAGGAACAGCTCTCATTCCAGCGAAGGCTGGAATCCAGGCAAGGTGCAAGAATATAACATGTTAGAAATTCAGAACCACTGTAGTGTTCAATAGGGTCTTTTCATAGTTAACACATTGAAGTATATAAATATGACTCGCATGGCCCGATTTGCTGAGTTGCTACATGTCAAGCACTTGAGAATGCCGCCGATGTACGATTCTGGCGCAGTTTCTCGAGTCGCCTGTAAAGCAAGTCGGTGGAAACACAAACTCACTCGCATGGCCCGATTTGCTGGGTCGCTACATGTCAAGCAC
>CAZYOC010000192.1:0-8802 GCA_964648415.1 uncultured bacterium | reverse complement strand
CCAGCCTTCGCTGGAATGAGAGACATCAGAATTCGTGCAACAGGCCCTATAGACCTGTTGCTGGAACATTAGCTTCCATAGATAGGGCCGAGACTGTTCAGCAACATAATCAGCCCGATCAGGATAGCCAGGTCGATCCCCATGCCGGTGATCATGCCGAATGTCCGGTTGATAAGGCCTTTCCACCCGGGTGATGGCCACGATTTCGTTCCCCTGTACTTCTTTGTACGTGCCCAGGGTTTCATCGAAGCGGGCGTCACGGTCCAGACTGCCCACCCAGATGAATTTCTGATCCTCGATCTTCAGGATTATCCGGTGAATTCCCGCCTTCGCAGGAGTGACACTCGTTGGCTATTCTGATACAATCTGTTTCGCAGGGTTGTCCGCCGTCTTTTCCGCCAGTCGATTGGCTTCCCGGATGACATCGTCAAACAGGCCATTGATGCCGCTGCGGTTGACCCGGTCCAGGACAAACCCCGGCAGCCAGCCGCCCGGATTCATGTAAAGCCGGTACGCCACCCGCCAGCGGTCGTCCTCCAACGGCTCAATCACCCATGTCCCCGCGCCGCGTTCGAGCTGCACCGGGTTTTCGCCGTCATGCCACTGCTCGAGCTGATCGGGATACCGAGCGGCTCCATCCATCAGTTTCCAGTCGCTGCGGATCCGGCCCCGGTCATCGGTGTACGCACGGTCCATGTGAAACACCACATACCGGTTGGTCATCAGGGGAACCTTGTAATACTGGTAGCCGACGATGTGCGTGTCATTCTCGGTAATCTGGTAGCAGGTCATCGCCTCGTTGCTCGTGATGATGTTGTTGTACCGGTCCACCGCCTCGACTACCTCGATGATGGTGTCGGGGCGTAAGCTCAATTCCGCGGCGACCTCCACCGCACCCAGGTCCAGGCCGTCAATGATCTTGGTTCGCAGGACACGATCGTTGTCCAGTTCCCCGGCCCGCTCCCAGCCGGTGTCATCGGCCAGCTCCTCCAGCAGTGCGTCGTTGCTGTCCACCGCCATCACCGGCGCAGCTAACAACAGGATGGTTAGCAATGTGATCATTTCAGCTCGCATGACGGCCTCCGATATTCAATGCTTTCGTACCCCAGACCATCAGCACCAGCGCGCTTCCCCATACCCCGGCCAGGATCAGTACCGTGTTCAGGGTGGACAGGTTGAAGTGTAGAACATCGAATTTCACGCCCGTGAGATAGGAGGGCGGTCCGAACAGCGCTCCCAGCAGGAACGCCAGGATATAGCGTTCACGCAGCCATCCCAGCGAATGGTTCAGCAGCGCCGCGAAACCGGCCCACATGGCGGTGATCCAGAGTGGCGCCAGCCACTCGAGGCCGGGCCAGCCGCCGGAATAATCGATCAGCCCCAGGCCCGCCTTCAGGTTGTCCACCACCGTCCCGAACAGGCCGGCCAGCAGGATGAACAGCGCTTCGCGTTTACCATGCCCCAGGAAGCGGAAATGGAAAAAGAGAAACGCCGCCATGATGGCCGGTCCCAGCCAGGGCATGGCCCATTTGGCGCCCAGAACACAACCCCACCAGGCCAGGTTGAACCCGAGGGCGTTGGCGATGATGCGAATCTTGAGGCTTCTGGTTGTCATGATGTTTTCCTTTCCCCCCAATGTCACCCGGTTGGTTTCCGGGTAAAACTCCGGCGCACCCCGCCTCCTCCAAAGAGTCGGGGTGCGTCCGGGATGCCCGTTTGACGGGATCTCACGTGGGATCTATGATCAATCTTCCGGCTTGAGAGGCATATCGTCGAAGTGTACGCAGCCCTGGGCGCTCAGGTCACCGTCCTTGTCCACGCCACGGTCGCAGATCCAGTAGTTGCCCTGGCCGTCGACCACAGTTTCCATGGGGCGGCTGCTGGGACGATGAATGCCGTTGCCGAGAGTGTTGCTGTAGTTCGCGCTCATGATGGTCTCCTTTTCGTGTGTGCTGCCTGCTTGTGTGACACGTTGTAAGTCGTTTTCTGTTTGGCCCATGGAAATGCAACGGTCGTGCCACTTTTCAGGCAACCCGAACACACAGGGCGCCCAACACCTTCAAGGTACAGCATAACAACAGGATAGGCTGGTGAGACTTACGTGGAGACAGGTTGTACTCGAAGAACATAAGGTGTAAAACAACTGTACACTTTACGGTAATATTACAGTGTGTGATGAATCATTTTACAGTTAGTTTGCAGTCAGCTCGGATTATTTCACGAACGAACCACGGAAGTGGTTCTACGTTAAGCGAAATCAACGTAGAAATTGACCATCAGAAACAAGCCCTTCGGGAGCGCGTCATTTGCCTCGTGACTGCGTTACATCTTTTTGAAATAACCCGTTATGTCTGTAAAGATGCGCCTTGTCCTGAGACAAATTACGCAGCTCAGAAAGCATCATAGCTGGTGCAATGGAGCACTAGCCTGGCGCAAGGTACGCGCCGTCCGTTTGGCGCGCACCTTGGGTACAGGTTTACCAGATCCTTCAACCCCGGCGACGGGGAGCGTAAACGACAACAAAACGTTGTCATGTGTTTTTAAGCCGAAAAACCGTTTAAACCGATTCTATATCAAGGGTTAAGTTGACGAGGCATGAATGCCCGTGAAATATTCGAACTAACCCAATGACTCATCGTGCAGTTTTATCATGGTGTTGAGCGCTTGGAGAGGTTCAGGGTCCAGCTTGGGTTTCATCTCGTTGCCGTTGAGAAAGGCCATGGTTTTTTCCGGTGACCAGCCCTGTTTGTAGGGGCGCTCGCTGCGGAGTGCGTCCCAGATGTCGGCTACCATAATCACTCGCGCCCAGGGATGCAGCTTGGCGCCCTTACGTCCCTCCGGGTACCCGCTGCCGTCGCAGGCTTCATGATGCTGGTGCGCCACTCCCCAGACCACCGGCCGGCTGGCCGTTTTCTCCGCCAGCAATTCAAGCCCCCAATCCGGGTGGTTGCGCACGATGTTCACTTCGATCTGGTCCAGCTTCCCATCCTTGTGCAGTATCTTCTCCGGGATCTTCATCTTGCCGATATCATGCAGCAGTCCGCCGGCGGCCAGCAGCTTCAGGTCTTCCTTCGGTAACCCCATGGTATGCGCGATGGCGACAGATATGGCGGTGACGTTCACCGAATGGCGGTAGGTGTAATCATCGTAGGAGCGTAATTCGTGAGCTGTCATATGCAGCTCGTCGGCGTTCAGAATATCCTCAACGATCTCCTCACCCACGGTATGGATCTGCTGGTAGGCCTGCGGGTTCAGGTTCTCGAAATCTTCGTACACGTTCTGGACTTTGGAAACGGCGCGTTCGCGGGTTTCCGGGGTGATGGTCCCTTTCCGCTTGAACGCTTCCATGGATTCCATATCGATGCTAACCTGGGACATGCCCAGGCTGCGGATCTCACGGATGTCCCTGCCGGTCAGTTTGCGGCCTTTACGGTATTTCGGACGGCCATTGACGAAGATTCCTTCGCCCAGCACCATGCCGGGTTGCACCATTCCAAGAGGCAGCTTTTCCACGCGTCCATTCCTTCCGTTAGCTCGCTCCCAACAGACTCCCAATCGAGAATTTACGGTGTCCGTCCATCCAAAGCGATGCAAATGTTGCGATTTTTTTGTAGTTAAGGGCTGCTTCGAAAGAAACAGCTCCCGCAGATCCTGGCGGATACAGCGAGAGCAGCCCTCTACGAACTTAGCTACGGCTGTATGTTCTTGTTCAAGCAGACTGGATTACTCCTCGTCCAGCCCCATGTTCATCATCAGTTGTTCGACCAGTTCGCGGTCCTCGGAGATGAGAGCGGAATTGACCCGAACGGACATGCGGCACCTTGCCCGGATTCACGGCTGTCCTAAACTACAGGACACCGCAAGCTTCACTTCGTTCCGGTTCCAGCCTTCACTGGAATGAGAGCGGTTTCTGTTTTTTACCTTTTCTACTTCAATCTTATCCTTACCATCCTTACCATCCTTATCATCCTGTTAAAGAATTCTTCCCGAAAGCATCCATCACCGCACCCGGAAGGCTACCCGTTGCACCCCTCGGATCACAAAAAACACACCCACACTGAGGAACACCCCGAACACCGCCGGGTCGATAGATGCCGCCCAGGCCGTGTACCGGTAGCCGAAGGTGATCGCTGTGGAGAGGATCATGGTCATCAGGATAGCCGTGTTCTGCGCTTTGCTCTTGAACCGGGTGGTTGCGCCCACCACCACCGGCAGGATGATGGCCGGCGCCCAGACCTGATACGTGAACAACAGCAGCTCGATAATGTCGGACCAGAGCACCGCGATACTCATGGCGAGCACTCCCAGCACCGCCGTGCAGATCCGTGCGATCTTCAGCATGCGGACCTGGTCGCGTCCGGTCCAGTGGAAGGTCTCCTCGAACAGATCCTTCACGAAAATCGCGGTGGAGGAGTTCAGCGCCGAGTCCGCCGAGGACATCACCGCACTCAACAGCGCCGCGATAATAATGCCGGAAATCCAGGGGTTATGCAGGAAGCGGATGACTGCGGGCAGGGCCTGCTGCGGTTCGATCTCCGGGAACTTCATGCGGGCGTACAGGGCGATGAAGAACACGATAATGGGGAAGACCAGGGTCAGAAACGCTCCCACGCCGGCGATGCCCAGCTTGGTGTGGCGCACATCCTTGCCGATGCAGTAGCGTGTGGCGTAGCCGGGTGCGAAGGTCTCGCCCACCAGGAACGCCAGGAAGGTGGTTATCAGGAACGCCCAGCCCTTGTCGCCGGTGATCTCGAAGAAACGGTCCGGCAGAGTGTCGGTCACGGTGGGCCAGGTGGCGATCATGTCCGGCATGATAAACGCCAGCGTGATCAGGAACCCCAGCAGCAACACCACGAACTGGTAGACGTCGGTGTAGATCACCGCCAGCAGGCCGCCGGCAGTGCTGTAGAGGACGACAAGGACGCCGCCGATCAGGATCCCCAGGCGGATGGTTTTTGCGACGTCCGCGGTATCCGGCATGAGGGTGGAGAGCACCGACCCGATCGCGGCCATCTGCGCGGCGACAATAAAGACCGAGAACAGCAGCGACAGGATCATGGCGACGATGCGGGGGCCTTCGCTGAAGCGATGGCCGAAATACCCGGCCACGGTGTACAGCCTGGCTTCACGGAATCGTGGGGCCACCACCAGTCCGGAAAAGATGAAGTGGACGTAGCCGCCCATGGAGATGAGCACCATGAGCAGCCCCCACTCGAAGGATTTGCCGACCGCGCCGATGGAGTAGCCGCCGCCGATGACCGTGGCGCCCATGGTGGCGAACAGGAGCGGCCACGTGATCGACCGTCCCGCCACCAGGAAGTCGTCGGCGACGTTGATCTTGCGGACTTTCAGCATCCCCTTCACGATGATGAAGGTGATGTACCCGCCGATAATGACCCACTCGATCAGCTTTTCACGGATGCGTCAGCCTCCTCGTTGACATCTTCGGAAAACGAGACAGTTACTCTTTTTCGCCGCCCTCATATTCGTCCACCTGCTCGTGGACCGGCGGCAGCTCGAGGTCGTAGTCGTCCTCGAGTGCGCGTCCATAGGTCTCCAGCGCGGGCGTAACCTGCTTGGTGACGTACTTGCCCGCCATCAGCCGCACCAGGGCGCCGTAGGAGGGCCGGAAGCGGATGGTGTCGCCCACCCTCAAGCCTTCGGCTTCGGTCACCGACACCACCGACAGGTCGCTGGAGGCGCCCACGACCTGGTGGTTGGGATTCAACGGCGTCAGGCCGCCCATCTCGGTGTCGAGCTGGCCCATGGTGATGACCGCCCGCAGCCCGCGTTCGCCCGGCTGAGTGTCTTCCTGTTTGAACGCTTCAAACGGCGACATGGAAGTGGTTTCGCCCAACGGCACCAGGCTTTTCTCCTTGATTTCCGCGATGTCGGCTTCCAGGGTCACGGCATCGTCACGCAGTCCTTCCAGAGTCCCGCTGTTGACCAGGTCCGTCCCCAGGAACAACGCTTCCCCGATGCGGAAATTGTTGATTTCATGGGGAACACTTCCTTCGAGTAACAGCGGCAATACGGAACTGGCGCCGGCGGAAATCATCGGCAGCTTCTTGTTGAACTTCAGCTCCAGCAATTCACGGTACATCATGAGCTGGGTGAGCTGGTCCACGTTGGGTACGGTCCCGGACAGGCAGCCCAGATTCGCCCCGATGCCCCACACCTCGATGTTGGGCAGCTCGAAGATCGCCTTGTAGAAGTCCACCAGTGCGCCGGGCAGGATGCCCTCGCGCAAATCGCCCAGCTCGATCATCACGATGATCTTGTGGACCTTGCCCTGCTTGCCGGCTTCCTCGTTGATGGCGTGGATGGTTTCCAGTTCGGTGTTCAGCGAGACATCGGCGAGGCGCACGATATCGGCAATCGCAGGCCAATGAGGCACCCGCAGGTACCAGGTTTCCACATCGGGCACAGTTTCCCGCACCACCTCCAGGTTGGCGAGACGGGAGTCCGCCATGGAGCGGACTCCGAGCAGCTCCAGCCCCTTGATGGTGTCGGCGTGGCCGCACAACACCTTGGTGACCAGCGTCCAGGTGGAGCCGTGGTCCTTCATCCACCCGTCGATCACCTGGAAGTTGTGCTGCAACGCCTCGAGATTGATGGTCACACGGTTCATTTCATGTACCTCATCTCGGCGTACTTGGTGGTGAAGCCGATGCGTTCGTAGAGCCGTTTCGCCGGGTTGTCGTACTCCACGTGCAGCTTCACATCACCGTCGGCCTGGTCCAGGCATTTCTGGATCAGCTTGCCGCCGATGCCCTTGCCGCGTGTTTTTGGGTCCACGGTCACCATCAGCAGGATCCACTCGGGGATGTAGCCCTTCATGCCGGTGCGCAGCATCAGGCAGGCGCCCACCAGTTCGCCGTCCAGACGCACCAGTTCCAGGAACCCGCCCTGGCCCTCGCCCGGGGTGAAGACATAGTGCAAAGCCCGCTCTACATCTTCCGGCTTGTCTTCGTATGGCTTCATCGTTTCGTGGAAATACATCACCATATCGTCCCAGCTCGCCCATTCGGGGAACTGATCCCTGGTTTCAACCGTGGTGAACTCCAGCTTACCGTCAGCGTTGGATGTGTCACTCATCGTAAAAGTCCTCTTTGGTAAAGGTTCGCCCCGTGGGGCATGGTCACTGGTTATGAAGAAAAGGAACCGACCTGGAAGCAGGTCGTGTATAACAGGAGTGGCGCCAGGATGAAAAAGTGGAAGTTGGCTTTCCCGTCAAACACCCGGACCCGGGCCTCCCACTCCCGGTCCGGCTGAGCTGGAAACACCCTCCCGGTGTACCTCCGCTCCCAGTTCGACCCTTTAAAATATTCGAATTGACAGGGATTTGCAAGTGATTTCGAACGTGAAAAGAACTCCTGAATATGCCAGACGTTTGCTTGGTCTTTCTCCAAACAGAGTTTGCATTTTATGAGTTTATTTTCACCTTTTGAACTGTTATTTTCAGATGCACTCGAAAGAGGCTGAAATTGTGTTGATACCTGCGCCAACTCCCGTTCATCTGTGGGGTTGGGGCGACGGTAGCAGGCTGTTGCAACCTGGGAGTCCCGTGACCCTACCCCTGATCGAATTGCGCCATGAACTGCATCGCCAGGCGGAACTGTCCGGCCGGGAGGAACGGACCGCCGCTCGAATCGTTGACGTGCTGCGCCGAACCAACCCCGCGAAGATCGTGACCGGCTTGGGCGGGCACGGTGTCGCGGGGGTGTACGACAGCGGCGTCAACGGCCCCGAAATCCTGCTGCGGGCCGACCTCGACGCGCTTCCCATCCCGGAACGGATCGCGCCGGCATACGCTTCCCAGACAAGCGGCGTCGCCCATAAATGCGGCCATGACGGGCACATGACACTCCTGGCGGGTGTCGCGCTGAAACTGGCGCAGCAACCTCCCCGGCGGGGCCGGGTGGTGCTGCTGTTCCAACCCGCCGAAGAGACCGGCCAGGGAGCGGCCCTGGTACTCGCCGATCAGGCGTTCGGCGAATTCAAACCGGACAAGGTCTTCGCTCTGCACAACCTGCCCGGTTACGAGACCGGGGCGGTGATCCTGCGTGAAGGCCATTTCGCAACGGCGTCGAAAGGTTTGATCATCGAGCTGGAGGGGGCGACCGCCCACGCCGCCCAGCCGGAACGAGGCAATAGCCCGGCGCTGGCGATGGCGGACCTGATCCAGGCGCTCAGCGCGTTGCCGCAAACCACCGCCGCCCTCCATGAAGCCGTCAAGGTGACCATCATCCATGTGAAAGTAGGCGAGATCGCCTTCGGCACCACGCCCGGCGCGGCGCAGGTGATGGCCACGCTGCGAGCCTATGACGGCGACGTGCTGACACGTATCGGCCAGCAGGCGGAGCGGCTGGCCCGGGGCGTGGCGAGCACCCACGAGCTGGATGTGACGATACGGTGGACCGAAGAATTCCCGGAGACTTTCAATGATGCGACGGCCGCTGGCCAGGTCCACGAGGCGGCGACCACGCTGAGCCGGCCGCTGGTCGAACCCGCTCATCCGTTCCCCTGGTCGGAAGATTTCGGGCATTTCACCCGGGCGTATCCGGGCGCACTGTTCGGCCTGGGCTCCGGGATTGAGCAACCGCCCCTGCATCATCCGACCTATGATTTCCCCGATGAAATCCTCGAGCCGGGTGTGGAGCTGTGGCTGGAAGTTCTGCGGCAGGCGGGAGTTCTTGAGTAGAGGATGGATGTATTCTTAACAGGATGATTAGGATAGAATTAAGAATTAAGAATTAAAATGCCTCATCTTAACATCAGGGGTTAATCGTTGCCACTTAA
>CAZYOC010000191.1:0-8841 GCA_964648415.1 uncultured bacterium | reverse complement strand
AATACTATGTTATCATTAAAACAAGTGCACATATGTTTAGTTGTTGGCACAACATCTGTCTGTACTATTTGTAAGGTGTTGTTTATATTAGACTTATACCTATTGAAAACCGCAAATTTGGCGTTTTTTCGCATGAGAGCCAGAGAGACCGCGAAAGTTGGGTTAAGATGAAGTACTTGTTAAACAACAACATAAATATACTATCACAACCTCACCTCGCAGTTTTCTGTAAGCAACTCTTCGCGTTTTCCCCGAGCGATGCCTCTAGAAAAGCGGAAGCGATCCAACTGGTCTGATCGTTGCATCCCATCGTAGCGAGCCGGAAAACCAAGCGGGTGTCTAAAGCCGGCGTGGCACGCTTTAGAAAAGTTTTCATGTTGCCGATGAGAAAGACACCTGCCTTTTGATTTTTCGTGTTACGGGAGGGTAGACAAACTGCGAGGTGGTACCATGAAGAAGATGACAGCCGGTTTGTTGGTCATGCTGCTGGCGCTTCCGGTGATTCTTTCCGCGGATGTGATCCGTGTGAACCAGGATGTGGCCACGGTCGAAGAGGCTGTTTTTGTCGCTGAGGACGGGGATACTGTGCTGGTCCCGCTGGATACCAATCCTTATGCTGTTGATCCGCAGGGTAAGGACCTGACGGTCGGCACCAGCGCCCTCGAGCCGCCGGACGAGGAACCGGATTCCACGATTTACGGCACCAATTCACCGATGCCCCATTGCCCGGATGAGCCCTGAGCCGATGGCCGCTTGAGCTGGCAACAGCTCATCAGACTATGACTTTACGTACCTCCCCTGTCCAGGGCGACAGGGGAGGTATTTCCTGTGTGCGCCAGGCATGATGTGCCGTTAACCCGGATGTTTCACGAGCGTGGTTTCATCTACAATAAACCATGATATGAGCGCAGTTTGGACGCATGGCCCGATACGCCCCTCGCTTTGCTTCACGACTGATCCGATGGCGCCAATGAACACAAATCCGGACGCTCGAACCATCCCGCGATGAGCGTGTCGGGAGCGTCTAAACGAATGCTAGAAGCCCGGCCGGAAAGTCATTTTTCGTATCAAGCCGACCAAATCCAGGTTCTCATACAACGAACGCACTATCGCTATCATGCTGTTTATGATGCACTTCCGCTGAGCTCGATCCGGCAATGAGAACCGACGACTCCTGCAAAAACGTCCAAATCACACTTTCCGGCCAGGCTTCTAGCGCCACTTCAGAAACGAAGCAAGCATGCGTTGTGCGCAGCACAGTCGTAAATTCAGCAGAAACAAAAATTCAGACACCATTGAATGGTTGATTCTTATCGAGCATCATAATAAGCAGGCTTACCTACCAGCCCATTGCTTCCCAGCGTCCCAGTACGGTACGCAACGAATTCTCAGCATAGTCGGCGACCTTCTTCAGCAGCTTATGCGCTTTGTCGGGATCGTAGTTGGGCAGGCCGCGGTCTTCTTCCATCAGGATGACGGAATAGGGACCGGGATAGGCTCTCACGGCCGGGTTGAGCGTGCCGGCGTCGGAGGATTGATACTGTCCTTCCGGGGCGGCTTCGGGGCGCAGGGCCAGCACCATCCCGGTTTCACCGGATCCGGAATGCCCGCCCGGGCTGTCATAGATCATATCCGTCTCGTCATACTGTTCCATGTACCATTCATAGGCGAGGGTGCGGACGTTGTGAGTGTAGTGCAGGGTGGAGGAGGCGGTTTTGATGCCGCCGGCGTTGCCCGAGTGGCCGTTGAGGAACAGCAGTTCGGTGAAGCCGGTGCGCACCAGTCCTGTACCGATTTCAGTCAGCAGGGCGCTGTAGGTTTGGGGCGTGAGGCTGACGGAGCCGGGATAGTTCCGCAGGGAGCCGAGGACGCCGTAATGCACAGGCGGGGCGATCAGGGCTTGCAGGCGCGGGGCCAGTTCCTCGGCGAGGCCGAGGGGGATGATGGTGTCGGTCCCCAGACCGGCCGCGCCGTGGGCTTCGGTCGCACCGCAGGGAATCAATACCCGTTTCCAGCCCCCTGCGACCAGGTCTGCCACCTCACGCCACAGCAGGTTTTCCAGAAAAAAAGATCGAGGAGTCGCAGCCATGCTCAAGGTCCGTTTATGTTGATGGATGGTGACAGGACTGAAAGGGGTCTGGACAGGGATGTAGCGATCAGCGTGCGTCTTCCACTTCGGCGAACTTGTCCCAGACCATTTTAAACAGCTTGTGGATGTTGCGGTTCGGGCCTTCGATTCGATAACGGATACGCTGGTCGCGGTCGACAATGCACACCATGGGGGTATGGGTCACACGATACATCTTTTGGGCTTCCAGATCCGCCGTATCCATACCCATGAAAGAGTATCGTTGCTGACGCAAAATCGAGCTTTGTTCGCCATAGTTCTCCCCGGCGTAGACAAACAGGTTCGGGATGCCCTGATTGTCCAGCATTTTGGCCAGATCCTCCAGCCCCTTCAGGTTCCACTCTTGGGTCTCGTCGCCCCAGAAGACAACGGCAACGCCGTGTTTTGCACTGCTTAGTATATCCTGAATGGGAATGCGGGACAGACTCTCAACACGAGTACGCTCATTGGACTGTAGAATGATATTGGCCTCTGTGGTGATATAGAGTTCCTGGAAAGATTTGATGTAATCATCGAGTTTGTGAACATCCCACTCCAGGCTGTCATACGCGGACTTGAAGGTCATACGCGCTTCCGGGATCTCCCCTCGGTACATGGCGACCATGGCGGCGCCCAGACAGGAACGGGCTTTCAGACGTCCCTTCTGCAACAGGATCCTGCTCTGCAAGGCGTAGTCGCGGGGATCCACTCGGTACGACATGGCCTTGCTGAGGTGCTGGTCCGCCTTTTGATAGTTATCTTTGGACAGGTAGATCGTAGCGTAAAAGGAGTGGATCTTGCCCAGAATCTGATTGGTCTCGACATAGTAGGCAGCGTCGTATTCGTCTTTGTCGGGACGACGTCGGCCCAGTTGGGCATACTCGGTGGCTTTGTTCAGCAGGCGGGTAACGGTTTCCATATCCTGGCGCTGCTCCCAGATCATCTGGGCCAGCTTGAACATCAGCTCGTAGTCGTAACTGTTCCGGTCGTCGAGGGTATTCAACAGCCCGATGGCGCGGTCAATCTGGTTGTTGTCGATGTAGATCCAGGCGAGTTGCTCGACCGGCTCCGGCCCCAACCGGCCGCGTTGGTCCAGATTGAACACCAGGTTTTCCAGGGAGCGGGTTTTCTGTTCCCCGGCGGGCATGCGGCGGATCTGCTCGTATTGATCTTCCAGTTCGCTGGCGAACAGCACGGAGGGCGGCGCAAGGAGAGTCGCGCACATTGCAAGCAAAAGAATGTACAGACCGTACCGATATGTCAGCAGCGACATGCTTGCGCCCTTGAATTGTACCAGTTGCTAGACCGATTGCACAATGTAATTCGATTCTTGGTAAGGAGCAACTGATTTCTCTCGGTTCGCAGAAAGTTAAAATCGAGCCGTTGGAAAGGGCAGCATACAGCGAGCTGTATATCGAGGCAAGCAGCTCCGCGTGGAAAAAAAACGACACACCCCGTCGGGTGTGTCGTAGCAAGGGTTCCTTTCATCATAGAAAGGAGTGTGTACGGACGGTTGCGCAGGGTACCGTCACACCGACTGGGATTACAAACCGTGTACCAGTTTCCAAGCTGTCATGTAAGTGAACGATTATCTTGGAAATAAGCCTTGGAGGCTGCTGTAGGCTCAGGAGGAGCCAGTGGGCAGATGCTTCCGGTTACACGTGCTCCATTGCCGCCTGCCGGTGTAAGGAGGCGAGAGATGAGAACTGTCTCCCCGGTTCGATTTTCGCGTCGGCGCGACCTCTTAATGGTTGCCAAACGCCTTGCATTACTGGTATGTTAGCAACATCTGGATGATCATGTTTGCGACACACCTCAGTCCGCTAGGGAGGCTGCTGGATGGAGAACCTGAACGGCTGGTTGAAAACCCATCAGAATGATGACCGGATTTCGCCCCGGAGTTGGACGGATCTCCCGGATAAATTGCGTATTCGCCTGGATAATCTCGCACGGGATGAAGCGGTGCGGCGCGCCGATGTGTTCGCCCGCGACGGCGAGCTGGACCTGTCCCGCCACGATGCCGTGCGCCAGTTGGTCAACGCCATGGCGCTCGCCTGGACCATCGAGTCCTCGAAAGTGATCCATGTGGTCGAAGACTATATTGATGAGCTCCCTCCGGAGCCGGGCGGAGAGTTCCAGAAACTGGCCGACAAGATCTTCCGGCGCCGGGTGACCGCCACATGGGCCGACATCGAGCCGACCATTAAGAAGGCGACCTTCCGGGGCATTGTGGGCACTGTTGTCAGTGAGCTGGCGATTCCGCCGCAGACCATGCTGGACCGCGCCTCGTTCCTGGAAATTCTGCAGGGCGCATACGACACCTGGGCCACGAACCACCCGCGTGAGGCGGTGTTGGAGCTCGTGGAGCTGCTCGGCGCCAAAGACGACAAGCACAAGGTGCTCTCGCTGAACGACGTGAAGGCGCTGACCGACAAGCGCGGAGCGAGGACCCTGAGCTGGGCGCTGGAGCTGGAGCTCGAAGTGGGCGTCAGCGAGGCCACGGTGGATGAGTTGATCCGCCTGGTGAAGCGGTACGCCCTGATCCGCAAACGCGAGCAGGCTTCCTCCCCTGCCGCTGCGGACCTGGATCGTATCGGGAAACAGTCCGTCTCACAAGTGATGGCGGAGCCGGAGGACGTCCCCGAAAAAAAGTCGCCAGAGGTTGAAACGCCGGCCCCGCAGCCGCCCGTGTCGGACCGGCTGGAGCAACTGCTGAAGCGGCAGCCCGGGGAACCGAAAACCACCCGTCCGGAACCGGACGAGGATGAAGTTGTTCCGCCTGTGGTGACCCCGCAGCCGAGGCTCGGCGCAGAGCTGGAACCGGAGCCGGCCGAAGAGACCGAGGAGGAGCCGCCCGAGGTCGAGGACGATTTCGACTTTGACGATGACGAGGTCTTCTCCTTCGCGGACGATGAGGACGAGGACGAGTATGTCGAAGAGGGCGCCCCGGAGTGGAGCGATCTGGAAATCGACTCCGAGCCGGACTTCGATCTGGAAGAAGAGATCGGCGACGAGGTGCTCGAGGAGCCGGAAGAGCCCGATTTTGAGGACATCGAAATTGGCGCTCCTTCGCCCGAGCCTGAACCGGAGCCCGAACCTGAGCCTGAAGAAGAGCCGCCGCCGGTCATCCGGCGTAAACCTGCTGCTCCCAAGCCGAAACCCAAACCCGCACCGGCTCCTGCGCCAGAGAAGAAGGAGCCTGCCAAAAAGGACCGTTTCGCCCCGTTGCGCAGCGGCGAGACCCATGACCGCGTGGTCGCTGAGATGTATGACGGCAACGAGGAAGCGCTCGACACGTTCCTGCAGAAGGTCTCGCGCGCACCGGACTGGAACCGCGCCAAGCAATACATCGCCAACGAACTGTTCCGGTGCAAGGTGGACCTGAACAGTGACCTGGGCGAGGAGTTCTACGTGGTGATGAAACGCTGTCTCGGGAACTGATCCGCCGCTATGACGGATTCCGGAGCACTCGACCCGGCGCGGATCAAGGAACTGAGACGAGAGACAATCAAAGCGATCCAGATGCTGGACACGCTGCCGACCCTGCCGGCGGTCGCCATGCGTGTCATCTCCATCGCACGTGAAGCCGACGCCGAGATCAGCGAACTGAAAAAGATCATCCAGACCGACGCACCGTTGGCGGCCCGCATTATGAAGGTCGCCAATTCTGCTCTCTACTCCCGCCGGTACCCCGCCAACACCCTGGAACAGTGCATCATGACCATCGGGCTGAACAGCGTGATCGAGGTCTGTGTCAGCACCGGGATGATGCAGGCGCTCGACGAGTGGGAGAGCCGCCTGCTCGACCGGAGCACCCTGTGGAAGCACTCTTTGGCCACGGGTTTCCTGGCGCGCAGCCTGGAGTCACGCAAGCAGGTGCGGGAGAACCCCGGCATCGACATGTTCCTGGCCGGGCTGCTGCACAACATCGGCTGGATGGTGATCGACCACCTGTTTCACGATACCATGCGGCAGCTCCTCGCCATCCGTGAAGAAGTAGACCACTGGGACCGTCGCTACGAGATCGAAGAGCTGGGGATGGATCACGCCGCCGTCGGGGCGTATTTCCTCTACCTGTGGGGCATCGACGAGCAGATCTGCAAGGTGATCCGTTTTCACCATACGCCCGAAGGAGCAGAGGAGCTTGCGCTGTATTCCGCCATCCTGGAAACCGCCACTTTCCTGTCGCCCTATGCTTTCCTGATGGAAGAACCGTTCGTGCAGGTAAGTTCGCACCTGCCGCACATGCTGGACGAAACCACCGGGCTGGAAGCACTTAACGAGATGCAAAAACGGTATGAATCCCATGTCCACATGGCGAAGAAGATGGTGGATTTGATGAGTGTGTTTTAGTTTTGTTATACACAGAAGGGTTTTGCCGCGATTTGTAAAGCCATTCCAGTCCCCAATACCAGTAGTCTCGGTGATTTTGTATTCTGTGTTGCACCGGTTGTGGCTCTTATCCTCAACACACCTTTTAATAGACATATCCTTTATACTCAGAAGAAATCTCCTATATGCGCGGAAGAAATCCCCCATGATGTCATCCCCACGCACAACAATGTCATCCCAAGCTCAGGGCCTGCCCTCCTGCTTTGGTCGGGGGCGGGGATCTTCTCCGGTTCCGGCTCTAATGAGACAAATCCCTCAAGCCCCGGTATGGGAAAAGCATGATCAAATCCTCCGAGAGCGGATTATTTGCAAAATCTGGAAACAACCGCTTGACATGCCATGGGGGGGGGGTATCTTGAATTATAAAACCAAATTGCTCATTCGAGGTGGCGCAGGGCTGCCTATTGTACTTATCTTTGGAGGTGATTATGAAGATCATGGTGAAAGTCGTACTGAGTGTGGTTATGGTGGGGATCCTCGTCCTGCCGGTGCTGTCGGATTCCTGGTATAACTTGAGGATGCCGGGTGATGAAACATACGTTGTTGGTCTGGATTACGATGGTGATCCCGGTACCAACCCGTATATAAAAACAACGATCAAGCCCACGGATGTTGTAAATCAATTTCATTGTGACTCATGGCTTTATGATGGGGAAAGTGAATATTTTCGGCACCAAACCTTTCAAAATGGTGAAGCAACCTGGCGGGAGGAAGCCGGTATGAATATCGACGGTCTTCACTGGTATCAGGATGTTGATATCCATGGCACCCAACCTACAACTGCTCAAGTTGAGTTCTGGCTGCATTTTCCTGCATGACGGTTCTCCATCATACCCCGCAGGCGCAGCAGCGCCTGCGGGGTATGATTCACCAGCTTGTGTCAACAAGGAGTAGCAGCATGTTAATTAATAAATATACATTATTTGTGCTTTTTATGGTTTTGTTTGCGTTCAGGTTGCATTCAGAAACCTTGCTCGTTCCTGAAGAATATGGTTCAATTCAGGAAGCAGTTAACAATGCGCTACCAAATGATACTGTAATGGCTAACAGTGGTATATATTACGAGGCAGTGACCGTGATAACGCCCGACATTACAGTGTGTTCATATTATGTATTGGATAATGATAGTACACATATAGTTCAAACAGCCATACAATGTGATCATGAACCAGCGATAGGTAATCGTCCAATCACAATAGCCGATTCATTGGAAGGGGTATTTACTCTGATTGGAATGACGCTTGCTGGCGGAAATGCTGCCGGCGCTGGCATTCAAGCCAATCATGGCGGCGGTATCCTGGCAACTAACACGGAAGTGGAGCTGATCAATAACCGTTTTATCAATAATGTTGCTCAACGGGGTGGCGGCGCCGCGCTCGTTGGTTGTACGGGAACACTAAGCAATAATTATATTGGTAATAATCAAGCAACACTGAATGCTGGGGGATTAGCGGTTGATCTGGGGGAATATATCTTGCATGGCAACATCTTCACGAATAATCACGCGTGGATGCTGGAGGGGGGCGGATTGTCGTCAGGAGGTGCTTCCGGGTTATTGGAAGCCAATGTTTTCCAGGAAAATGAAGCACGCAACTTTGGAGGAGGCGCTGATCTATTTGGTTCAGATGTCCGTGGCAGTTGGATAATTCGATCAAATCGTTTTATGTCAAATATATCTGGAACAGGTGGAGGATTGTCAGTATCGAATATGGAGGTTGCTATAATCGAGCAAAATGAATATTATGCTAATTATGCCATTCATAATCTCAATGAAGGACGCTTGGGGTATGGGGGAGCAGTAATATTAGGTCCAACAATAGACAGTCTAAGTTTTACAGGGAATATAATGAAATCTAACTATACTAACTATAAAGCAGGAGCTATAGATATAACAAGTAGTTATACAATACACCATAACATTTTTATCAATAATAGAGGATCAAGATTTGGTGCTTTAATAAGCACTCATAATAATGATTCATTGGTGGAACCGAGTGTGCATCATAATATATTTATTCGAAATGGACCCTATGAAGCAGATAATAATTATGTTGCTGCTGTCATAGCCTACGGCGCGACAACACTCGATTTGCATGATAATGATTTTTACTACCATGACGGTCCTGCCGCTGGGCAAAACCCGACCTATCACGGAGTACTGTTTGCCGAAAATAACTACTGGGGACATATAACGGGTCCGTATCAGGCCAACCAGAACCCAAATGGTCAGGGCGATACTGTATCCACGGAAATAGACATTGATCCTTATGAAACTGAGCCCTGTACCGATTGGCGTCCCCCGCTCCCGTTTGATCTCGTATCTCCAGCGCATGACACCGCTG
>CAZYOC010000190.1:0-8845 GCA_964648415.1 uncultured bacterium | reverse complement strand
TTTAGCAGCACCAGCCGCCGGGTCATCTGCCGGCCGTCGGCTTCCAGCGTCAGGAAATACGTCCCGCTCGCCAGCGACGCCCCATCCACCGTGAGCCGATGATACCCGGCACGCAGCTCACTGTCGAGCACGGTCATCACTTCCTGTCCGAGCGGATTGTACAGCACCGCTTTCACCTGGCCCTGCTCGGGCAGGCCGAATTGCAGCGTGGCCGTGGGATTGAACGGATTGGGATAGGGCGCGGCGACCTCGAAGGTCTCGGGCAACTGCGCGGCAAACTCAGGCTCCACTCCAAACGGCGCCTCGAACCACTCCAGCACGGCTTCCAGCGCTTCCACACGCCGGATGGTCGGTCCTGCGCCGGTAACCGCTTCAAACGCAAACGCGAAATACACCAGCTTGGCGTCGGCTGCTTCAAAACAGATGCCGCCGTAGCCCGAGCCCGCCATGTAGGTGTAGATCGGCACGGCGTTTCCAACGGGCAGGATAACGTCGGGATCCACACTGTTGCCCGCGCCGTCTCCCGCGCCCAGCAGCGCCAGCGACGTACCTTCCACCACCGGCCCGGTCGCGCCTTCCACCACAGTTAACGCATGCTGCGGGTCGCCGTCAGGATCGGACGCCGCATGCAGCACGTCCGCATAGAAATCGGTCCCGTCGAGCTGCTCGTCGATCCCCTCGCCGAACAGGAACAACGAAATCCCGGCATCCAGCAGGCCGCTTATGATTTCCTGGTCGTTCTCGCTCAACGCATCCTGAGCGTTACCGGTCATCCAGAGGACTTTGTCGACTCCTTCAAACGCCGTAACATCCATCTGCATAGCATCGGCGTCCATGGTCTGAATCACCAGCTCCAGCTCAGCGAAATCGTTCTCCAGGAAGATTTCGTAAGCATCACCGCCATCATCATCCACAAGAATCACATCGGGCGCGCCGACCAGCAGAGGCCTGGTTTCCTGCAGGGTGAAATCGGCGGGATTCGCGCCGATGTACAGGGTGAAGTCGATGTAGCGTCCCTCGCCCCAATCGTCCGGGACAGTGAAGACGAACGGCGCGGCGGCATTGTCCGCGCTATCGCCTGCGGCCAGGGCGCCCAGGTTCGCGCCGGGCGTGGTGACTTCGATGGTCTCATCGGCCACCGTCAGCAGCGCGGTTACCTCGGTGGCGTCCTCCCAGTCCGGATCGTTGGCCACGGTAACCACCATCTCAATGGTCTCGCCGGCGTCGATGCGAGCGTTGCCGTCAGGATCGCTCAATTCCACATCCACGATGCTGATCATGGGGGAGTTTGCCAGCACGACGGAATTGTAGGCGTTGACCCGTCCCGCTCCGAGCTGGCCTTCATAGCCGGGATTCATGGCGTCGATGTTGTCGCAGCCGGCCAGCAGCAGCTCCTCGAGCCGGTCGACACTCATCTCGGGATCCAGCGACAGGATCAGGCCCGCCACCGCCGCCACGTTCGGGCAGGACATGGAAGTGCCGCCCCAGGCGACGTAATCATATTGGTGGTATTGGTTGTTGGAGATGGTGCTCCAGATGGTGACGCCGGGCGAGGAGATATCGACCCAGGCTCCGTAGTTGGAGAAGTTGGCCTTGGCGTCGGAGTTCGTGGTCGCCGCCACCGACATCACGTGAGTATAATTGGCCGGATAGCTGGGCGTGCTCGAATCGCTGTTGCCGGCCGACGCCATCACCAGCACGCCCAACTCATACGCATAATTGATCGCGTTCTGGTAGAATGCGTAGCTGCCGCCCCCGCCGAAAGAGATACTGACCACCCGCGCCCCGTTATCGGCGGCGTATTGAATGGCCGGCGCGAAGTCCGTGGGATCACCGATGCCGTAAAGCGTCCCGCCGATCAGGATGCTGTACCCGGCCCTCAGAGGCATGGCGCGGACGTTCCAGGAGGCCGCCGGTACGCCGATGCCGTTGTCGGTCACCGCCGCTGCGGTGCCGTTTACATGGGTGCCGTGCCCATGCACATCGTTCCACACGAAGTTGTCGCGGGGACCATACTCCTCGCCGTTGGGGACACCGTAATTGTCGGACACATCCTCTTCATCAACGGAGACGAAATCCCAACCGGCGACATCGTCGACAAAGCCGTTGCCGTCGTTGTCCACACCGTCCAGATCGCCGCCGTCATCCACGCTGGTGGTGTCGAACACACCGTTGCCGTTGATGTCCTCGTCCGGGTTAATGTGGATGTTGGCCTCGAGGTCGGGATGGAAGACTTCGCAGCCGGTGTCGATGGTGGTGACGATGACACTGGTGTCGCCCTGCACGATATCCCAGGCCTCCGGACAGTCCATCTGGCTGAGGCCCCACATGCCGTAATTCGTGTAATCATCGGGCAATACGTGGGCGACATGGTAGTCGACCACCTCGATCGACAAGAGGTCGGCATGCTGCGGGAGACGCTGCACGGCTTCTGCCGCCGTGAAAGGACCGCTCCAGGAAAGGGTGAACCAGCGGTTGAGGTTGTGCTGATACCAGAGCGCCCGGTGATCCGGGTTTCCCGGTGCGGTGAAGATGGGCTGGACCTCGATGGCGCCCAGGTTTGCGTCCAACAGGAACACGGGTGCGGCCTCATCCAGCCGGACTTTTTCCGCCGCGGGATCGCTCAATTCCAGCACCACTCGTTGCGGCAATTCCAGCGCGCCCGCCGCCGCCGCCAACAAGACCACCCCCAGGACAACCGTCGTCACTCTCAGCATCTCTCATCCTCCAGTGTCAGCATCCATTTCCGGGCATCCAACCCCAACCTTAACAGTATAGCGAATCCCCGCAGGTGAAGAAAGCACTCGCCCCGCTTCCAGCAAATGATGAGACCCTCGCGGATCTCTGCATCCACACACCTGTGGCCTGTGTGCAACAGGTTTCACACCAATTGTAAGGCGAGTTTTTCGAGGTGCTCCTGGCGAGACAACTTATTAACAGGCAAGCACTTACAGAAAACTATCCATACAGTTGCTCCTGCATATTCATGACTGGCACGGATCTTGTTCAATAAGAAGAGCAACAACGTAAACACTCGGAAAGTATAAACAGGATTTTGTATCAGAATTGAGTCAAACTGAAAGCGTATGGAAGCTTTATATAGCATCTGGAAACTTGAAGAAGGCTTTTCCAGATAACAAAACCCAATCTTTCTGCTTTTATCAACAAACATCGATGATTTGGTTCACCTGAACATAGATACCGATTGACAAGTCGATAAAAACGCTTGGGGGAGTTGACAGCGCCCACCCTTCTACCCCATGCGTGACCCGCCCCTGAGGGCGGGTTTTTTGTTGGAATGACATTCGCCTATGCGGCAGACTGCCGCATAGGCGAATGTTCTCGTCAGGCCATCAGTCTGTTACAGTGTCACCTTCACCTCCGCCATCACCTGCCGTTTGGCCGCTGGAATGATGTACACGCCCCAGGCGTCGGTCGAACCGGTCAGCTCGTACTCCGTATCCAGCAGGTTGCGCACGTGCAGGTTCAGCTCCACATCAGGCCAGTAGCTGCGCGCCAGCAGCGCCTCACGCGAGGTCGCCCCCAGCATCTGGACACCGATCGACAGATCCACACGGGTGTATGCATCAATCCTCCGGTTCTGGTCGAGCGACGGCGATCCGGTGACCGTGACGCCATCACGAGAGTTCACACCTTGAAGGTCCTCGAGGCTTTGCGTGTTGTCCAGGTACTGCTCGCCCACATGATGCGCCGCCAGCCTCACCCAGCCGCGCTCGCTCCGCCAGCCGAGGGCCAGGTTCGCGATCCGTTCCGGCGCCTTGATGATGGGATTGCCACTGTTGTCGATGGGGACCTCCATTCCCCAGCCGCCGGCCGGGTCCAGGATCGACGTGGCGGTTTCGTACTCCAAAAAGCGGTTTTGCGCCAGGTTCAGGTTGCCCTCGGCGAAGAGATCGTGCGGCAGCAGCACTCGTCCCCCCAGCTCCACACCGATGCGACGAGTCTTCGCGGCGTTCTCGATGACCGGCTGGCCCAGCACATCGTACTCGCCGATGTCCACGATCTCGTCGGTCATCTCCATCCAGTACACGTTGGCCGTCACCGCCGTACGGCCGGTTCGCCAGTCGCAGCCAAGCTCCACATCGTGCAACTTCTCCGGCTGGATTTGCGGGTCCTCGAAGCTGGCCGGGTCGTCATACCGGATCACCGGGTAGCCCGTCTCGCCCCAGTAATGGTCCTTCAGGCGCGGTTCACGCGTCACCATGCTGTAGCTGCCCCAGAGTCGCCAGGGTTCGGCCAGTTTCCAGGAAAAGCCCGCCTGCGGGTTGGCGAAGAGGTAGGATTGCGTGAACGACGTCCCGAAGCGCTTGTTCTTCAACACCTCGTATTCGATGCTGGTGAGCTGCACTGTGGCGTTCAGCAGCAGGTCTTCCGTCACCTGAAAGCGATCCCGCACATAGCCGGTCACGATGCGCTTGCGGCCCTCGTAGTCGTACCAGACATGCTCCGGTTTGGTCCCTTCGGGCAGCGCCTGCGCCCATTTCAGCTCGCCATACCGACGGCTGCGGTGGCTGACCGCCTGCCCACCCACCGACAGCTCATGCTTCGGCAGCTTCCAGGTCAAGCGCGGCTGCCACCCGCCCTGGTGGTTGTTCACATGCTGGCGCGCGACCGCGTCGGTGAAATCCACGAAGAACGCACCGTCGGCGTTTTCAGCCAGGCTGCCGCCTTCCATGCGATACCAGCCGGTCGGGTATGCCGTGCTGTCAGTAGTGGTCAACTGAGGCAGATCCCAGAAGTCCCAGGAGTACCCCCACCAACTGGGATACCAGACGTCGAAATACCCCTCGCCGCGGATGTAGTAGAAGGTCTGCGCCAGCGCCAGGTTGTCCCTGATGTTCCAGGTGTGGTGAAGCTGGTAATGCGGCTGGTAATAGTTGTCGGTCTCGTGCTCGTAGGTGAGCGGATTGGCGGTGCGGTCCTGTTTGAGCACGTCACGCGTTACCCCGGCATAGGCCATGTGGTTCTTGATGGGGCCGCCGAACGCCACCAGCCGGGTCAGCGTCTTCTCCCCCACATGAGTACCCGACAGGTAATAGCTGAAGTAGTCCGCCCAAGACAGATCCCGGTAGCCGTCGGAGGTGATCCGGGAGAAGCGGGCGTCGAGGTAGGTGTCGCCCTTGATGGGACCGGATTGCAGGTGAATGCTGCCGCGTTTCGTGTTGTAGCTGCCGTACCCGTACTCGGCGGAAATCGCCGGCTTATCGCTGAACGTGGCGGTCTGTACGCTGATGGTTCCGCCCACCGATGGCAGCCCGTAGGGCGTCGCGCCGGTCCCTCGCTGCACCTGCACGTCCTCGATGTTGGCGCCGAAGTCCGCCAGGTCGACCCAGTAGACGTAGAAATCCTCGGGATCGTTGAGCATGACACCGTTGAGGAACACGCCGACTCGCTTGAAGTCGATGCCGCGCATGGAGACATAACTGTACCCCAGCGCGTTGCCGGCGTCGGTGGTGGTGGTCAGCGACGGTACGCCTTCCAGCGCCACCGGCACATCCTGCCCGAAGTAGCGGGTCTCCAGCTCCTCGTCGGTGATGTTGGTGAAGGGGACCGTGGCCTTGTCCGCCTCGACACGGTCAAAGCGGACCAGCACGCCCTCGGACATGTGCACCGCCGGCTCGAGCTCGATGTCGAAGGTGAGCCTGGCTTCACCTGCGGAGCCGAAGGGTACTCGTTTGGGCCGGAACGCGACATGCGACACGATCAACGTGTAGGCGCCCTCCGGCACGTTATCCAGCAAAAATTCGCCCCGGATGTTGGTCACAGCGCCCAGGGACGTGCCCTCGACCGTGACGTTAACATTCTCCAGGGGCTCACCCGTCTCCGCGTGGGTCACACTGCCGGCGACCTCCGCAGCGAAAGCGGGAACACGTCCTGCCAACAGCAGGAACAGACACAACAGGGTGGCGATTCGCATGGGATACATCCTCGTGTTGAAGGTGACTGAATCGCCGGGGACTATCAGATGGTTGGAACGAAGAAGGGTGCGGCCTTGAGCAGACAACGCCCACCGTATGGTGAGCGCAGGCACAAGGTCGCTGTGACGGGTTTCGTCACGCCGCCTTCCCTACGCCGGTATCACCCGGATCAGGTTCCACGGGTCTGATCTCAGGTCCGCTGTCATCTCGGACCACCCCGGAACGGCTGAGGGGAATGTACGGGATTAGCGCGTCAGAAGCAAATCGGCAACCAGACGCTTACAAGACAACCATTTAGAAGTATTACTCACGCAAAACTGTTGATAATCAGTCGGGGGATCACTGAGCCGGGCTTTCTGTCATCGGGACTCCCTTCGAGAGCGATCTCATCCCGCCAGCGAAGCCCAGGCTGTCCTCGCCGTAGCGGTCCCGGACCTGGTCCAGCGCGGAAAACAACCCCGCCCGCCGCTGCTGAAGCGCCGCGATGAACAGGTCGTCCTGAATCCCCCGGTGCTCGCCGGGGACCATCAGGTGCGACACACTCACCCCGATCAGGCGTACGCTCCGGTCGCCCTCCCGCCACAGATCCCGCAGCAGCGCCCTGGCGATCTCGTAGATGGAGATGGGGTCGTTGGTGAATGTCTTCATCGCGCGCTGGTGGGTGCGGGTGTGGAAGTCGGCCGTGCGCAGCTTAAACGTCACCAAATTGCCGACATACTTCTCTTTCCTCATGCGCCGAGCCGCCTTGTCGCACAGGTGCAGCAGGCAGTTCAACAGCTCTTCCTCGGTGTCCACGTTCGTCATGAAGGTGTTCTCGTGGCCCATGGACTTGTCATCGGGGCGCTCCTCCAACGCGATCACCTTGTCGCCGCCCTTGCCGCGCATGGTCCGGTGGAGCTGCTCACCCGCCATCCCCAGCACCGCCCGCAGCTTGTACATGGGGCAGGCTACGAGGTCGTTGATGGTTTCGATCTGCAAGGGCTGCAACGCTTTCTCCGTGGCCTCGCCCACGCCCGGGATCTTGCGCACCGGCAACGGCCCCAGCACTTCCAGCACCCGGTCCGCTTCGATCACCGTGAGCCCGTCGGGTTTATTCATCCCGGAGGCGATCTTGGCCACGACCCTCGACGGGCCAATCCCCACAGACGCAGTCAGGTTGAGCTTCGCCTGGATGGCGCGCTTGATCGCGAGGCCGTATTCTTCCGCTCCTCCCCACAACCAGGCGCAGCCGCCGGCGTCGAGGAAAGCCTCGTCCACACTGTACGGCTCTACTTTCGGGCTGAATTGCCGGAGGATGGCCATGAGCCGCAGGGAAGCGTCGGTGTATTTCCGGCCGCAGGTCTTCAGGTAGATGCCGTTGGTGCAGAGCTTGCCCGCCTCGAACAGGGACATGCCCGAGTGGACGCCGTACTTGCGCGCCTCGTAGTTGCAGGTGGTGACCACGCCGCGAGTGCCCTTGGGACCGCCGATGATCACCGGTTTGCCTTCCAGCGAGGGGTTGTCACGCTCCTCGATGGCCGCGAAAAAGGCGTCCATGTCCACATGCAGGATCAGAGAGGCCTCGTCCGGCCGCCGGTCCTTGTCACGGCGGTCGGCCTGAGCGCGCATCCGGTTGCTGACATGCGGGTTGAGCATAATCTACGGTTCCACATCTGGATTTGCCCTACTGGATCGTTTCACCTGAATTGGGTTGTTGTATGAGTTTTGCCCCGGGCAGCTTGATGCGAGATGCTTCGTGCATAATTCACCATGGCAATGAACGAATCGCCGAACTATTCCACCATCTTTTGATCACTGCCCGGGTTTCTATTAGAACTGTAACTGTTTGCCAAATTTTAGTTTAGACCCGGGCAGCGATCCAACTCTCTCTGTTCGTATCCCAACAATGTTCATCGCTCCAGATGCAACGGACGCCATCATCTCGCATCAAGCTGCCCGGGGCAAATGTCGATCGCATTCTTCGCTCTTCACCCCACCAGGCAGACACGGGAGAGCTGCCAGATCCGGGTCGCGGTGTTGAGGGTCATCTCGTAGACATCCGGCCCCGAGGTCATCACGGAAAAGTGATGAAACCGGGTCTGGCCCTCGTCGGACAACCATTCGCCGTTGACCCGCTCGACCCGGTATACCCGGTCCTTCCAGCGGAATTTCAACGGCTGAATCTTGCCGCTCCGAAACAGGGTGATCACCTCGATGGGATCACCGATCTCCTCGTACCGCACCGGCCCTCCTGTTCAGCCTTCAACTGTTCGCTCCACAAACCCGCAGGGTTGACTGTCATAGCCCGGGGTCAGCGCAGCGCCACCCCGGGAAACGGGACAACCCCCCTCCTCGCTCCTCCTCCATCGAAGGCCTCCCGGAATGGAAGCGGGATTTCATTGCAACGCGGCGGCCTGTACAATTGTTCAGTATAAGATAAACAGGCGAACGGGGAATTGTCAAGCGGATCGAGGAGCGATGTTGCCGGCAAACTCGATGAGCCAGCGTTTCCATGTGCTTGTTCTCGTGGCTACCAAACAGGTGGCATGGCCCGGTTTGCCGTGCGCTTGAAGGCGGTCTGACATAACTGTCGGCTATGGATGACACCCTGTAACTCCCTGGTCCGCAGATAAGGCAAGCCGGGAAGGATCTCCCTGACTGTATCATGATACGCAACGAGTGCCATTCCTGCGGAACAAACTGCCACAGCATCAACAACGAGTGTCATTCCTGCGGAACATACTGTCACAGCGTTAACAACGAGTGTCATTCCTGCGAAAGCAGGAATCCAGTCATGTTTATATACTACAAGATATTAACTATGCAGCCCACACGTTGAAAACTATTCCGGTGCTGAATTGCTAACATATTATATTCTTGCACCTTGCCTGGATTCCAGCCTTCGCTGGAATGAGAGTGGGTTCGAT
>CAZYOC010000189.1:0-8999 GCA_964648415.1 uncultured bacterium | reverse complement strand
TTATTGTATTCTTGCATCTTGCCTGGATTCCCGCCTTCGCGGGAATGAGAGTGGGCTCGATTCTGCGACAGCCTGCTTCGCGGGAATGAGAGTGGGCTCGATTCTTCGACAGCCTGCTACCTGCCAAGCCTATCGAGCACCGTCCTCGCGTTGTCGTTTTTCGGGTTCAGTTCCAGCGACTTGGTGTAATGCTCCACAGCCGCCGTAGTGTCGCCTTGAAGCAGCTCCACCTCCGCCAGGCAATCCCAGGCGTTCCAGTAATCCGGATAAGCGTCAGCGAGCCTCTCGAACACAACACGGCCTGCGTCCACATGGTCCCGGGCAATGAACTGATAGCCCAGGTAAACCAGCTCGTTTTTGGCGGCGTAAACCGGCGTCCTTGCCGCCGTCAAAACCGCGGTCAGTGTGTCGTCCAGAGCATCCACACCCTTTTCCAGAAATGATGCCGTCGCTACGCTGCTCACCAGGGCCGGCTTCTGGTCATCCCACAGGTCGAGCAGGTTCTGCTGCCCCAATCCGATGTGCACCTGTTGCATCCAGAACTCCTGATCGATGAACTCATGACCGTAGGCGGCAAAGTCAGCCAGTAATCCCTCCTCGATCATCTGCTTCGGGGTCTCCCCGCGTTCCAGACTGACATGGATCAGTTGTACCGTTTCCAGCAAGTCCAGCCGGTATGCCAGCAACTCATCGGCAGTAAACGGAAGACCGTGCCCGGCGACAAACGTCGCTTCCGGCGGCGCATCTTCCGCCATTGTCAGCAGGTTGTCCAGGTAATGCTGGAATCCGCCGCCACGTGAATAATCTATGAACGGAAACCACATGGGAAAGACCAGGTCGCCCACTGCGTTCAGGTTTGCTTGCGGAAACCGGACGATCAGATCGCCGGAGGTATGCGCGGGCGGGACGGGATCAAGCCGGATGGCTTCCCCGTTGAACAGCAGCTCCAGGGAATCCTCGACCAGCACCACGCGGTCTTGGATGATCGGCAGAGGCGCCAGGTCGTAAAAGAGGTTCCGTGTTGCGTTGGGACATGCCAGCACAGTCGCATGCGGCGCCAGTGTTGACAGTCCGCCGGTATGATCCCCGTGGCCATGGGTCAGGATGACAGTGCTGACGGGTTTGTCGGTCAGGCTTTCCAGCGCTTTGAGAAGCTGTTCGCTGTGGTTGGCGGGGCCGCAGTCCACCAGCAGCACCGTCTCCTCGCCGATTACTGCGAGCACGTTGTAGCCGATTCCGCCCTCAACATGCAGCAGATGGTGTTTATCCGTAAAGGAGAGGATCTCGACACCGTCCACGACCCTGGGGACAACAGCAGCGGTATCGGGTTCTTGGGCGATCGCGGGGATGGCACGCAGAACGATAACAATGAATAGCACAGCATAGCGGCAGGATGCGCGCATGGAGTTTCTCCCGGTGTGGTTGCCTGCAAGATAGGGACGGGAGAGGCCGGCAACTTGATCGAGAGCACAGCAGGGAGGAGATTATCCGATGGGAAGCGGGCCGAACGATCATCATCCTTTTCGTTGATTTCCAGCGGCTCATGGCCGAGGGTGGAATCGGGGGAAACGTGGTAACTGTGGATCATTTCAGCGTCTTCTGTGAGATTGTCCGGTCCACGGACCTTGCTTGTTCTTGATGCGAATAGTCCTGTCTGATACAGTCATCTATCACTGAATCCGTCTCCTCGCCCTGAGATAACGATGCATGGGAAAGTCTCGATTGTCGCGCCGCTTCTTGCTTTCCGGCTGAATTGCGCCTATGTTACCCCTTCCAGGGGACAACAAGCGGAGCGCTACGGTGACCGATGATCAACTGATTCACGAGCTGGTCGAATTCGGCCTGACGGAACGAGAGGCCGGACTCTATCTCGCCATGCTGGGGCAGGAAGAGATTTCGGCGGGCGACCTGCATCGTCTGACCGGCATGAACCGCGCTAAAACCTACACGGTGCTTGCCCAGATGGTGTCTCGTGGATTCTGCAAGGAACGCAAAGAGGGCCGTAACCGATATTTTCGTCCCATGCCTCCGGAGACCATTCTGGAAGGTCTGAAGGCCCAGTGGACCCGGACTCAACAACGCGCCGAATCGGTATTTGACGAACTCGATGATGTCTTCAAACGGAGCACCGGAACCGGCCGTCTTCTGGACATGGTGGAAGTGGTTCGAGGACAGCAGCAGCACGCCAACCGGTTGAAATACCTTTCCGATCATGTCGAGGAAGAGGTGCTGGCGCTGGCGCGTGGGCCATACCCCCTGATGGAGGTGCAGCCGCCGGCCAGGATGAAGGAAATGACCACCATCCCGACAAGTAGTCGTGTCCGGGACTGGGCGGTGTACATGACGCAGGATCCCTATTTCGAGAGCATTCTTCCGGTCATTCGACGCTCTGTCGGGCTGCGTTCCAATGAACAGATGCGTGTCCTCGATTACGTGCCATTGAAAATGTACATCTATGACCGCAAATTGGTTTACATGACTCTGCCTTCCGGGCGTGCTCAACACAGTCCGGACAGCACCATGGTCTTGATCGAGGACCGTGGGGTGGCGGAGTTGTGCCGAAACGCATTCTTTTCATTCTGGGAACAGGCGCGGCCGTTTGAGGAGTGGGACCGGTTGAACGCCGCCGGCAGCGATGGTTGACGCTGTCGCTTTGCCGAATATGCCGCGGCTGCACGGGGAGGTTACCATGGATGCGACAGTGACGGAGAGACACAGAGACGCATGGACGAAGCCTGCCGTGAACTTGAGGTACTGGGCGTGGAGTATCAGCAGCGAGTTGATGAACGTGGCGACCCCTGGTTGTTGTTATCCGCAAAGCAACTCGATATGGAACGCCTGCGATCTCTGGGATTCCGTTTTGG
Source organism: uncultured bacterium (assembly GCA_964648415.1). Taxonomy (GTDB): domain Bacteria; phylum Electryoneota; class Electryoneia; order Electryoneales; family Electryoneaceae. Next base: position 6,135 of record CAZYOC010000189.1, on the reverse strand, counting down.
CCAGGGCTGTACCTCGTTTCGGTATCTGGTGTATTACCGGGATCAGCGAGTTGGGTGTGTGGAATAATGCGGCCTTTCGGCGCATTCCTTTCCAGAGACTTGTTCCGCTCTGGGAAGCTTGGAAGGAGCTGATTTCCAGGAGATTTCGCATTACCTTGGAAGATTGATGTGAACTGAGACCGGGGTATCTTGTGCCACGCCGACGTGAACGTGTTAACATAGCGAAAGTGTTGATCCTGAGCCTGGCTCTGGCGGGCGCTTACCTGGTAGGAATGGCGACCGGCGGACGGCTTGGATTCTACGGGACCACTGTTCCCGCGTCATTCCACAAGTTTTCAGAGGTGCTGCACCTTGTGGACAAGGCGTATGTGGACGAGGTCCAGGTGGATACGCTTGTCGAGGGGGCGGTTGAGGGATTGCTCAGCAAGCTGGATCCGCATTCTGTGTATATCCCGCCGAAGGAGCAGTCTCAGATTGCCGAACGGTTCGCCGGTGAGTTCAGCGGAATCGGGATTCAGTTCGAGATTCGCGACAACTCGATTCTGGTGGTCAGTCCAATCCCCGGCACTCCCGCAGACCGATTGGGGTTGTCGGCGGGTGACCGTATCGTGGAGATCGATGATGTCTCCACGGTGGGTATTACCAATGACGAGGTCTTTGACCGTTTACGCGGCCCGGAAGGTACGGAGGTCAAGCTGACAGTCGTACGGCCCGGCGAAGACAAGTCGTTTGAGTTGGTCATCACGCGTGGTCGGATTCCGATTCATTCCATCGATGCGGCGTTCATGCTGGATGACGCAAAAACCGGCTATGTCATTATCAATCAGTTCACCTCGGTGACAACCCGGGAGCTGGAATCGGCGCTGGATTCGCTGGCGCTGCTCGGCATGGAGCAGGTGGTGGTGGATCTTAGAGGCAACTCGGGCGGCTATCTGGGGCAGGCGGACGCAGTGGCGAACCTGTTTCTGCCCGGCGGAATGGAAATTGTCTCGACGGAGGGGCGTTTGCTCAAGGAGCGCGACGCGCTCTACTCATCGAATGTAATTACTCCGATGGGAAATTCCTATCAGGAAGTTCCATTGATCATCCTGGTGAACCGTGGCAGCGCCTCGGCCAGCGAGATTGTCGGTGGCGCGATTCAGGACAACGATCGCGGCCTGGTTCTTGGACAGCCTACGTTCGGCAAGGGGCTGGTGCAGTCGCCGTTTGAGCTTGACGACGGCAGCGTGGTGCGCATCACGACCGCGCGCTGGTTCACCCCCTCGGGCCGTTGTGTTCAGAAATCATGGAACCAGGGACTGGGTGAGTATTACCTGAAGAGCCACGGTATTGGTGATGAAAACGAGGACACCACTGCGACTTCGGATATGGAGAGCAACCAACGTATCGAATACAAGACTCGCACGGGACGTGTGGTCTACGCCAATGAGGGCGTCACGCCGGATGTGGAGGTCGATCCGGGGCAGTTGAGCGAGTACGGCGCCAAGCTGGTGCGCAGCCGTGTGGTGATCGACTGGTCGCGTCATTTGGCGGACAGCTTGATCATCCCCGAGATGCCGTTTGAGGAGTTCCGCGACTCCTGGCAGGTGTCGAAGCCTCTGGAGCAGCAGTTCATTCGGTATGCGGAGCAGGAAAAGGACATCGAATTCGATCCGGAAGGCTGGGCGGAAGATCGTGAATTCCTGCTGAACCAGATCGAGGCGGAGCTGGCCATGCGGATTTACAATGGCCGGCAGTACATGTGGCAGGTGCTGGTGACTGAAGATCGCCAGGTGCGGGAGGCGATGCGCCGGATGGATCAGGCGGACAGTCTGTTCCATGCACCGACAGTCAGATAAGCGGATGGAAGCTTGGCTTTCCCGCAGGTTGCTCCAGCCGTGAGGTTGACTCACAGAAGCGAATTTTTGTACGTTGCAACGGTTGGTTTTTCTTGTAGTAAACAGTTGAAGCAAACAAAGCAATGGCCGTGACTTGGGCGGCCGATGAGTGGTACGGACACGGAGGTCTGTCGAAATGGTTGAACTGTTCCTCAAGGGCGGAAACTTCATGTGGCCCATTCTGGGCGTCTTTGTATTCGGCCTGGCGTTCGCCATCGAGCGGCTGATCAGTCTGCTGCTTTCGATGTCGAGCAACAAGAAGAAGTTCGTCATGAAGGTCAATTCCGCGCTGCGCGAAGAAGGCCCGGAAGCCGCCATGGAAGTGTGCGCTTCGACCCGCGGGCCGATCGCATCGGTCTTCAATGCCGGCCTGATGCGCCTCAACCGGGGTGTGGACGCCATGGAAAAGGCGATCATGAACGCCGGTCAGATTGAAATGAGCTTCCTCGAGAAGAACCTGGTGTGGATTTCCACCGTGATCGGCGTGGCCCCGATGCTTGGGTTCACCGGGACGGTCTGGGGGATGATCTCGGCGTTCGATTCTATCGCCGCCTCCAACGACATTACCCCGTCGATCGTGGCCGATGGTATCTCCCAGGCGCTGCTGACCACCGTGTTCGGCCTCATCGTGGCGATGATCATGCAGATCTTCTCGAACCTGTTCATCGCGATAATCGATAAGATCGTCAACGACATGCAGGAAGCCTCCATCGAGTTCGTCGAGACCCTGGTCGAGTTTACGGATAACGGCGGGCAGCAGGCTGCCGAGTAACGCTGTACGTGGAGTCGAGCATGAACCTCACACGACGGAAAAAGACGGACGATGAAATCCCGACGGCTTCGCTGCCGGATATCGTCTTCATGCTCCTCATCTTCTTCCTGGTGACGACGACGATCGACATGGACAAAGGGATCATGATGGTCCTGCCTGACCGTGGCGGCGAATTCAAGGTCAATCCCGAGAATATCTGCAACATTCTCGTGAACGCCACGGGCCAGGTGCTGATTGATGATGAACCGATTGAAGTCAAACAGATCTCGGATCGGGTGGAGAGTAAGGTGATTTCGCGCGGGAAAGACGCGGACGGGAAGTGGAAACTGATCGTCTCGATCAAGACCGAACGGGATACGCCTTACAACACCTACATCCAGGTGCTGGACCAGGTCAAGCAGACGAAGGCGACGAAGATATCGATCGCTGAACCGGAACAGTAAGCAGGAGTCGAAGGTGCAATTTTCGAGGAAAAGCAAAGCGAAGGCGGAGATTCCCACCGCGTCGCTCCCCGACATCATCTTCATGCTGCTGATCTTCTTCATGGTGGCGACGGTATTCAAGGAGTTCCGCGGCTTGCCCATCCAGATCCCGTCAGCGAAAAAGACGGAGAAGCTGGAGTCCAAGCGCAACGTCACCTATGTCTGGGTCGGACGGCAGGGACAGATCTCGATTGACGACAAGATTGTGATGATCGAGGATGTCAGCCCAATCCTGGCGGACAAGTTCTCACAGAACCGCCGCCTGATCGTCAGCCTGAAGATCGATAAGGAAGTGAAGATGGGGGTCGTGTCGGACCTGCACGAGAAACTGCGGGACGCCTACACGTTACGCATCAACTACGCGACCAAGTTCAGCTCACGCTGACGCGCGGCAGGAGAAGCGCATGTTATCGTATAAAAAGCCGGAAGCGGAAGTGCGGCTGGGGTACCCCAAACGGCTGGAAATGGGGTTCATCATCGCTCTGCTTCTGGTGGGCCTGGTCTTCCTGCTTTCCAAGCGGATCGATCAAGAGATCGTGATCAAGAAAGCGGAAGAGGTGGTCTTGCAGACGGAGGAGATCCCGATTACTCAGCAGGTGAAGCGTCCGCCGCCCCCCGCCCGGCCGTCCATTCCCATCGAAGACCCCGATGTCGAAGAAGAGGACATGATCCCCTTCGAGGATCTCGACGAGATCGACTGGTCCTCGGAAGCGCCCCCGCCCCCGCCCGCCAAGGCGGAAGATGTGGTGGTCGACTTCTTCGCGGTGGAGGAACCGCCTGAAATGGCCGGCGGCGCCCAGGCGTTGTATGATTACATCGCCAAGCACAACCTGTACCCGGAACTGGCGCTGGAAGCCGGCCTCAACGGCGATGTGATTATCGTGTTCGTCGTCGATGAAAAGGGCAACCCGACCAGCGTGGAAGTCGCCCAGGAACGCCCGACCGGTTTGGGCTTCGGCGACGCAGGCGTAAAGGCGGTCTCCGCCATGAAGTTCTCACCCGGATACCAGCGTGACAGGCCTGTCAAGGTTAAGATGCAGCAGGTCATCCGGTTCCGGATTGAGTAGGCTGAGAACCACTGGAAGATTGATGTTATCACCCATCCCGTCACAATGCGGGGTGGGTTTTTCTTGACGATCAGGAGCCTTCGATGTCGATGGAAGATCGCCTTTCCATGCGCCGGTACCTGCATATCCTGCGCGATGTCAACACAGACACCAACACTTTCCGCTGGGCGTCCGACAACCTGGCGCGGCTGCTTTGCGCCGTAACCATGGCGAAGCTGCCACACCAGTCGGAGACAGTGACCACGCCGGTCGGCGAATTCACCGGGCCGCGTTTTGAAAACGACCTGATGGTGGTTCCCATCTACCGGGCCGGACAGTCGCTGGTGCAGGCTTTCTTCGAGGCGGCGCCCGGAGCGGTGATCGGCTCCCTGCTGATTCAGCGTGACGAAGAGACCGCCCAACCGGTGCTGTTCTACAAGAAATTCCCAGCACGGTTGCCGAAACGGGTTGTCATCGTCGATCCCATGCTCGCCACGGCAGGAACGGCCTGTATGGCGGTCGAGATTCTGAAAGAAGACGGCTACGATCCCGAAAACATCTACTTCATGGGTGTCATTGCAGCGCAGGAAGGCCTCGACCGGCTCGCGAAGCTCATCCCTGCTGAGCACATTACCCTGGCCGCCATTGATCCGGACCTCAACGACCTGAAATATATCGTGCCCGGACTGGGTGACTATGGCGACCGGTATTTCGGAACGTGATAACACCCCACCGGAGCGCTTGCAGATTGCCATTGCAACCTGTTACACTATGAGGCAAGGGCGCTTCAACGGACGAGGATACGCACCATGCCGGATTCCTACTGGAACACTGAAGACCGCTACTTCCTGTTTCGCCACGAGAGCCAGGAGGGACCGTATACTCTCTACGAAATCCGCCGGATGATTCATCATGGTCATCTGAAACGCACCGACCGCGCCCGCAACGAGCATGGCGGCGGCTGGATCGACGTCGGGAATATCCCGTACCTCTATTCCACACGCAGCAAGCTGATCGCCCTGTTGCTCTCGTTTTTCCTGGGAATGTTCGGCATGGACCGGCTCTACCTGGGGTATTACTGGAGTGCGATCCTGAAAGGCATGACCTGCGGGCTGTGCGGCATCTGGCTGGTGACCGATTTCCTCATGATCCTGTTCGGCGAGCTGTGGGACAGTGACGGCCGCCCTTTGAAACCATAAGCCATGCAAGCGCCGCGCAACCTACAAGACCTGTTCCGTCCGGGCCCCTTCTTCGTCATCTTCAGCGGGATCTACGCGCTCAGCTTTCTGATACCTGTCGCCTGGATTGACCGTCACCCCTCCCCCTGCCTGTTCCGCGCGACCACGGGACTGCCCTGCCCGGGCTGCGGCCTTTCGCGCTCATTTGTTCATACCGCGCACCGGGATCTGCACGGAGCCATGCGCTACCATTTCTTCGGCCCGGTGCTGTTCTTCCTCGGGATCCTCGCCCTGGCGATCAAGCTGGCTGATGACGCGCTGGGGTTGCGGTTGATCGATCGGCTGGAACGGACGGCCCGGCGCCCCATGATCTGGTTCGCGCCGGGGATCGCCTGGTGGGGATATGCGCTGCTGCGGCTGGGCTGGATCTGGCTGAAACGGTAAGAGGAGAAAACGACAGCCTCCCCGGAAGCCGCCGTTTTCCCCTCGAGCGGCGGACGGGACTCGAACCCGCAACATCCAGCTTGGGAAGCTGGTGCGCTACCATTGCGCCACCACCGCTTTGGGTGCCCTGAGTATACACCGGAACAGTTCACGCTGTCAAGTTTCCAGCGCACGTATACAGGGGCGCCCAATACACGGAAAATGGCCAACAAGTGTCATTCCTGCGAAACAGACTGTATCAAAATGTCCAATGGATCTCATTCCCGCGAAGCAGACTGTCCCAGAATGCGAGAGGAATCTCATTCCAGCGAAGGCTGGAATCCAGTCATGTTTATA
>CAZYOC010000188.1:0-9033 GCA_964648415.1 uncultured bacterium | reverse complement strand
GAACCGTCTTGCCGGAACGTGCCGACAAAAGTGGCTTTCCGGCCGGGCTTCTAGCCCAGGTTCGCGCCGTCCGTTTGGCGCACCCTGGGGACAGGTCTACCAGATCCTTCAATCCCGGCAACGGGTTGCATAGAACGACAACAAACTGAGGTCATGTGATTCAAAGCCGAAAACCATTTAAACCGATTACATATCAATGGTTGTGATTATGAGTTACCAACAGATCCATCCGGCATCATCCATCGCTGATTGTGATTTCATACAGCCTCCAAGCGCAAAGCAAACCGGCCATGCCGCCTCGGGGATTTCCTCCGGATACCACTCAATACATCCGCATCCACCCACCTCTGGAGCCCCGCCGACAACCCTTTGTGGACTTCTGCATCCAAAAAACACTTCCTTGTTCCAGAATTCTCAATCTCGACGGCTAAATTACGAGAACCTCTTGAGTGAACTGGACTTCTGCACCATCTTGTTACGGGAAGAGTTTCACAAAGGGTGACGGGCATGAACAGGTGGCTGGTCGTGGCGATGGTCGGAGCGCTGCTGGCGCTGGGCGTCGGGCTCACCCTCGCCGACGATGACATGTGTCTGATGTGCCATGACGATCCTGGGCTCCAGCGTGTCGAGGGTGGCCTTCCGCAATCGTTGTATGTCAGCGGGGAAATGGTCGAACAGTCGGTCCACGGCGGCTTCGGTTGCGTGGACTGCCACACCTCTCTCGATGGGTTCGAGGACTATCCCCACGATCCTCACTTGCCGGGGGTCAACTGCGCGGATTGCCACGAGGACGCGTTCGACGAGTACATGGCCGGCTTCTACCAGCACCTGGAACAGCGTGGATTCACCGCCATTCCCGGGTGTGTGCAGTGCCACGGGAGCCACGAGATCGCCGAGCATGCCGACACCCGCAATGTCTGCGGCGTCTGCCACGCCAACGTAGTCAACCAGTTCGGCAAGTCGGTCCACGCCCCGGAAAAATCCGGGGTGGACATCAGCTGCACCAGTTGCCACAGCGCCCATGACAAGTCCAAGCGCGGCGACATGCTGCCCGACGACTGGCGCGAATACACCGTGCAGCAGTGCCTCGAATGCCACCAGACCCAGTCCGCCGATTACCTCAACAGCTACCATTTCCACCAGGTCCAGGCGGGCAATGAAAACGCGCCGATCTGCATCAACTGCCACAATTACCACGACATCTACTCGGTTGACAATCCCAAGTCGCCGGTGCATGTGGACAATCTCGACGCCACCTGCGACGCCTGCCATCCGGGCCACGAAGCCACGATTCACCGCAAGAGCGGTGTCGACCCGCAGCTCATGACCTGCGTGGCCTGTCACACCGGGCACACGACCGAGATGGACGCCGCCACGAAGGTGACGTTCTACGACGAGCCCCTGGCGGAGACCTGCCGGCGGTGTCACGACGACGCCCACCAGGGGCTGGATATGGCCCACAGCGGCATCGTGGACACCGGCGAGGACGGCGCCACGGCCAACTGCACCGAATGCCACGTCTACCACTACAAGATTCCCGGTGAAGCGCACCAGATGAAGGCGCAGGATTTGTTAGCCTGCCAGAATTGCCACCAGGAAGAGCACGACGACTGGACACGGAGCGCGCACGGTATTTCGTTCCGGAAAGGCCACGAAGAAGCGCCGACCTGCGAGACCTGCCACGGCAGCCGTGAGGTGGAGCGCATCTCCAGCAAGTTCGCCAAGGGGCAGGATGTGATCAGCCTGTGCTCGTCCTGCCATGGCAATCGCGACATTATCATGCAGTTCCAGCTCAACCCCAACGCCGTGTCGGGCTACATGAGCTCCTACCACGGCAAGATGTACGCGCTGGGCTACCAGGGCGAAAGGTTCGCCACCTGCACCTCTTGCCACGACAACCACCTGGTGTTGCCGAAGGATAACCCGGCGTCGACAGTGAGCCGGCAGCATATCCTGGAGACCTGCGGGCAATGTCACGAGGATGTCAACGAGAACTTCGTGGGTATGCTCTCGCACTACGATCCCATGGCGCACGAAACCCATCCTGTGCTGGACTTCATCCACGTGTTCATGGTCTGGCTGCTGCGGATCACCCTGACCATCTTCGGGTTGCACACGCTGCTGTGGCTGGGACGGTCGGCGTTCAACCGGATCAAATACGGCAAACAGAAGAAAGAACGAAAGCCGTACCGGTACAAACGGTTCAATCCCTACGAGCGCGTCCTCCACGCCATCGTGGTGATCAGCTTCCTGCTGCTGGCGTTGACCGGGCTGCCCTTGAAGTACAGCTACACCGAAGCGTCGTACTGGATCGCCAACCACCTGTTGTCGCTGGAACACATGGCGCTGCTGCACCGGTTCGGCGCAATCCTGACCTTCGTCTACTTCGCGCTGCATCTGGGCAGCCTGGGATACCGGCTGGCGGCGCGTAAGCTGAGCCTGAAGAGCATGCTGTGGGGCCCGGACAGCTTGGTACCGCAACCGAAAGACGCCGTGCAGTTCTTCCAGCACATCGGCTACTTCCTGGGCGCCAGTAAAAAGCCGGTGTTCGACCGGTTCGCCTACTGGGAGAAGTTCGACTACATGGCGGTGTTCTGGGGGGTGGCGGTGATCGGCGCATCAGGGCTGACCCTGTGGTTCCCGGAGTTCTTCACCCGGCTGCTGCCCGGCTGGGCCATCAATGCGGCGCATATCATCCACTCGGAAGAAGCGCTGCTGGCCACCGGCTTCATCTTCACCATCCACTTCTTCAACGAGCACCTGCGGCCGGAGAACTTCCCCATGGACGAGGTGATCTTCACCGGCTCCATCCACGCCCACTACCTGGAAGAGGACCGGCGGGTGTGGTACGAACGCCTGAAGGAACAAGGCAAGCTGGACGAGGTGACGGTGCGGCCCATGCACATTATCCCGAGGACACTGCTGTACATCTTCGGCTTCGGCGCGCTGGCCATCGGACTGGCCCTGCTGGCGCTGATCGTGATCGGCACGTTTACGGGGTGAGGATCTCGCTTCTTCTTGCAGTGACTAAGAATCTTAGCTATTTTACTTATTCGCTGGAATCCCAAGATGAGTGTATGAGTGTATTTTCCATGTTCCGGAATATTCATTAGTTTGAGTTTTTAATCTATACTTGGAGCTGTTTTTCCCGGCAAAGTTTGGAGGCATATATGCTGCGCAAGCTAAGGATAGAAAACTTCAAGGGCTGGAAGGATACTGGGGATATTACTTTGTCCCCAATAACTCTTTTTTTTGGCGCTAACAGCTCTGGTAAATCAAGCATTGGCCAGTTCTTAATGATGTTAAAACAAACAGTTGAATCGTCAGACAGAAAAGTTGTATTCAACCCGGGGAGCAAAAATACAGCGGTTCAGCTTGGATCCTACAAAGACATGGTATTCCAACACGACATTGAAAACAAAATAAATTTCCAATACGCTTGGGATTTTTCTGACATATTAAAATTCAAAAATCTCTTAACTAACGATATTTATAAAGGCAACAGAATTCACTTTGATGCAGAAGTTGGGCTCAGCGAAAAAGAACAGCAATCTTTGTTTGTTAATTATTTCTCCTATAAATTGTTTGATCAGGATCAGGAAGTTGTTTCACTTAGTCTTGAAAAAAAGCATGATTACAAAAATGAATACCAGGTAAATTCTAGCGGTTATAGTCTTGTTCGTCAAAAAGGTCGCGCTTGGGGACTAAGATCTCCGCTTCGCTTCTATGGGTTTCCTGATGAAGTTGTTGCTTATTACCAAAATGCCGATTTTGTCCAAGATTTCAATTTGAAGCATGAAAAGTTGTTTAGATCAATATTTTATTTGGGGCCATTTAGGACGAAAGCAGAGAGATTGTATTCTTGGACAGGGATAGAACCCGAGAATGTTGGTTATCAAGGCGAAAATTCAATTGCATGTATCCTTGCCGCAAGGAATAGACGTCTTAGTTTAGGATATAAGAAGCATACAAAACCTTTTGAGGAAATTATTGCAATGAAATTAAAGCAAATGGAACTTATTGATATATTTAAAGTTCGTTCAATATCAAAAGAAAGGCAGGAATATGAAGTTAAGGTAAGAACGAAAGGCTCCAGAGATCTAGTAGATCTTCCGGATGTTGGATTTGGAGTATCACAAGTATTACCGGTGCTTGTACAGTGTTTTTACGCGCCAAGAAACTCCATCATTTTGATGGAGCAACCAGAAATACATTTACATCCAAGTGCTCAATCATTATTAGCTGATGTACTCATTGATGTAGTAAATTCAAGAGAATATGGGAGAGACAGAAATGTCCAATTAATAATTGAAACGCATTCAGAGCATTTTCTGCGTAGAATGCAAAGGCGAATAGCTGAAAATAGAATTGAACAATCTTTAGTATCAGCCTACTTCGCAAACATAACAAACTACCCACCAAGTTTAACTCCGCTGGAGTTAGATAAGTATGGAAATATTTATAACTGGCCTGAGAACTTTTTCGGTGACGAGATAACTGATATTAAAGAGCAATCACGCGCTGCAATGCTAAAAAAACTGAAAGATACGCAAGGAGAGTAGATTATGGCTGTTCCTGATCTATGTGTAGTTGATACAAATGTTCTATGTGTTGCAAATTATGCAACAGAAGCTAAAGATCAACATGATATATCTCCAGAATGTATATTAGCTTCAATAGAAATAATTGATGAAATTGAAACAAAGAAAGCAATTGTAGTTGATGAAGATGATATAATATTTACAGAATACAAAAATAATTTATCTTTAAGCGGTCAACCTGGACACGGTGATGCTTTTATGAAATGGCTGCATGATTATCGATTTCAATTACCTACACGTAATAGGGTGAAAATAAATGAAGTTAGTGACTCATATAACGAGTTTCCAGAACACGAAGGATTGAAAGAGTTTGATCTTTCAGATAGAAAGTTCGTTGCTGTATCTAATGCTCATACTGAAAAACCACCAATACTTCAAGCGACAGATAGCAAATGGTGGGGTTGGAAAGAGGCGCTTAGAGATGTTGGAGTAACTGTCCACTTTATTTGTACCGAGTATATCGAAGAAAAATATAAACAAAAAATGGGGATTTGAACTTCTTAGACCTCTATTAGCAGAGAATGGATAACAGTTTTTCCTTTAATGTGTCCATCTCATTTAACTCACACTCCCACACTACCAGTACCGTCCAGCCCAGTTGTTCCAACTCCTGCTTGACACCCGCATCCCGTTTACGGTTCCCATCTATCTTTTGTAACCAGTAGTCAGTGTTGGTCTTGGGAACGCGTTTGCCTCGCGTACAGGTGTGGCCGTGCCAGAAGCAGCCGTGCACGAAGATCACTTTTCGGTGACGGGGGAGGACGATATCGGGCTTTCCGGGCAAGTCTGAACGGTGGAGGCGAAAACGATAACCCATGCGGTGCAGCAGCGATCGGATGGTCAGTTCAGCTTTGCTGTCTTTGCTCTTCACCCGACGCATCACGGCGCTGCGTTTACGCTTGGAATACACATCCGCCATGCTTACTGGAACTCGATGCAAAGGCCGGGATCGGTCTCAACCAGGCTGATGATCTCGTTGTCAAAATGGTTCCACATATCGGCCCGGGTTGAATGTGCTGTCATGCAGCCGCCTCGCCGGTGACTTTCGTCTGCACGACCAAGGAATACAACAGATGCTCCGCCAGATAACGGGTCACGGGAACCGCAACGGCGTCGCCCATGGCGTAATACGCATCGTTGTACGATCCTGGAAGCTTGTAATGATCTTCGGCGCCCATGAGTCTGGCTGTCTCACGCGCGGTGAGCAACCGGCTGTCAAAACGGGCGCCGCGCCGAATAACCACAAACTGGCGGCTGCTGCCTCCGCTTGGCGTACGTAACGCGCCGGCCAGCCCGTCAAACCGCAATTCAAGCACCTGTTTTCCTTTGCGGATGCGCTTGTAGCCCGGGAAATACATGGGGTCGTCGCCAAGCGCCTGTTGCATTCGGATACGATGAGCGGGAGGAATCAGGTCAAGCAGTTTCCGGTTCTGTTCGGGAGGATGGACCGGTGCGTCGGGTTCCAGGATATCCTGAAGTTGTGGGCGTTCTCCTGACGGTTGCGGCAGACTCCACCATACCCAACCTTCCAGATCCATCGCCGCCTTGACCAGTGCGGAAGGATGTAAAAAGTCAGGCCCCGCGCCCTCGAATTGATCTGTTCGGAGGGAGGGATCCACAGCGATCACGAACACTCGTCTGCGCGACTGAGGAATCCACGATGCGGCGTCCAGCATCACCGCCCCGGTTCGATAACCACGTTCTGCAAGGGCGTTGTGCAAAACACGGTAGTGTTCTCCGCCGGACGAAGAGACCAACCCAACTACGTTTTCCGCCACCAGAATCGGAGGGAGACCGGCCATCTCGTCCAATACCCTTAGCCATTGCCAGAACAGCCCACTTCTGGGACTGTTAAGACCGGCCATCTTTCCGGCCAGCGACAAGTCCTGACAGGGGAAGCTGCCCCAGGCCAGAGTGGCTTCGGGCAGAGCCGCGCCATCAATGCGAGCGATATCCTCCAGTGTACACGTTCCGGCCCCATGGTTGGCCTCATAGGTGCGCACTTTCTTTGCGCTGTTGTCATTCGCCCACACCACATCGAAACGCCCCTTCAGACCCTCCGTAACAAGGCCCGAACCGGTAAAAAAATCAAGAGCTATTGGACTCGACACGCTCACGAGCAATCCTGCATCCGGTGTTTCCTGTGTAGTCTATTATGTATTGAATCCATGAAGCGAAAGCAAGTTCTCCGCCAAACTAATTACACATTTGTGCAGACATAATGGAGACCGTTGACTCTTTGCCAAGCTTGGCGTCTTTCCCTCCAGGATCAAGTCATTTACCTTCCTGCGCACCCAAAACCGGGAACCACCATGCCGGAACCGATAACCACCCTTCCTGTCTGCGACAAGCGGCTGTGGTACGGGGACAAGACCCTGTATGCGCGGCCCCTGGCGGCGGTGCTCAACTCCCGGCAGAACCGTTACCCCACCGGCGGGGAGGCGTGGGTACGCAGCACGTTGCAGGCGGTGGCGTATGTCTGCCGTGACGAGAAGGTGCTGCTGGCGTCGTTCGGGATGAACACCTGGGAGCTGGCGTCGTGGGCGGCGGGCGAAGTGCTGGGGCCGCTGGTTGCGCTGGTGGGAGTGACGGAAAAGATGGAGGACGAGCCTGTCAGGAGGCGGCTGATCGACATGGCGCGCTCGTTCAAGCTCATGCCGCAGCAGACGCTGCTCATCCCTTACCGCGAACCCGCCAGGGGATCGCCCAAGCAGGTCTGGCACGCCCGCGACCGGTGGGTGCTGGACCATGCCGCACGGTTGTATCCCGTTTCCATCCGCCCCGGCGGCCTTTTCGACACCGCTCTGCGGGAAAAAGAATATGCCGCACACAAAGTCATCGAGGATTTTCGCGTGGAGTACTCCCCCGGCAAACCGGAACCGGTGCGGACTCCAGACCCGGATGCGGTGCGTGATACCATCCCCGAAGCCGACTGGAGCTACGTAGTCCACTGGACGCGGCGCACACCTCAGCCCTGGCCGAGCGAGAACCACGACACGTTCTACCGTGACCTGGTAAACAGCCGTGACCAATTTGCTCGCAACGCGGAGGCGACGTTGCGGCGCATCCTCGAGGAGGGCCGGATTCGGGCGACCTCCCGGCGCATGCCGGGCGACCGTCCGCTGGTCTCCCTTTCGGCGGCGCACCCGGCGGAGATGGCGCCGTTGATGACTTGGCGGCCCCGGCAGGTCCGGCCGGCGTATGAGCCCTGGGGTGTCGGCATTCGGCGTAACGTGTTGGAAGCTATCGGGGGCAGGGTGGTGAGATATGTCGATGCGACCGAGGCAAAGCATCTGCCGAAACACGAGCGCGCGTGGGTGCAGACAGTGCAGCCGGACGGGTTCGACTGGAGCGTCGAACAGGAATGGCGAGTGGAGGGCGACATCGAGCTGGAGAATTTGCCACGCGAGGCGGTAGTGGTGCTGGCGCCGACCCGTGAGATAGCGATCGGCCTCGAAAAGAGTACCGGAATCCCAGTTTTCCGCTTGCGTGAAGAATAAAAATCTCGCAGATTGTCCCTTCACCCGGTTCAATGACGACAATGGAGTGGTTGGATTCATGCGACATTTTGTGTTTTGCCTGCTGTTGACGATGGTGCTGGTTCCCTCTCTGCCAGCGAATCCGGACAACGGTCCCAAGCTGACCAGCGCCAAGTATTATGCCACTGAAGACGGCGATCAGATCTATTTCGGGCTCGAGATCGCCAAGGACCGGGCGTCGTTTACGCTTAACGATATGGACGCCGCGGTGCAGTCCGACATCGACTTCTCCTGTGGAACCGCCAAAACCCATGTCTGGGACAATCGTCGCTACTGGCATACCCTCCAGCCGGACACCAAAGCCATCCTGTACTACTACAACGAGAGCCGCGACACCTTTGGCTGGGTCGCGGTGCAGCACAACGGCAACGGGTGGGAATACCTGCTGTCCAACGGCGACAGCGGCGGCTTGAAAGAGGGCGACGATTTCAAGGTGGGCTGGGAATCGGGCGGCTCGCGAGTGGTGTTCACCGTGGGCGTTCCCAACGGCAACAGCGGCTGGAAAGACGGGGAATATACCTACCAGATCGGGTGGTAATGCTGGAACAAATCATTGCTTTTCTATTGGCTTATCTTGCAACCCAACTTTAACAGTTCACTTTTGATTCAGCGATCAGTTTTACTGTAAATATAAGATTTACGGTTGTTGATTTCGTATTGTTGTTGTGTATGCAGTGCTCCTATTGTCTCTTGATTATTATGGTGTAGTGTTGTATTTTGCGTGTATGTATATACGAAAGAGCAGCTCAACCCGTAACGGTAAAACCTACACCACAGCACAAGTGGTCGAAGGCTACCGTGATGAACGAGGTAAATCCAGGCAACGGATTCTCTTTAATCGGATCTTCAACGCATTTCAGGGTTATAGTCTATAAAAACAACGACATAATGAT
>CAZYOC010000187.1:0-9044 GCA_964648415.1 uncultured bacterium | reverse complement strand
AACGATAATGCGCAGCTCAGAACGATTCATAGCTGGCGCAATGGACCACTAGCATAAACCCGGGCAGCGATCAAACGTCTGTACCAGCAACATCAAGTGGGTTTCATTGGTATGGGTTACGTGAAGTCCAGCTGTTCACAACAAGCTGCCTGGGGCAAATGCATTGTCTTCCGATAGCAGGCAAATGATCCCTCTCCCCCTGGTCACGGCCCCAGAACCCCAACCACCCCCTTCACAGAATGCTTACATTGCGGGTGTATGCTGCCCGGCAACCCGCAACCGTGAGGCGATCCGATGATTCATCCCGACCTGTTCGGCGTACGCACCCTCATTTTCGACATGGACGGCACCCTCGTGAGCAGCGCAAAGATGGCGGTGGCCTCGCTGAATGGAGCCCTGGCCGAGTTCTTCCGGAAACGCAATCTCGAACCGCCAACCTTCACGGACAAGGATCTCTACTCCTGGCTGGGCGCGCCGGTCAATGATTTCTACCGTTCCATCCTGCCGGAGCCTCACAAGGACGACTGGCCCGAGTTCCACCAACTGGCCGCCATCCACGAGCGGAACTACCTGCAAGCGAAGCGAATCGCCTTCCCGGGAGCCCTGGGCGTGCTCGATGAACTACGACGTCGCGGGTACAAATTGGCCCTGGTGTCCAACTGCAACCGGGAATATCTCGACGATGTCCTCGACACTCAGAATCTGCGGGAGCGGCTGGACCTGGCCACCTGCATCGGCGACAAGACCGGCTCGACCAAGGCCGACCGCCTCACCCACGTCCTCGCGGAACTGGGCGGGCCGGCGGTGATGATCGGCGACCGGTTCTATGATGTGGAAGCCGCTCACGCCTGCAAGATTCCGGCGGTGGGCGCGCTCTACGGCTACGGCGGCCGGGAAGAGCTGAAAGACACCTCCACCTGGGTGGGCGATGTCCGTGAGCTGCTGGACCTGTTCGATCCGCTGCGCGAACTGGCGGAGAAGATCGCAGGCGTACTCAACGAGAAACGCCGCAACGAGCACCCGATCTTCGTCAGCCTCACCGCCCCGCATGCCGTGGTCACCTCACCGCTGCTGCTGCACCTGTTCAACGTCCTGAGCGAACAATACGCCCCGGCGGTGCACATCCCCCTCGATCTGCACCGGACCGGATCGCTGAACGATCTGGCGATGAATCCCGTCAATGTGGACGAGTTCTATCCCTGGGAGAGGTTGCGGAAGGCGATGCGGGAAGGCCGGGCGAGCGGGTATTTTGAAGTGACGCTTCCTCTGACCGACAGTGGCGCGGGTTCGGCAAACGTCGGGAGCGAACGAACGTACCGGGCGCGAGGCGGGGCGGTGGTGCTGGTCAACGGACCGTTCCAGTTGCAGCGTGACGGCTGGCCGGATGAATTTGATGCGGCCTATGCGGTAAACGCCACCTGGCGGACGGTGACCACTCAGCTCTGTCGTCTGCAAAAACAGCCGGACACCCCGAACATGCTGCCGGTGACGCACCTTGCCGATGTGCTGCTGGATGCGGATGCGGAGACATGGAAAACGCTTTACGAGGCATACTGGAAACGGGGCGAGGTGCTGGCCGGTCGTACCGATCTGGAGTTGATCATCAACGGCGACCGGTTGCAGATGGGCGCGGCGACGAAACCCGGGTGGGAATGAGAGTGGATTCGATTCTGCGACAGTCTGTTCCGCAGGCATGACATCGTTGTTGACACTTCAACAGTTTCGTTTACCGGCGAGACGCCCGTGCTACGCTCATCTCCCGGACAAGCATGTCCGGGTTACAGCTCACCCGCAATCTCTGAAGCCGTCTTGCCCTCCGCCTCCAACCAGGTGATCCGGCTGTTTCTGCGGAACCAGGTCAGCTGCCGTTTGGCGTAGCGACGCGTGTTCTTGCGGATCTCTTCTTTCACCGCCTCCAGGTCCGGCAACCGGTTCTCGAAATAGGCCACGACCTCCTCGTAGCCTACGCTTTTCATGGCGTTCACGTCGCGATAGCCTCGGTCCAGCAGCCCGCGCACCTCGGCGATCAGGCCCCTGTCCAGCATCTCCTCCACCCGCCGGTTGATCCGCCGGTAGAGGGTGTCGCGCGGCCACTCCAGGCCATACCATTCACACTCGAACGGCGCCTCGTCCCGTTGCCGGCCATGCAGGTGTGAAAAGGGTGTTCCGCCGGCATGAAACACCTCCAGCGCCCGCAGGATGCGTTGCCGGTCTTCGGGCAGGGTTTTCGCGCCGTAGTCCGGATCCACCCGTTGCAGCTCCTCCCACAAGGCGTACAGCCCTTCCCGCGCCAGCCGCCGTTCCAGCCGCGCCCGCACATCGGCGTCCTTGATGTCATCGCCCTCGAAGAAACCGTCGACCAGCGCCTGCAGGTACATCCCGCTACCGCCCACCACGATTGCGCGTTTGCCGCGGCGCTGGATGCCGGCGATCCACTGCCGCGCTTCTTCGGCGTAACGCCCGGCGGAGTATGCTTCGTCGGGATCGGCCACGTCGAAGCCGTGATGCGGCACGTCCTGCATCTCCCCGGCGCTCGGTTTGGCGACGCCGATGTCGAGGTAGCGGTAGACCTGGCGGCTGTCGGCGTTGACCACTTCGGCGTCGTGCCGTTTCGCCCATTCCACCGCCACCGAGGTCTTTCCCGACGCGGTCGGACCCGCCAGGATCAGCACTGGAGGTTGCTGTTGAACAGGTTCAGGCATGCGGGAAGGTAGCCCGTGACAGCGATGCTGCACAAGCAGGCGATGTTTTTAGATTCAAGATCACCGTTTGAGCGACCGCTCCACGCTGATGCCGAGCCCGATCAACGTCAGCGTTCCCGCCACCACCGCTGCTGTCACACATCCCCCACTATTCCAGCTCCGAAAATACTACCCGAAGATACGGAACATTCCGCCCCAATAGGCCGTACCTTGTCCATTCAACACCAATCCCGGGAGGAGACCATGCGACAGGTTATAAAAAAGATCCAGACCTACATCTTCCGGGGGCTGTTGACCATCACGCCCCTGGGGTTGACCGCATTCGTCCTTTATTTCCTGTACAAACAGATCGACCAGCGTATCGTATTGCTGATCGATCGCCTCACCGGGTTCTCCTTTCCCGGTATGGGTATCCTGCTGCTGATCATCCTGCTCTTCCTGCTGGGGTGGCTGGCGAGCATGACGTTGGGACGGCAGCTGATCGCCATGATTGACCGAATCAGCAATAAGATCCCGATGATCCGTGTGGTTTACAACCTGGGCAAGCAGCTCTCCTCCACATTATCGTTGCCCACTAATCAGGTGTTCGAGAAGGCGGTGCTGGTGGAATACCTGAAGCCGGGCATGTGGGCGGTGGGCTTTGTAACGGGTGAGATCACAGATCGCGCGGAGAACACCACTTACCTGAAGGTATACATCCCGCTGCCGCCCAACCCCGCCACGGGCAACCTGGTGCTGGTCCGGAAAACGCAGGTGCGTGACCCCGGCTGGCCGGTCAGCGAAGCACTGAAATGTGTGCTGTCCGGCGGCATTCTCGGCCCGAAGGACATCGCCGCCGCCAAACCGGTCGAGTAGACGGCACACGACAGCGGGGCTCGTTGTGTGGCAAACGGCTCCGGGGCGATTCGAACTGTCGCCGGTGGTTTTCAGTCGGCACGGCCCCTACATTGCATTCCTCCAAAACGATACCATACACCAGAGATCAGCCGTGTCCACGAGAAAACAACCACCCATGCAGTGGCGCACCCAAAGCGACCGTGAAGAAATGGCCAACGCCATCACACATGGTATTGGCATTTTGCTGGGTGTGGTGGCGCTGGTGTTGCTGGTGGTGCTTGCCGCACGCAAGGGCGACACCTGGGCGGTGGTCAGTTTCAGCATCTACGGAGCCAGCTTCATCCTCCTCTATACCGCTTCGACCCTGTACCACGGTTTCCGCGACGAAAAGCTCAAGCGGTTCTTCAAGTTGATGGATCACGCCAGCATTTACCTGCTGATCGCCGGCACGTATACGCCGATCCTGCTGACCATCATGCGCGGCGGCTGGGGCTGGTCGCTGTTCGGGGTGATCTGGGGGCTGGCGATTCTCGGCGTGGTGTTCAAGATCCTGTTCGTGGGACGCTTCAAGGTGCTGTCGGTGCTGATCTACCTGGCGATGGGCTGGCTGATTGTCATCGCGATTAAACCCATGCTGGCCGCCGCTCCCACCGGCTTCCTCCTCTGGCTGGCCATCGGAGGCGCGTGCTACACCCTGGGCGTGATCTTCTATGTATGGCGCACCTTCCCCTTTCACCATACCGTCTGGCACCTGTTCGTGCTGGGGGGCAGCCTGTCTCACTTCTTCGGGCTGCTGTTCCACGTGGCGCTTTAATGCGGGCTGACTTTCAGATGCGTAGAGATCCACCATCTAAAGCACTGTGAATCACCGTACATACAACACCTTCCGCTCCGCGGTGACGCTCGCAGCCGTGGAAAGACGGATGAAGTACATCCCGGCCGCCGTGTTTGCAGACCAGGAGAAACCGTGATACCCGGCGGTCAGGCGACCGTTGTGCAGCGTCGTCACCTTGCGTCCCAGCACGTCAAACACCTCAACACGCATATCACCCGTCTCCGGCACCGCCACCTCAAACCGGACTTCTCTGTTGAACGGGTTCGGGTAGGGCTCGCTCAACTCCCAGCGTTCCGGCAGCATGGTTTCGTCGCTTTCCTCCACATCCGTGGTGAAGAAGCGGATATCGGAATAGCCGCGCAATCCAAACGTATCCTCCGCATACACGCGCCAGTAGTAATCTTGTCCGGGTTGCAGGCCTTGCAGGGTGATGGTCGTGTCCAGCCGTGACGGATGTTCCATGACTTCTTCAAAGTCATTGGTGTAAGAAAGTTGGAGTCCATAAACCGGTTCAGAAAAGGTGGTCGCATCTTCCGCACGGCTCCAGCAGAAGAACACTCCATCCGGCGTGAATTCTCTGTTGTTCTCCGGGTAAAAGAGCTCGATGTTTTCCGGTCCCGTCGCCGGTTCGGTGCGGAAGGGCAGGATGTCCAGGTTCGTGCGCACGGTATCGCCCTGACCGTTTGGATTCAGGTCGGCGTGATACGGCCCGCTGGGATGGCCCCAGTAGTTGTTTCCAGCGGTTATTAATCCCCGGGGACGCAACCACTCTTCATCCTGGTAATGCCCCGCAGCGAAGCTCAAGTTGCCGATAAAATCGTTGTTATCAAGGCGAATGTAGTTGTTGTGCTGGAGGATGGATACAGCGGCGATATAGCTTCCCGGCGCTTCTTCGCTGTATTCCTGATCGGCGAAGACATTGTGGTCCACCTCGATCACACGCCCCGTGTCACTGACGCTGTTGGTCTTTACAAGAATGGCTGGTATACAGCGTGCCTGATTCTCAAAGAAGATGTTGTCGTAGATGTGGCAATCGGCGCTGGTGAAAACCACGCCGCCAATATACCCGTAATTGTCGATGAAGTGGTTGTGATGAATGGAGTTGTTGAAGCTGCAGGCGTTGAGCAGGCTGATACCGCTGCCCCACATCTCGTACGCGTTGTTTTCTCTGACCAGATTGTGGTGAAAGTCGACCGACATGACACCCCATAACCTCACCCCGGCGTGTTCTTCGGACCGGTTCTCGGCGATGGTATTCTCTTTGATCTCCCAGACGTTTTCGTCCCACCAGGGATGGAGGTAGAACCCGATGCCGCCTCCCCTGCTTGTGGCTACGTTCTCCTCGATGATGTTGCGGCGGATGGTTCCGGCGATGGCGATTTCACCAGCGATACAGATCCCACCGCCCAAAGAAAGCGTACGGCCTGCAACCGGCGTGTTGGAGTAGATCTTATTCCGGTCAATGTCCAGATGCGCGATCCGGTCCAGGTCGCCCTCGCTCAGAAACACATAGATCCCGCCGCCGTGGCCGCCGCTTTGATTCTCGTAAACCCGGCACTTTTTAATAGCACCTTCGGTCTCGTAGAACGCGATCCCGCCGCCGCGATAGGCCACATTGCCATACACCACGCAGTTTTCCACCAGCGCCTTGCCGCCGTTGATGAAAATCCCGCCGCCATAATTGGAGCCGTAACCGTCGCCATTCGGGTTCAACCGGCCGCCGGTAACTGTCAAACCGCACACCCGCACGCTGTCGTTGTCATCCAGGAAAACCCGCAAAGGCGCATGATAGTCATCATCCGCAAGCGACTGCAGCACGGTGGCGTCGATGTGAGTAGAATCCCCGTCCAGCAGAAACTCACTCGCCAGGGTGAACGTGTAGCCCTCGGCAACCGCATTCTCCTCATACGCTCCCTCCTCGACCAGGATGGTATCCCCATCCGACAACGCGTTGACCGCGAGTTGGATGGTTGCATACTCTGTGGGAACGTAGTGGATGGCAGCGTGAACGGTCGATGCCAGGCAGAGCAAAAGGCAGGCAAGCATGAAGCGTATCATCAATCCCTCCAAGTCAAAGCGTCCCCTGTCAATATAAACACCCGGATGCCGATCTCAATCCGGGTGACTCATTATTTTTAAAAATCCAAGCTATTGCCATGGTCTCTCAGAGTACATAGTTGTCCAGTAATCTATACAGTCCCATCCGACAGGCCCGGATCGCCCTCGGTCCGGGTCACCCTGCTTCTCAACGCTTGAAAGCTTGAGCTCTTGCGTTGCATACGGCGTTCGGACAGATTAACATATCCTCATGAGCGAGCACCAACTCTACCTGATCGCGGGCATCCTGCTGTTCGGCCTGGTGGCGCAGTGGATCGCCTGGAAATTCAACCTGCCTTCCATCCTCCTGCTGCTGGGATTCGGGCTGTTGGCGGGGCCGGTCACGGGCCTGCTCGATCCGGACAAGCTGTTCGGCGACCTCCTTTTTCCTATCGTATCGGTCTCTGTCGCGGTCATTCTCTACGAGGGCGGGCTCAGCCTGCGGTTCAGCGAGATCAAGACCCACAGCGACGTGGTCCGCAACCTGATCACCGTAGGCGTTCTGGTGCAATGGGTGCTCGGGTCGACGGCCGCTTATTTCCTGCTGGATCTGGGCCTGCAACTGTCGGTGCTGCTGGGTGCGGTGCTCACAGTGACCGGGCCGACTGTGATCGGGCCGCTTCTCCGTTCGGTACGGCCCAAGCGGCACATCAGCTCGGTGATCAAGTGGGAGGGCATCCTGGATGATCCCGTCGGCGCGATCCTGGCGGTGCTGGTGTTCGAGCAGATCATGGCGGGGAATATCAGCGGTAACGTGCCGGAGATGGCGCTGGGCCTGTTGAAGACCATCGGCGCGGGCAGCCTGGTGGGCGCGGTGGCGGCGGCCATTCTCTATTACATGCTCGAGCACGACCTGGCGCCTGATTTTCTACAGAATCCCCTGTCGCTGGGTCTGGTGGTGGGCGCGTTGATGGCCGCCAACATGATCCAGCACGAGGCCGGGCTGCTGGCGGTCACCGTG
Source organism: uncultured bacterium (assembly GCA_964648415.1). Classification (GTDB taxonomy): domain Bacteria; phylum Electryoneota; class Electryoneia; order Electryoneales; family Electryoneaceae. The sequence goes on along the minus strand of CAZYOC010000187.1, from coordinate 1,612 downwards.
ATGGGTGTGATCCTCGCCAACCAGAAGCGCCAGCAGGTCAAGCATATCATCGAGTTCAAGGAAAACCTGCGGCTGCTGCTGATCTCCAGCCTGTTCATTATCCTGGCGGCGCGGATTACGGTGGAGGACATTCAGAACCTGAGTTGGCCCGCTCTGGCGTTTGTCGCGGTGCTGATCCTGGTGATCCGGCCTGTCGTGGCATTCGCGTCCTCCATCGGCTCATCGCTCACCTGGAAGGAGCGGCTCTTCATCGGCTGGATGGCCCCGCGCGGAATTGTCTCGGCGGCTGTGGTCTCCGCCTTCGGTCTGGCGCTGGTCAACAATGGCATGGAAGAGGCCGGCGTGTTGATATCGCTCACCTTCCTGGTGATCACCGCCACGGTGGTGGTGTATAGCCTCAGCGCGCGTCCCGTGGCCAAGCTGCTGGGCGTGGTCGCGCCCGACCCCAAGGGCCTGCTGATCGTGGGCGCACAACACTGGACACGTCGCATCGCCGTCAAGGTTAAAGAGGCCGGCGGTTATGTCGTGGTGGTGGACAACAACCGGCGGCATGTGGAGCTGGCTCGGAAAGAGGGTCTGGACGCCGTTAAGACCAACCTGCTGGCGGAGAACACGGTACACGAGCTGGATATCGACGGGATCGGTATGGCGGCGGCGATGACCACCAACGACGAGGTCAATTCGCTGGCGGCGCTGCACCTGACCGAGGTGCTCGACCGGCAATCGGTCTATCAACTGCCCCCGGTATCGCATACGGACGAGAAAGAAAAACCGAGCGAAAAGGTCTCGCCCCAGCTCCGGGGCCGCATCCTCTTCTGCCCGCGAGGCAACGGCGACAACCTGGAACGACTGATTAAAAATGGTGCGGAAGTTCACACACGGCAGGTGGAAGAACGAACGAACGGCCGCGATTTCGCTGACGAGAACCCGGATTTGCTGCCGCTGTTCGTCGTCAAACCCGGCTCGGTCGTGCTTCCCATCGATTGCGAAAAGCCAACCGTGATCGCCCCTCAGGACACTATCGTCGTCCTCGAAGGCAAGGATGTCGCCGAGCTGAAACAGGGGCCGATGTGTACGGACTAAAACAGAATCCCCACCCTCACAAGGTGCAATTGCGACCGAACCTGTGGCGGCAAATCCGATGATCCACCCAGAAAATAATTCTCCGGCGACACCTGCACACGGATTTCAGGAGTGTCCTGGAACGCAGCCGTATCCACCGCCGCCTCGTCTCGAACACCGCTCCACGTCACCCCGAACCCCGCGATGGCCCCCAATGTCACGACGGTCATGTAGCCCTTCACATCCAGGCGATCGTCCGGCGTAACCAGGTAATACAGCCCGGTGGTGGCCGTCGGTGGATGGCGGGAAGAATGGTGCGAAGCAGGAGTATGTCGAAAAGCATTTTGTGCGGAAGCGTGACAGGCGGAAAGGCAACTTCATTTACTGCATCATCGCGGACATGGAACGGACATCGTCCTTTGCCACGCGCACATTGCAGAAGAAGAACGGTAATCCGTTTGACAAGATGTACAAATGCAGCAAAGCTGAACCCGAAATATGCGGCGCATGGTTTTCGAACCGGTGATCTTCTGGGAGAACTGGGTGAATT
>CAZYOC010000186.1:0-9173 GCA_964648415.1 uncultured bacterium | reverse complement strand
GGATTCCAGCCTTCGCTGGAATGAGATCGGTTCCTATTGTGCAACAGCCTGTATATGCGGGCTATTGAGATAGAGCTCTTAAGCATCAGTAAACACAAAAAAGCCGGGCCAGGGCCCGGCTTTCCGGTTGGTGGAGGTTGGTTGCGGAATTGGAGGGAAGTTGGTGTTGGTGTTGGGTTGCTTGCTGACAATTCCGCCAAGGATCTCCACGGAGTGTGTTGGTTGTGTGCTGTCTCCTATTTCGGTGTCCAGTCTACGGTAAAGGGTACTTTGTTTTTTGTCAGGTCCAGTGCGTCATCCGTCATGGGAATGCAGGTCTCGCCGGGTACGGGTGTCATCCATTCCAGCGGTACCGGGGTCCAGTCGCGGCCAAGACGAGGATCGACCAGCGTTGGGTCCATGCCGCCACCGCCGTTGGCCACATCAGGGTCCACCAGGGTGCAGCCCAACGGATTCTCTACCAAATCAAACAGGGGGTCAACGTAGGGATCGGTGACTGGAAAATCGACTCGCGCACTGGGATGCGGCCCCGCCATCGCTGTGGCGGTTAATGTGAGCGCGAACGCAACCATCGTAATCACACGGAACGTCTTCATGGTGCTTCCTCCTCAGTTTCGTTCGCGGCTCCACTGATCGGACTTGCTCGCAGTTCTTGCAACGCATGTGCCAGCTTTCTCGTGGAGGCGGATGTGGGCGCGAGCAAGCAGTGCAAGTACAGGCTCCGGCAGGGTGTTACACTCGGCTCGGCAAGAAGGTGAAAGGAGGACCAGGGCCTGCTTACTGGAGCACGCCTCTCTGCTTTGCTACATCCAGCGCCGAAACAGTGTAGCGATCTGCTACGTATGGAGGTAGGGATACTCATCTAGTTTGAACATTTTCAATACCTAGAGCCGGTGTGACGCTCGCCAGCACTGGCATATGGGTTGCCCAGTCTCTACATTATCTACAATGCTGGGTTGTGAGCATCCGATAGCGGAGGGAGCATGCGACGGTTTACAGTGGGACTGATGGTGTGGATGCTGCTCATGGCAGCGGCGCCGACGACGTTTGCGTTTGATCTCGCCGAAGAGGTCCAAAACGCGTCCTGGGGCCTGGAGCTGGGCGGCATCTATCATTTCGGCCGGCTGGATATGGGGCATATCAAGTATGATCAGCGGGAAGTTCGGCGTGACTGGGATACCTCTATCGGGACCATGCTGGATCTCGCCCATGCCACCGACAACGAATTTGATCGCAGCCCCATCCTGGATATCAATTTCGGCGTCTACTGGTGGCGCTTTCATGCAGGTCTCATGTATTCCCGCATCTACCAGGCCAATCGGTCAATTTCGACAGAGGCCGCGGAGAATCCGTTTGTCAGTTTCGATGCGACATACATGGTTGAGGGCGCGGTCAAGGAATACCTCTTCTACATCGGCTACGTGCAACCCATCACATCCTGGCTTGAGGTCGGTATTTACGGCGCTCTTGGGCCGGCGTCCGCACATGCGCACCAGCGCTACGAAGAAAGTTTCAACGGCCAACCGTATCGCTATGACCATTCCGCCGACACTGATTTCAACGTGCAGCGGTTCTGGGGCAAAGTGCGCTACAACGCCACCCAGTACATCTCCATCGACGCTCATGTCGGCTACCGCAAATCCCAGGCGCAGGATTTCCGGGGTACTCTGCTCGACGGCGCCAACACCTACCATGATCGCATTATGCAGGAGTACGCCACAACCACCGTAAAGCGTGAGCTGATCTTTGATTTCTCCGGGATCTACTATGGCCTGGGCGTCACATTAAAGAATCCCTTTTAGCCATGAGTCCGCCGCAGCCTGAAAACTCGCGCCTGCTGGGCACATTCCAGAGTGAGCTGGAAGCCCGCATGGTGATCGCAAAGCTGGAGGATCAGGGAATCGAAGCGTGGCTGATCAAGGATGACGGCGGCAGTATGTATCCGCCCCTCCAGATGGTGCGAGGGGTGCAGGTGTTCGTTCCGCCCGAGGATTATCAACTGGCCCACGAGATTATTGAAGCGGTGGAAGAAGAAAACGACCTGATGGCGCCCATCGAGATGGAATCCGACGTCGGCGGCAAATGGGTGGTCTGGGTGCTGCTGGCCTTCGCGGTACTGATTATTGTTCTTGTCTTGTTGCAGGCGTAACTATTAAAACCAATACCCGAACCCGTACCTTCCCCCTGTAGGACGTGGATTCCAGGCGAAATCATCATGCAGGCCCCAACCCAGGAACATCCGCCAACCGCCGTTTTCGCTCTGTACGATGATTCCCACTCTGGCCTCGCCCCGGTCGTAATGAGGTTCCGCCGCCGCCGGAGACATCCACAGGCGCCGCCAGTCGATCCAGCCTTCCACCAGCAGTCGTTTGCGCACCGGAACCGTGACCGACACCATGAAGCTGGTGTCCCATTGCCAGTAGTCGGCGTTGCCGAGCAGCTCTTGCGGGCCGCCGTGCAGGTACGGGCCGCCTGCCAGGAAACCATCGACCTGCAGCTTCTTCGTCTTCCAGGCGCGCCAGGGGGGCAACGCGTCCTCCGCCGGGCTATGGGTGCCGATACCGATCTGGGATCGAGTCAGCCAGGTGGCGTGAGAACGGTGTTTGTCGATCAGGTGATAGCAGACCCGTTCCAGATGGACAAACACCTCGCGTTTCGGTTGCCAGCCCCAGCGCCAGGAGAGGATCTGAAAGGAGTCGATGAATTGGGGGTCGAAGGGAGTGACGCTGGAGCCGGCGGTGTAGCGCGCCGCCCCACGATACCGCACACCGACCCAGATCCGGTGGCCATAGCCGCGTCCGAATTCCATCAGCGTCTCGGACCCGTAATCGTAACTGGTCAACGTGTCGCGTCCCATGTGAATCCAGGCCCAGCCGGACCCGGTGGCGTCCAACGGCCAGCTCCATTTCTCCTCGCCGGCGGGATCGAGGGACTGCGCTGCGGCGGAGCCCACGAACAGCAGCGCTATCAGGATTCCGGGGAGTCCAAATGTGGAGCGCATCGTTACCCTCCAGCTCATTCGCTTGCGTTGGGATGTGTTTCCTTCTAATGTACGTTTTCGATGGCTGCTTTTCGAGAAGGATATTCAACAAAACAGGAAACAGATGATCAATCTGGACGAGAGCTACATGCGCAAGGCGCTGGTGCTGGCGCGGGAGGCGTATGAAGCGGGCGAGGCTCCCATCGGCGCGGTGGCGGTGAAGGATGGTGTCGTGTTGGGACGCGGCCGGAACCGGGTGGAGGGGCTGCACGATCCCACCGCGCACGCCGAGATGGAGGCCATCACCGCGGCCGCCGATGCGCTGAGGGACAAGCGGCTCGAGGGGGTGACGCTGTATGTATCTCTCGAGCCCTGCACCATGTGCGCCGGGGCGCTGGTGCTGGCGAGGGTGGAACGAGTCGTTTATGGAGCGCCTGACCCCGGGGCCGGGGCCTGCGGGTCCATCGCCCGGGTGCATGACGATCCCAGCTTGAACCATCGCTTTCTGGTCACGTCCGGCGTGATGGAGGCGGAATGTGCGCACCTGTTGAAGGCGTTTTTTAAACAGTTGCGGGACAAGAAGAAAGAAGAGAAAGAAAGCTAGCTTTCTCCATCTCCCGGGTGCAGTGGAATGATGTTGTCGTCCTTCTCAGCTGAGGTCTGCCGCCGGGTGGACTGTTGCAGCGCCCCGGTTTGGGAGGTCATGTCGTCCAGTTTCAACATGGTCCCGTGACGGTTCAGCAGCAGGTGAACCGTATCGAACACCGCGTAGTTGGCTTGTGTTACCCGGCTCTGGATGTCTTCCAGCAAGCGTGTCACCCGTTCCACCAGCGGCCGCGAATCCAGTGCGTCGCCGTGATCCCGGAAGAAACGCCAGGCCAGCTCACGGTGGTCGTCACGCGCCTGCTGCACCGTGTCCGCCAGTTGGGTATCCTTCAGGCCCGCCGCGTGCAGCAACTCCTCAAGATCCTCTACGGCGACCGGTTCGTTGGCGCTGCTGCGGACCTCACGGTCTGTAACAGCGCCCAGTAGTTCGATCAACACCTCCAGGCCGCCTTCCATCTGCTGGAGGTGGTTCATGGTTTCGCCGTACTTGCGGAACAGTTTTGCCTGTGCGAGAAAGAGTTCTTTGTCCATCGCCATGGTGTCGTTGGGTTCGCAGTGTCACCCGCAAGATAGCGTTCTCAACCCATGATGTAAAACCGTGCAGGTCCCGGACTGGTGGCCCGGGAACTCACTGCTTCTGCCCCGGGCAGCGATCAATCAGCGGTTCATGCCTCGGAAGTTAGCGTTCATCGCTCCCTGCAGTGGGAAATCCTGCCGTTCGCAACAAGCTGCCCGGGGCAGATAGCCCTACTGTTTCGGCAGCACCATCTTCAGCAGGAAGAACCCGCCCACGCCGGCGATCAATGAGGCCGTCAGCACCGCCATCTTCGCCTGCTCCAGCAGTACCGGATCGGTGAACGCCAGATTGGCGATAAACAGACTCATAGTGAACCCGATGCCCGCCAGCAGCGACACGCCGATGAGCTGGCCCAGGCCGAACCCCTTGGGGAAATCCGCCAGGCCGAGCTTGACCGCCGCCAGGGAGAAGAGGGTAATGCCTATGGTCTTTCCGGCGATCAGTCCCAGCAGAATGCCCAGGCCGATGGGCTGAAGCAGGGTGGTGAAGCTCTCCGGGTTCAGCGCGATGCCGGCGTTGGCCAGCGCAAACACGGGCATGATGAAGAACGCCACCCAGGGATGCAGCATGTGCTCGAGACGGTGAAGGAGGCTGCCTGACAGCAGGGCTGCGTGATGCAAATGGTGCGACGTCTCATGCAAGAGCAACTCCGGCTTGTCGGAATCCCCAATCCCGTCAACGAGTTTCCGCATACCCGCCTTCAATAAACCATAATCGATCAAGGTGGTTGTCGGAATGGTGAATGCCGCGAGCACACCGGCGATGGTGGCGTGGACGCCCGACTTCAGCATCCCCACCCACATAACGATACCGACCAGCAGGAAAGGGATGGAGTTCTTCACGCCCATGCGGTTCAGGACAATCATGACCAGGAATGCGATCCCCGCGACAAGCAGGGCAATCAGGGCGATTTTTTCCGTGTAGAAAAGGGCGATGACCAGGATGGCGCCCAGGTCGTCCACGATGGCGAGGGCGGTGAGGAAGACCTTGAGTGAGAGTGGCGCGCGGGTTCCCAGCAGGGACAGTACGCCCAGCGAGAACGCAATGTCGGTTGCCATGGGAACGCCCCAGCCGTCAGCGCCCGGTCCGCCGATGTTGAAGGCGGCATAAAAGAGAGCGGGCGCTACCATGCCGCCCAGCGCCGCCGCCGCGGGCAACGCCGCCTTGCGGGCGCCCCGCAGCTCACCCGTCAGGATTTCCCGCTTGATCTCCAGGCCGACCACAAAAAAGAAAATGGCCATCAATCCGTCATTGATCCACAGCAGCAACGGCTTGGCGATCTTCCAGCTCCCGTAACCCACGGTGATTTTCTTCGCGAGCAGCGTCTGATACAGCTCAGACAGCGGCGAATTTGCAATAATCAAAGCGGCGACCATGGCGCCCATGAGCACCAGCCCGCCGGCGGCGTCCATCCGGGCGAATTCCTGGAACGGGCTCAGCAGCCGGTTCGCCGGTGTGCGCTGCGAATCGAAAAGCGCCTTCTGATGTCCCGCCATGATGCTCTCCATTCATGTATGAAGGATTCCCTTATGCCAGCCTGCTGCGCCGCTTCGGCTTCAGGCTGACCGGGATGACATTTCCTGTCAGGGTGGTTGTTTGTTTTGTTTCTTGAAAGGCAAATTAGACGCAGCTAACAATCGGCGCAAGGGGGCGGAATGAGAACCGTTGACCCTCCGAGCATGGCAAATGGGTTGAGGGGCAAATGCAAACCGGGCCAAACCGTCTCGGTTGCGGAAGGGTCAGGACGTGTGGTGCGCTGTGAAAAGGTCGCAGTCCCCTTTTCAATGAAATACTCGGGTTAGAAAACCCCGGAGCTGCTCACGAACTGGTGCAACTTCGGCAGGATCCCAGCGGTCCAGAGGAGTTTCTCGCCGGTGACCATGTAGACGCCGGCGAACCCCATGGCGATGCCCACGAGGCGGGGGAGGGTGATGCGCTCTTTGAGGAGCAGGGCGGCGAAGATGAAAATGAAGACGTTGGACATCTGGTTGAGTGCGGAGGCGGTGGAGGCCTGGGTGTACTTCATGCCGCCCAGCCAGAGCATCAGGGCGATGTAAGTGCCGAGAAACGCGCCGGGGAGCATGAATTTCAGGTTGGCGGGTCTGGTGAAGGAGACGAGGATGGCGTGCCGCCGCTTATCGAAATAGAGCACCGGCCCGAGGATGATCGCCGCGCCGACGAGCCGCATCTCGATGGACCAGAACAGGGGGGAGCGTTCCAGCAGCTCCTTGATCATCACCACACCCACCCCCATCAGCGCCTGTGATAGCGCCCCGAGGACAATGCCCAGGATAAGCTGGCCGCGAGTGATATTTCCGGTCTCCTTTTCCCAGCCCACCACCAGCACGGCGGAGACGATGAAGAGCACCCCGATCAGTTGCAGCAGGGTCAGGCTTTCTCCCAGCCAGGGGATGGAGATGGCGATGATGAAGGGGCTGTAAAGGCAATCAACGATGGCCGAGCGTGACGCTCCCAGCAGGTTGAGGCTCTTGAAAAAGAGCGTATCGGCCACACCGATGCCCAATGCTCCGCTGGCGAACATCCAGAGGTAGTCGTTGATGGGAACGCTACGGAAGATCTCCATGCCGAACACCAGCATGGTGGGTGGAATCAGCACCATGGCGAAGGTATTCTTGAACAGGTTGAGCGCCATGGGGCCTACGGTTTCGCCACTGCGCTTGAACAGAATCACGGCGAACGCCCAGACCATGGCGGTGCTCAGCGCGAGGATCTCGCCCAGATGTGGGATTGGTGCGTCCATACTGTCTTTCAGGGTTGAAGGTGAACCGGAGTCTAGGGGAAGAACCGGCCCTGCGCAATGGCGAGATGCCAATGCGGCTCCCAGCTTCCGCGCCCGTAAGAGCTTGGGTAAAAAATAGAAGGGCGGCTGTGCATATTCCGCTTGGAATCCCTATATTGTAGCGAGTTTCGCGCCTTCAACGGGGAGAATAAGTGAAACGCGCCCTCTACACCGATTGTGCTATCGCCGCTTCCGCAGAACTTGTCTGGGAAAAACTCCAGCAATTGGATTCCTATTCGGAATGGAACACCCTTTTCCAACTCACCGGGGGCGAAGTTGAAGAAGATGAGGCGATTCGGATTCGCTTGACTGCGCCAGGGGTATGGGAGTTGTTTCTCCATGGCCGTATCATCGAATTTTATCCTTCTGAACAGCTAACCTGGAAGTTTCATCTGGGAATTCCGGGAATACTAGACGGGGTTCATTCTTTTGAACTTCAACCGATAGAGAAGGATAGGATCCAGTTTATCCAGAAGCTGCGTTTTACCGGTCTGTTAAGCAAGTATTTTTTCCGCCGGTTCCAGTATAATCTGGCGCGTGGTATGGAAAGCATGAATATGGGATTAACGGATCTGGCGGAAGCGTCGCCCGATCCCTCCAAGGAGTAAGACGGCATGGAAGGGCCAAGCAACACCATCCAGCAACGACTGGTGAAGCGAGTCCGTGAAAACGCGGACAAGTGGCTCAATGCGTTTGAACTGAAGCGGCGCAACCCGGAGACGCCCCCCGAAATCGCCAACGAGCTTGAAGCGACCGCCGAGAAGTTAAAGCAAGACACGGAACACTTCCTTGATGCAGTCAAGGATCCGTTCAACTTGAGTCTCCAGCGTGTGCTCGATTTGCTGGAGTTATTGCCTCCCGATCGAACACATGTCCGGTACGACCTGGATCGCCTTACTCGCACGTATGATGAGATCTGCATGGATGTTACGGAGAAGGCGGCGGAGTTCTTCGCCCAGGGCGAAGCGGCCATTGACCGTGAAGATTATGATATCGGCATCAATGTGCTGAAACACACCCAGAAGATGGCCCCGCGGTTTTTCCCGGCGACACTGGTGCTGGGCTATGCGTACCTGATGATGGGCGATACGAAAGAAGCCCAGCAGTGCTTTGATCGCGGCCTGGGCTTTCTCCCGCCGGAACACGCTGAGCATTACCGCACGCTGCTGATCGAACTGATCATCAAGGTGCATGAGACCGATCAGAATTACGCCAATGCTCTGCGCGCGTATCGCCGTCTCCAGGGGCTGGGCATGGACAATGATGCCATCAACTACGCCATGGCGCGCAACCTGGTGCTCAATGGCCAGAAGCAGGACGCCATGCATATCATTCAGAACATCTTTCCAGACTCGCCCGAGTTGTTCTCCTATGCGATCGTGGATTCCGGTTTCGCCAACGTTGAAGAAGAGCTGGTGGCCATCCTGAATGATACCCGTAGCGAATGGACCACGTCGGTAGAGGAGGTGCTCAATAAACTGGAGAAGATCAACCAAATCGTTGTGTTCTATGGCTTGAACGAACAGAGCTCCGAACTGCAACGCTTCAGGGAGCGTATTCATGCATTGAGGGAGTCGCTCAACAAGACAAGCAATGCGGAAATGCAGGCGATCATGTCCAAGACCATCCCGGAGATCGTGCCGGGATATCCCAACCTGATCGAGGAAATGCTGGAGGAGATGTCGCAGGAGCGTCGCGAAGAAATCAGCCGGTACAACAAGGAATTGCTGGAGAAAGCAGAGGAAAAGCAACGCCGGGCAACTGTAATCAGCATCGCGGTCTGGGTGGTTGTGACTATCAGCCTGTTTTTGAGTCTGCTGCTGTCGAACACCAGCTTCCTGGTGGCGCTCGTCATTGTGATCAGCACCATGCCCTTCGGCTTTGTACCTGTCGCCGCCGTGGGACGGGGCATCCGGAACCGGATCGCCAACGAATACATCAGCGCGTCCCCCATCCGGCAAATCAAAGCCGACGCCAACGATGTGCACTGGACCAAGTCCGATATTCTGGGGCGGATATCGAAGGAAGGGTGGACGTAAGAATTCACCAAACCGGCGGTCTGAAATTATAAACAGCGATGAATGACGCCGGATGTGTTTGCGGTTATAGAATTAAAGGGATGCTTGCAAACAATGTCTTGTTAGAGCTGGAACCGGACTAGTGGATCGTTTCACGTGCTATGAGCGATATCTGCCCCGGGCAGCTTGTTG
>CAZYOC010000185.1:0-9189 GCA_964648415.1 uncultured bacterium | reverse complement strand
TAACTTATTATATTCTTGCACCTTGTCTGGATTCCAGCCTTCGCTGGAATGAGAGTGGGTTTGATTCTGCGACAGTCTGCTTCGCTGGGATGAGATCGGTTCCTATTGTGCAACAGTCTGTATATAGAAAGGGTTAAGTTGACGAAGCATGAATACTCGTGAAATAACCGTACGAAATCAGATGGCTCGCAACTACATCAGGTTAAGACCTCGACAAGAAAAGCCCATGCAACCGGAACACATCGGCAAACCAGAAGCGCCCGGCTGGATCAGGGAGCGACTGATCCTTGGTGATGGGGCTGTCGGAACCTGTCTGAAACAGATGGGCTATTCCTGGCAAAGGTGTCCCGAAGAGATCACTTTGAGCGATCCGGGCGCCCTCTCGCGGCTCGCTCGCGACTACCGTCATGCCGGGGCGAACTGGTTGCAAACGAATACGTTCGGTGCGCACCCGTTGCGGCTGGCGGCCTGTGGACTCGAAGACCGGGCGGAGGAGCTCAACCGCGCCGCGGTGCATGCGCTGCGGACCATTGCGCGCGAAGACGGGGTTGTCGCGGGCGTTCTGGGGCCGGCGGGGTTGACCTCGCCAAAACCGCCACCGCGGGAAGAGGTGTTCGAAGGCTACCGCAGGCAGGCTCGCTGGCTGCTGGAGGCTGGCGCAGACTGGCTGATGGTGGAGTCCGCCTTGAGCCGGGACGAAGCCCTGCTGGCGCTGAAAGCCGCGCTTGACACCGGAGATCAACAGGTCAAGGTTCTCGTTTCCTACCATCCAGTTCAGGGACCGACGGCGTGGAAGACATTCGCCGGTGACGATTTGCGGACCAGCCTGCAACTCGCCGAAGAGAAAGGCGCCGCGATGGTGGGAGTGAATTGCGGTGATGGCGCAGTGCAGATGAGGGAGCTGATCCGTTTTATCTCAAACTGGGTCTCCGGGCCGCTGGCGTATTCCCCGTCGGCGGGCGTACCCGTGGAAAGCGCTTCGGGATTGATCTGGCCGGAAGGACCGGACGAGTGGGCGCGGGCGGTGGCGGCGGTGCTGACCGGACGCTTGGCGCTGGTCGGCGGCTGCTGCGGAACCACGCCGGACTATATTCGGACACTGAGGTCGCTTATTCATGAAGGAAAGGTGTGATCGGTGTTTGACGAGCTGGAAGAATTCCTGAGTCACCTGCGGTTGGAGCGAACCCGCAGCGAGCACACGGTCGACGGCTACCGGCGTGACCTGCTGCGCTACATCGCCGACCTGAAGGACCGGTTCGGAATCGACAGGGCCAACCGTGTGGAAAAGCAGCATATCGTCGAACATCTGTCCCTGTTGAAAGAACTGGATTTGGCGGAGAGCTCCCGCGCTCGGGCCGCCAGCGCCATTCGTCATTTCCACAGGTTCCTCGCCGCCGAAGAACTGTGCGACCGGGACCCGTCGGTGGGCATCCGGGCCGCGCGCCGCACCCGTAAGCTACCTACCTATCTGACGGTTGACCAGGCGCAGCAACTGGTGGAAGCGCCCTCCACCGGCGACCCGCGCGGGGTACGTGACCGGGCGCTGCTGGAGATGCTGTGGGCCTGCGGGCTGCGTGTCAGCGAACTGGTGGGGTTCAAGCTGCGTGACGGGTTCTGGAACGACGGCTTTATCCGCGTGTTCGGCAAGGGGGCCAAGGAACGGCTGGTTCCCATCGGTGACACGGCCGTGTACTGGATCCGTGACCGGTATCTCCTCGACGGCCACCGGGCGGCGCTCACCAGGGACTACAACGATGACGGCGGGGCGTTGTTCCTGTCTATTCGGGGCCGTCCCTTAACACGCGACGCGGTGTACAAGATCATCCGGTCGTATGCGGAGCCGTTGAAACTGCGGGTGCATGTCACGCCGCATGTGTTCCGGCATACCTTCGCCACCCATCTGATCGAGGCCGGCGCGGATCTGCGCGCCGTACAGGAGATGCTGGGCCACGCCGACATTTCCACAACACAGATCTACACCCACGTGGAGCAGGACTTCATGCGCGAGGTGCACAGGCAGTTTCACCCGCGAGCGTGAGGTATTGATTGTAGCACGGGCGTCTCGCTCGTGCAACTCTCATTCCCGCGCAAGCGGGAATCCAGGCAAAACCGACTCTTTTCACGGACGGGACGTCCGTGCTACTGCGACAGGAAATAGGACAGCAGCACACCCGCCGCAGTGGCCGACCCGATCACCCCGGCCACGTTCGGCCCCATGGCGTGCATCAACAGGTAGTTGTCAGGTTCGTACTGCCGTCCCACCTGCTGCACCACACGCGCGCTGTCAGGCACCGCACTCACCCCCGCCGCGCCGATCAACGGGTTGATTTTGGCGTCGCCCTTCAGGAACAAATTCATCAGCTTCGCGCCCATCACGCCGCAGGCGGTGGCGACGGCGAAACTGCCCGCGCCCAGCACGAAAATGTAGATCGACTGCGGGGTGAGGAAATACTGCGCCTGGGTGGATGCGCCCACCGTGAAACCCAGCAGAATGGTCACAATATCAATCATCGACGACCCGGCGGTTTTCGCCAGGCGGTCCGTCACGCCGCTCTCCTTCAGCAGATTGCCGAAGAAAAGCATTCCCAGCAGGGGCAACGCCGCCGGCGCGATAAAGCAGGTCGCCAGCAGGCCCAGGATCGGGAAGATCACCTTTTCCGACTTCGGCACACTGCGGGACGGCTTCATGCGGATGCGACGCTCTGTATCGTTGGTCAGCAGCTTCATGATGGGCGGCTGGATCACCGGCACCAGCGCCATATAGGAGTACGCCGCGATGGCGATGGCTCCCATCAGGTGTGGCGCCAGCTTGGAGGAGATGAAGATGGCCGTGGGGCCGTCCGCACCGCCGATAATCCCGATGGCTCCGGCTTCAGTAGGCGTAAAGCCCAGCGCCAGCGCGCCGATCAGTGTAAGAAAGATGCCCATCTGCGCCGCCGCGCCCAGCAGCATCAGCTTGGGATTGGACAGCAACGCCGAAAAGTCTGTGAGCGCCCCGATGCCCAGGAAGATCAGCGGCGGATAGATGCCTTTCACAACGCCGAAATAGAGGTAGTTCAACACCGATCCGCTGTCGTAGATGCCGATCTGCAGGTTGGCGTCGATGGCGTACGGGATATTGCCCGCCAGGATACCGAACCCGATGGGGACCAGCAGCAGGGGCTCGTAATCCTTCTTGATCGCCAAGTAGATGAACACCAACCCCACCGCGATCATGATCAGGTTCTTCCATACCCCGGGCTGGACAAAACCGGTATAGCTGATGAATTCTGTCAACAGGTCCATGTCGTTCACCTGGTTGCTGGAGCGTGAGCGTTACGAGATCTTGATCAGGTCCTGACCTTCCAGCACCGAATCGCCCTCGTTGACCATGATCTTGTCCACCGTGCCGGGCTTCGTAGCGGTCACTGTGTTCTGCATCTTCATGGCTTCCATGAGCATCACTGTATCGCCGGCCTTCACCGTGTCGCCTTCCTTGACGGTGATCTTGAGCACCTGCCCGGGCAACGGCGCCTTGACACAGCCCACCTCGCGGACCTGGTCGGGGGGCGACGTTGTCTTCGCGCCTTCGCCATATACCGCCTTGGGCCGATCGAGCTTCGGTGTGGGACGCGCCTTGATCGAGCTCTTCTTCGGCTCCAGGTAGGCCTTGTATTCCTGCCCGTTGACGTTGATGACGATCTCCTCGTCATCCCGCCGGATCACCTTGGCCGCGTATTCATGGCCGTAAATCTTGAACTTGTAGGTCTTCATCGCTATCTCCACCCTGTGACAGGGATTCGTTACGCTTACACCCGATGCCCTTCAATGGGATCGACCGTCTTCTGAATGGTCTGGGTTGCCGGCTGCCGCCGCGCGAACTCGTGATCGATCATGCGCCGCATCCACCAGTTGCTGTACGGTTTCGGCAAGGCCTGCAACGTCAGCACCATCGACTCCTCATCATGGATTGACTCCTCTTCGAGGATGATGGTGATCGCGATCGCCGCGACCAAGACGCCGGGAATGTCGCCCTCGACTTCGGGTTCCGTACCGGTCGCCGCCGCCTGCTTCGCCATGATCCGCGCATGCAGTTTGGACTGATACCATTTCAGCAGTTTCATCAGCACCACCAGTGTCACGAGGGCGCAAAACACCACAATGATGCCGACCAGCATCAAGAGAAGGCCGTTGCCCGCCATCACCGCCTGCCAGCCGTAGACACGGTCCACATGCGCCGGCGCTTCGGCAGGTTGAGCCCACGCACCTCCCGCAAGCAGCAGCCACCCCGCAATCAGCGCCAAGCCGCCGCGGAAAGAAAAGCGCGTCTGTTTCCTTCTATCCATCCCGTCTCCTTTCGCCTTCCATCAGGATGGAGGACGAACAGTCGGTTGTTCTCTCTACAACGGAATACACCCGTGCTTCTTCGGCGGGTTGAACTCACGTTTGCCCGCCAGCGACACCAGCCCGCGGATGATCCGGAACCGGGTGTTGCGCGGCTCGATCACATCGTCCACGTAGCCCATCCGGGCGGCGTTGTACGGGTTCGCGTACTTCTTCCGGTACTCCGCCTCCTTCTCCGCGACGAACTTCTGGCGTTCTTCAGCGCTGAGATCCTTCATCTCCTTACCGTACAGGACCTCCACCGCTCCCGCAGGCCCCATCACCGCGATTTCCGCCGTGGGCCAGGCGTAATTCAGGTCGCCGCGCAGGTGCTTGGAGCTCATCACGTCGTATGCGCCGCCGTAAGCTTTCCGCGTGATGATGGTAATCTTCGGCACCGTGGTCTCCGCGTAGGCGTACAGGAGCTTCGCCCCGTTCATGATGATCCCGTCATACTCCTGTTGCGTACCGGGCATGAAGCCGGGGACATCCACAAAGGTCACCACGGGGATGTTGAACGCGTCAAGGAACCGGATAAACGCGGCGCCCTTGCGGCTCGACTTGTTGTCCAGCACACCCGCGAGCTGCGAGGGCTGGTTGGCGATGATCCCCACCGCACGGCCGTTGAAACGCGCGAAGCCGGTGATGATGTTCGGCGCCCACCGGCGGCGCACCTCGAGAAAATCGCCGTGATCGGCAACCGTGCGGATGATGTCCTTCATGTCATACGGCTGGTTGGCGTCATCGGGGATGATATAATTCAACTCATCTTCCAGCCGGTCGATGGGGTCGTCGCAGGAGACGATCGGTGTCTCCTCCGTATTGTTGTTCGGCAGGAAGCTGATCAGCTTACGGATCAGGTCGAAGACATCGTCTTCGGTGTCGGTGACAAAATGGGCGACGCCGCTTTTGGTGGCGTGGATGTCCGGGCCGCCGAGCTGGTCGGGGGTGACATCCTCGTGGGTGACCGTCTTGACCACCTTCGGGCCGGTGACGAACATGTAGCTGATGTCGCGGACCATGATGTTGAAGTCGGTGAGCGCCGGGCTGTACACCGCGCCGCCGGCGCAGGGGCCCAGGATCGCCGAGATCTGCGGCACTACGCCGCTGGCCATCACGTTCTTCAGGAAAATGTCCGCATAGCCTGCCAGCGACAGCACACCTTCCTGAATCCGCGCGCCGCCGGAATCGTTCAGCCCGATCACCGGTACGCCCATCCGGATGGCGTAGTCCATCACCTTGACGATTTTCCGGGCGAACATTTCACCCAGCGACCCGCCGCGTACGGTAAAGTCCTGTGAAAAGATGACCACCTGGCGGCCGTGAATGGTGCCGTGACCCGTTACGACGCCGTCGGAAAGGATCTGTTCCTCGGTCAACGCGTGCTCGTCGTTGCGGTGCGACACAAACATGTCGAACTCTTCAAACGACCCGGCATCGACCAGGTGCTCGATCCGTTCACGGGCGGTGTATTTGCCCTTCTTGTGCTGCGCCTCGATGCGCTTTTCGCCGCCGCCGAGCCGCGCTCGTTCACGGAGCTGCTTGAGCTCCAGCAGTTTCTGTTCAATCTCACGCATAAGCCATGCCTGTCTCTGGTGACTGGGACAATCAACCCCCGGCTATTCCGGGAGGTGTCTGTTGATCCCGTCAAGTTACTGCGGGGAGTTGAGGTTGGCAATTTCTCGCGGTCTTTTTTTTGGAAAAGACAGCCGTGATAATCAAGCGCATTTCTTTGGCTATATCTTTGATATGAAAAAGCTTACAGAGAAGCTGGTCGTCTCGTTTGGGGTAGACAGCGAGAACAAGGAAAGCATGGGTGTGGCATGGCGGCCTCATTTTTGCTCTTTTTTTCACAAGCGAGGACGAAGTGGGGAGCCACGGCGAATGGTTCGGCGGACCTGTTTCCCTGCCGAAAATCGGCTCGCCCTCTTGCCACCTTCCCTTCTCTCCTCTACTTTACACCAGATTCTCATACACGAGACGGGTAAGACTGTGTCTGGAGAGTTTTGTCTCTTTCGAGTTGCAACCGGAGGAGATCCCCGCCTGCGCGACTGTCGCAGAATGAGAGCGGTTTATACTGTGATACAGCCTGCTGCGCGGGGATGACACCTGCGCGGGGATGAAGTTCGAGAACGCGTGCTGTTTTATTGACCTTTGCAAGATCCTCGCCTGAGCCGGGGGGAACACCACAGGGCATTTTACGAGCATCTGGTTATGAGCGAATCGGAAGCCATCGCGCAACGGTTGCTGGATACCACGACCGACCTGCCCGCCCTCGACCCGGTGGTCACGAGGGTGCTCGAGCTGGTCTCCGACCTGGAGACACGGCCCGGCGAACTGGCCGATGAGATCACCCGGGACCCGTCACTCAGCGCCCGTATCCTCAAGCTCAGCAACTCCGCGCTGCTGGGGATGCCGAGGGAGATTGACTCGCTGGAACGCGCCATCCTCACCCTCGGCTTCCAGGAGATCCGCAACCTGGTGCTGCTCACCGCCACCTATGATTTCGTCAACCGCGGGCCGGAGCAGCGCCTGTATTATCCCCTGTGGGAACACTTTGTTACCGTCGCCATCGCCGCCAAGCACATCGCTGAGAACTGGGTGACGAGCACCAGCAGCCACGCTCACCTCGCCGGCCTGCTCCATGACCTGGGCAAGGTGGTCTTCGCCATCCGGTTCCCGGACCAGTACTACAAGATCCTGACGGACAAATCGGTCGGGCCGGGGGAAACAATCAAGCTGGAGCGCCAGGCGTTCGGGTGTGACCACCTGCAGGTCGGCCGGATGATGCTGGAGCAGTGGACCTTCCCGGACACCTTTATCGCGGTGGCGGGCGGTCACCACGGGACCGAGGAGGAGGAAGATCCCGACCCGTTGCTGCAGGTGATCGAACTGAGTGACCTGATGGCCTACGTGATCCATGGCCGCGGGATTTCGCCCGAGCATGCGTTGGGATTGCTGCGCAGATTGGGCGTACCCCAACAGGCCTGGCGGGAACTGCCCCGGCAGGTACGGGAGCGGATCAAGATCGAACGTGAAGCGTTGGAGAAACCATGAGTACCGGACAGCGCAAGAAGGAATACCTGGATTTCATCGAGCAGAAGGGGAACCTGGAGAGCTATTCCCCGGTGGCGTTGAAGATCAAGCAGGTGGCGGAGGATCCCCACGCTTCGGCGGCCGACCTGGCCAATGTCATCCTCCACGACCACGCCTTGACCACCAAGGTGCTCAAGCTGGCCAACTCATCGTACTACGCCCATTACCGTCGCCAGATCACGACACTCACTCACGCCATCGTACTGATGGGCTTCAACACCATCCGCAACATGGCGCTGACGCTGTCCTTTATCGATTCGTTCCAGAAACGCGGCATCGCCCACAAGTTTGACATGCGGCAGTTCTGGATCCACAGCCTCGCCACAGCTATCTGCTCGACGCGCCTGGCGGAAAAGGTGGGCTATGAGTCCAGGGAAGAGGCCTATGTGGCGGGCTTCCTGCATGACCTGGGCCGGATCGCCATCGGCGCGTTCACGCCCATCGACTATGAAAAAATCCACGAACGCGAAGTCCGGGGCATCCCCAGTCTGCAAGCCGAACTGCAGATCATCGGCGCCTACCATACCGAGGTCGGCGAACACATGGGCAAGCAGTGGAATTTTCCGGAGACCCTGGTCAACGTGATCAAAGGGCATCACCGGGTCGGCCTCACGGAAGAGCGCCGGAGCAACGATCCGCTGGTGGACATTGTCTACATCGCCAACCTCATGGCGCACCGCATCTTTCCCAGCGAACGCAGCGGCAAGGTGTACATTCGCGACCTGAAACGGCAGGGGCTGTTCTGGTTCCGGCTGCAGGGCGAGGAGATCGACGAGATCATCGAATCGGTCAAGAGCGACATCGTAGAGACCGCCGAGGAGCTGTCGATCCCGGTCAGCAGCAAGGACATCGCGGCCATGAAACAGCGCGCCACCATCGCCGAAGCCGCCGCGACGGACGACGTCACCGAGACGCCCGCGAAGACCGCCGAACGCAGGGAGTTCGACAACCTGCGCGCGGCCCTGCACCGGCGTGAGATCGAGAACAAGCTGATGCTCGAACTCACCCGCTCTTACCTGTCCGCCACCAGCGCCGAAGAGGTGCTGACCTGTCTGGCCGAAAGCATCTTCCGCCATGGCCTGTACAACAAGGTGCTGCTGATGCGGGTGAACCGCAGCGACGGCGTACTGGAGGCGACCCTGGGCTACGGCGTACCCTCCCAGCAAACCGTCAAACAACTCTACTGCCGCTTCACCAACGAAGAGAACCTGCTGATCAAGACCATGAACAAAGGCCAGCCGGAGCTGGTGGTGGACGCGAGCAGCCCCGGCTACACGGACAGCCTGGGCCGCGACTTCGAGAAGGATTTCGGGATCAACATCTTCGCCGCTATCCCGATCCTGCTGCGCGGGCAGACGGAAGCCGTACTGATCGTCGGCTACCCCAAGAGCGACCTGATCATCACCGATGAGATGGTGCAGACGGTGAACACCCTCGCCCAGCAGGTCGGCATCGCGATGGAACGGTTTGTGAAGTAGAACCGCTTGACTTACGACGAACTAGAAGCCTGACCGGAAAGTCATTTTTCGTATCAAGCCGACCAAATCCCGGTTCTCATACAACGAACGCTCTCGCGCCATCACGCTGTTTATGAAACACTTCCGCTGAGCTCGATCCGGCAATGAGAACCGACGACTCCTGCAAAAACGTCCGAATTACACTTTCCAGCCAGACTTCTAGAAGTCTGGCCGGAAAGTCGCCTCTCCGGCCTCCTCATCATAGATGCCCGAT
>CAZYOC010000184.1:0-9192 GCA_964648415.1 uncultured bacterium | reverse complement strand
TGCCCGGGGCAAAACTCATACAACAACCCAATTCAGGTGAAACGATCCACTAGTGCTCCGAGGGCGACATGACCACACTTCCCGTACAACCGCACGACCCGCTGCGCCGCCGTGACGTGCTGTTCGTTTTCGGCGCAGGAGCGTCGTATGCCGAAGGCGCTCCCCTGAAACGCGAGCTGCTGCCCTTCATCCTCGGTGGCAGCAACTCCATCGCAGAGTCGAAAACCGGCCAGCGAGTGCGTGGGTTCATCGAACGGTACTTTGGCTGGAATCCCGCCACGGATGAGTACCCCACGCTGGAATCCGTTTTCGCCTTCCTCGATTACTTCCTTCTGCGCAACGAGGCCCTCAACGGCGAATGCAGCACCGATGACATCCGCGAGATCAAGGAATCCCTGATCAAGCTGATCTACTACAGCGTGGGCCGAGTGTCGGGTAAACGCAGCGGTGTCTACCGCCGCTTCTGGGAAGCTGTGAAACAGCACAACCGCAACATCGCGGTCATCACCACCAACTACGACACGTTCCTGGAACGGGCCTTCGAGTTCCTCTATCCCACCCACGGGGCGATTGATTATGGGCTTCGCCTGATGAATTACGATTACCACGGTGACGCAGAACCCCTGGACTGGTGGGCGAACCCACGGGAGCCGTCAGACGACGGCATCCAGCGTGGCCCCGCCATCCCGATCCTGAAGCTTCACGGCAGCCTCAACTGGAAATACTGCAACTGCTGCAACCAGGTGCTGCTCACTCCCTGGAGCACCGAGATCAACCTGGAGACGGGACGCTTTGTTCGCCGCAAACCCAACTCGACGCCCGACAATCCCGAGCTGATGCGGTGCCCGTTGGACGGGACACCGTTTCAAACCCTGATCATCCCTCCCACCCACCTGACCACCATCGACCACCCCATCATCAACCTGCTGCTGGCCGAAGCCGCGCGGGAGGTGCGCATCGCACGGCGAATTGTCTTCGTCGGCTACTCCTTCCCCATGGCCGATGTCCACCTCAAAGCCCTGTTTATGAAAAACCTGAGGCTGGATACTGAACTTGTGGTGATCAACCCGTCCGAGGCGAATAAAACACGTCTCGCCTACCGCGCATTCGCCAACCGGGCGCGCTTCGTACAAGCCCGGTTCGAAAACGTGGTGGCCGACCTGGGCGCAATAAGGAACTTGTTGACTATGAAGGAGTAAATTCAAAGATACAGGACGTTTTTACGATGGCGATAGGGATGGTTTTACATTGCGTTGGGAGACGCGCCGCGGCGGCCGGGATCTTCACCCTTTCTGTTCGGAAAGGGATGTACGTTGGATCCCGCCATGCTTGCCTGTATCTTGCCATTCCTGGGATTCGGGGGTAACTGCGGACGGGACGCTACACAACGATGATCAAGCTTCAACAAAAAACTCCCTTCCTCCCTGCGGAAACGGCCGGGGAAGACCGAGTTCGGGCGCAAGCACTGGCTCTGCGCCAGGGCTTCCCGTTTCTTGGCTTTCTCAACGGCCTCCCCATCCACTTGCTGATTCTGAACAGCCACCGTCAGACCGTGTTCGCGAACCGCTTTCTTGTGGACTTTCTGGACCTGCCCGACTTTGACCGGTTGCTGGGCCAACGGCCGGGTGAAGTCCTCAACTGCAAGAATACCTACAAAGGCAGAGGCGTCTGCGGTACGACCGAATTCTGCCGTCACTGCGGCGCGGCCAAAGTACTCAAGCTCATGGTGGACACCGGCGAAAGCGGCCAGGATGAGTGCCGCCTGCTGCGGTACATCGATGGCCGCACCGAAGCACTCGACATGCACGTCTGGTCTTATCCCCTCAACCTCAACGGCGAACGGTTCATCATTTTCGCCATGATGGATATCAGCGCCAACAAACGCCGCGAAGCGTTGGAACGCATCTTCTTCCACGATCTGCTGAACACCGCCGGCGCGCTGATGGGCGTGACCGACATGCTCGCCAGACGTTGCCCCCAGGAAGAGCGTCTCCCCCAACTGATGCAGTCCTACACTCGCAAACTGGTCGAAGAAATCCGCTCCCAGCGCGACCTGATGGCCGCCGAAAGCGAAAACCTGGAGCTGCATGTCGAAGAGGTCGCACTGAATGAGTGGCTGGAGGATCTGAAAGACTATTACCAACAGCTTCCGGTCGCGGAGGGCAAAACGCTCGTTGTGCAGCCCAGCAAAGACGCGCCCCGGATCCGCACCGACCACACCCTGCTGGGACGGGTTATCGGCAACATGATCAAGAACGCGCTGGAAGCCTCCGGACCGGACGACACCATCACCCTGAACTGCCGCACCGTCGGAGAACGGGTAAAACTGTCGGTACACAACCCGGCTGTCATGCCCCACAATGTCCAGCTACAGGTATTCCAACGGTCGTTCTCGACCAAAGGCAAAGGGCGCGGCCTGGGGACCTACAGCATGAAACTGCTGTCCGAACGCTTCCTGAAAGGCGGCGTGGATTTTGAGTCCGACTTCGAGAACGGGACCACGTTTTACGGGATTTACCCCCTGTCCCTCTGACCTGGATGTTTCACGAACGAACCACGGAAGATGAAGTCCTGATGCACGGCAGTCCTTACTTGACGTACACCAACCGTCGTGTCGCCGTCCAGCCGTGATCCGCGGCGACCGTCAAAAGGTACACGCCTGATGACCCTTCAGGAGTCCATGAAAACGAGTGATACCCCGCCTCAACCCGGCGATCCGCCAAGACATTTACTTGTCGCCCTGTGATGTCATGCACCACCGCTCTCAGAACCGACGCCGTCGGAACAGCCACGACAACAAGAGCCGATGAGTTAAACGGGTTGGGATACAGGTCGTGAATGGCGAACCGGTTGGGCAATCCGTCACCACTCTCTTCCACGAAATCCTCGAAGATGATGAAGCGGTTGACGGTGGTGGACCAGGC
Source organism: uncultured bacterium (assembly GCA_964648415.1). Taxonomy (GTDB): domain Bacteria; phylum Electryoneota; class Electryoneia; order Electryoneales; family Electryoneaceae. Next base: position 6,268 of record CAZYOC010000184.1, on the reverse strand, counting down.
TTCGAGCGTCAAGGGGTCGCGTACCCGCACTCGCCACCAGAGCGACCGGTTCAGGGGCAGCCCCGGCCAGGCGTAGCTGGTGTCGTTGACAATCAAGACCGTGTCTGATTCGGAGAATGCAGGATTCAGGGACACTTCCAGTCGGTAGGTCAGATCCTCGTCGCTGTTCTCATCATAGGCTTCACGCCACTGGAAGAGAACCGTGTCCGCCGACACAGCGGTGTCATGCGCTGGAGATACGAGATCAAACGGGAGCGGGGGACGCCAATCCGTACAGGGCTCTGTTTCAAAGGGAAGGATGTCTACCTCAGTGGATACAGTATCGCCCTGACCATTTGGGTTCTGGTTGGCGTGGTAGGGACCGCTTGAGTCCCCCCAGTAATTATTCTGTACAATCAGGTCGCCATGATAGCTGGGGTTCAAACCCGCCGCAATACCTTCCTGATAGTAAAAATCGTTTTCCTCAAAGGTGAATGTGGTGTTCCCATATGCACTTACCGCGCCGCAGTAATGAACAGGATATTCGTTTCCAAAAGACTCAGTCCGAATATAGATATTATACGTCGCAATTGGTTCAACAATGGGATCATTATTGTGAGAGCTGTAACAGCAACCAAAGCGCGCTCCTTTATTCGCAATAAATATGTTATGATGGATGAGATAACTGCTTGTAACAGCCAGGGCTCCGCCAAGATAATTAGTATAGTTTCCCATAAACCAGTTATAAGAACACGAAAGACTGTCTATAGTCGGCCCCAGGAATAGTCCACCACCAGCTCCGAGGCGATTGTTGTTATCATCGCGAACTGCATAGTTGCTAATGAACTCATTGCTGTCAACCCGGGCTTCAAGCAGGTTACCAACAAACAAACCGGCTCCCTCCCCGCTCTCGTTGGCAATAAAACGGTTTCGAAGGATATCCCATGATCCCCGGCTATCTCCACCAAAAACATCAGCCCCGCCCCCAGTCATTCTGGATCTGTTTTCCAGAAACAGGTTGCCAACCAGCATACCGCTCGCACTACCCGACGACAACCCGCCACCATCCCAGAAACTGGATTCGTTATTCATAAACTGATTGTTTGTTACCTCATACACACCCACATCCACCGCCAGTCCTCCGGCATTCGTCGCCCCGTGATTCGAATCGAACACATTGCCGGTCAGCTCGCCGACACAGCCAACCAGCGCGGCGCCTCCACCACGCCCTGCTTCATTATCAATAAACCGGTTATGATGAAGCTCAATCGTTGTGTTAGTAGCCAGCAACCCACCCCCATGATTCCAGATGAGGATATCTCCCATGGCGGTTCCATTCCGCAGTGTCACTCCAATCATCCGGAAGACGCCTGAAAGCGAATCGAGCACCGTAACCGGCCTGTTGACCAGTCCCGGCTCGCCGTCCGTCTGAATGATTACGCTGGAGATATGTGTACTGTCGTCATCCAGAATGAAGTGGGAAGCAAGCAGCAGGTCGGGAACGTCAATCAAAAGGGTCTCGTTATAGACGCCATCCGCCACCAGCACGGTATCTCCAGGGACAGCGTCTTCGATGGCGACTCCGATGCCGTCGTAGTCAGTCGGTACGTGGCGAATCGTGGCGTGCAGTGTCGCCATCGGCAACAAGATACCGCATAATAAAAGATACCGTATATTCATATTGACTCCATGCTTTAAAAAAAACCGCATGCTCCTGTGACATCGAAACCATGCCACAGGAGCTATGATCAATCAATAAGGAAACACCAGGCCAAAATCTACATATGCCGATGTAGGGTGTGTCCCTGGCGTATCAACATCTTGATGCCATATAAAGCCATCAATTGAAAAATCACAATCTTCAAACCAGTAATGATCCCCATTTTCAAATACAATATGTTCAAAATATTCAAATTGACCATCATCAAGCCATGAACCACAATGAAATTGTCCGGCAACATCATGGGGACCAATATAGGTCTTGATCTGGTCATCCACGTTCACCGGGCCATCATAATCCAAGGCTACAGTATACTCCTGATCGCCGGGAAGCCTCCGGTTATACCAGGAATCCGACAGCACCGGCAGGACGAGGATCCCCACCATAACCACACTCAGTACGACTTTCACCATGATCTTCATAATCACCTCCAAAGATAAGTACAATAGGCAGCCCTGCGCCACCTCGAATGAGCAATTTGGTTTTATAATTCAAGATACCCCCCCCCCATGGCATGTCAAGCGGTTGTTTCCAGATTTTGCAAATAATCCGCTCTCGGAGGATTTGATCATGCTTTTCCCATACCGGGGCTTGAGGGATTTGTCTCATTAGAGCCGGCGCCGGAACCGGAGGCGACCCCCGCCTTCCAGACTGTCACAGAATGTGAGAGGTATCTCATCCCAGCGAAGGCTGGGATCCAGTCATATTTATATACTACAACATGTTAACTATGAAAAACGCCCATTGAACACTACTCTGGTTATTGATTGCTAACTTATTATATTCTTTTACCTTGCCTGGATTCACGGCTGTCCTAAACTACAGGACACCGCAAGCTTCACTTCGTTCCGGTTCCCGCCTTCGCGGGAATGAGAGTGGGTTTGATTCTGCGACAGTCTGCTTCGCGGGAATGAGAGTGTTTCCTGTTGTGATACAGTCTGCTTCGCTGGAATGACATCGTAGTTGATTCTGCGGCAAGGGGAAGGAAGGGAGCCAGTTTAATCCCGATGCTGGATTTCAAGAAAGCCAGAACTTATGGGGCGTCGCCACGCATCGGCGCCGCACAACGTAGCATGGCCGTCTCGACCATGATTTGCCCCAAGCGGGAAGCATATCCTTGGGAATTCGCGTTTGTCGCATGCGGAAAGACCCTGCTTTCCCACGGGCGGGACGCCCGTGCTACGATCCCTGGCGTAGCATCGTCACAACATAGCAAGGAGGTCCCCGTCCGTGGACAGGCCCCTACGTCGCCACCCAACGGCAGAGCAGCGCCGCCGCATACGCCGCATACGTTCCCACCGCATACCCGATCAACGCCATCAGCACACTCACCGGCACCAGTTTCTCGTTGTGATAAGCCGCGACAATCGGAGCACTGGCCGCGCCGCCGATGTTGGCCGCGCTGGCGATGGCGGTGGTATGGATGTCGATCTTGAACAGCTTCGCCGCCGTAAGGATAAACGCCCCGTGAATGAAGATCCAGATGTACGCTCCGGCGACAAACGGCGCCGCCTGGCCCGCAAGACCGGCCACATCCGTCTTCGCTCCCATCCTCGCCACGAACAGGTAGACCAGCGCCATGGCGATCTCATGGGACGCCGGGATCTTTCGCGCCGGGGTGAAGGACAGAATCAGCCCCAGGGTGGTCACCAGCAGGATCTTGTAGGTGGAGGCGGTTACGATCGTTCCGATGGGCGGAATCGCTTCCGAGATGCTGATGGCCAGCCAGGTCGCGCCCATGCCCAAAGCGATCAGGTAAAGCACATGCCGCATGGCGGGCGGACCCTTGTCGATCACCAGCTTCTCCGCTTCCGTCTTCATCTGGTCCAGTTTCTGGCTGGACACGCCGGTGAACTTGTTGAACCACCCGGCCAGATTCTTCGACTGCAACAGGATGGGCAGCCAGATGAGGTAGACCAGGTTGTCGGCGATGACCGCGAGGCCGAACTCCGCGCCTGGTGTGCCAATCATCTCCTGCAACGCCGCCATGTTGCCGGTGCCGCCGATCCAGCTCCCCGCCAGTGCGCCGTACCCGGTCCAGGCGTCCGGCCCCAGCCAGCCCTTCACGATAAACAGCGCGATCGGTGCGCCGACCACCACGCCCAGCGTGCCAATCAGCATGACAAACACACCGCGTCCCATCACCCGCACGGTGGACACCACATCCACATTGAGCAGCATCATCACCAGAAAGACCGGCAGGATGTAGTCGCCCATCCAGTCGTAAACCGGTGAGTGGTTGGGGATCAGGCTGGTTCCCCCGATGCGGACGTTGGAGAAGAACGCCGGCAGAATGTAAATGAACAGCAGCGGAGGAATGAAGTTGAACAGTTTCCAGCCTGTTTTCTTTTCCAGGTAGAACCAGAAGGCGGCGTTACCGCCCAGGAAGAACAGGATTCCGGCGGAGTCGAGGATCAAGGCGTTGTCCATGGTCTCTCGGCAGTTGGGTGAATGTCGGGATCACGATTTGTTGTCCAAGAGGATAACACCCGCCGCCGCCGGAGACAAGATGCTCGTCGCATAATCGGGGCGTCCCCGGTCCGGAACTGTTCGACCTGATTCTATTCTTCCCGGACCAGCCCAGCCCCAATTGCCCGGACGTTAGCCCGGATGTTTCACGAGTATTCATGCTTCGCAAACTTAACCCTTGATATAGAAAAGGTTTAAAGGTTTTTTGGCTTTGATCACATGACGACAGTTTATTGTCGTTCTATGCAACCCGCTGCCGGGGTTGTCGAAGAGGGGGAAACAGTCTCCCCGGGCGCGCACCAGACAGACGGCGCATACCCGGGGCTATCTTCTTGAACCACTGCCGTGGTTCTTACCGTGGTTCGTTCGTGAAGTATCCGGGCAAGTCGTAAGCAGCTAAAAGCTGCCCGGGGCAATTCTCATAATCGACATGACTCATCTCTGCTACACTTCCCCAGGCTTGTCCTCCCTCTCAACCCTTGACTCCGCCGCGGGTTTTCTGCATATAAGGGCGTCAGCGACCCTTACAGATTCAGCGAAAGGAACCCCCACGTGGACTTGCTCAAGAAACTGACTCAAACCCCCGGCTGCCCGGGGCAGGAACACCGCATTCGCGAAGTCATCCGGCAGGAGATGGAGGGCCTGGTCGACGAGGTCCGGATCGACCGGCTCGGCAACCTGGTGGGCGTGAAGAAGGGCAATGGCCCCAAGGTCATGATCGCCGCCCACATGGACCAGATAGGCTTCATGGTGAGCTACATTGATGATGACGGCTTCATCCGTCTTAACCCCACCGGCGGCTTCGACCCGCGCACCCTCATGGCGCAACGAGTGATCGTGCACGGCAAGAAGGACCTGCTGGGCGTGATGGGCTCCAAGCCGGTGCACGTGCTGTCCGAGGACGAGAAAAAGAAGAAGATGGAGGTCAAGGACTACTTCGTGGACCTCGGTCTGCCCGGCGATAAGGTGAAGAAGCTGGTGCGTATCGGCGACCCGGTCACTTGGGTCGGAACCTTCGAAGAGATGGGCGACATGTACCTGTCGCGTGCGATGGACGACCGCATCGGCGTGTACATCATGATCGAAGCGCTGCGTAAGCTGAAGAAGCACGATGCTCAGATCTACGCCGTGGCGGCGGTGCAGGAAGAGGTGGGCATCCGTGGCGCCACCGCTTCCGCCGCACAGATTCAGCCGGAGATCGGCATCGCGGTGGATGTCACCATCGCCAACGATGTCCCCGGCGCAAGCAAGCACGAGTATGTCACCAGCATGGGCAAGGGCATCGCCATCAAGCGGATGGACGGCGCCTCGATTTCCAGCCCGGCCCTGGTCCGGCATATGGAGGAGATCGCCGATGCAAAGGAGATCGCCTGGCAGCCGGAAATCCTGCCCAAGGGCGGCACCGACGCCGGCGCGATCTGGCGAGTGCCCGGAGGGGCGCATGTCATCACGTTGTCCGTGCCCAGCCGGTACGTCCATTCCACCGTGGAACTGGTGCACAAAGATGATGTCCAGGGCGGGATCGACCTGTTGGCGGCCTACCTGGAGGCAGCGGGGGAAAAGGAATACGCGTAAGAAAGCATGTGATCATACTTCCTGGAGTGTATGTCGCAATCAGGCAGGAAAGGGAGGAGATCCCCGCCTTCGCTGGGGATGACAAGTTTGTAACGCGATGTCCGTTTGTGACATATAAGTGGTTCTTGCAAAGAATCGAACATTCCAAGATTCTTGAGTACTTGTTTATTTTGGATTCACGGCTGTCCCAAACTACGGGACACCGCAAGCTTCACTTCGTTCCGGTTCCTGCTTTCGCAGGAATGACATCATGGGACATTTCATTCGAGAATTACTATAGTCATTCTCGAATTTAATCCGTCATCTTCCTTGGCAGAGAGGCAGCAGTCTAGAGTGTCGGTGTAGTCCCTGTGGGAAGACTGAGTCAAAGTATATTCACCCCAGCAGGATGGAACAAATAGCTTATGAGCGTATGACGGATTAATAATGGGAATGGCTATATATCCGGGTTAGTGACACGATATCGGTTTGCTAGTGCTCCATTGCGCCAGCTATGACTGTTTCTGCTTGTTTCTTGATGAGTCA
>CAZYOC010000183.1:0-9212 GCA_964648415.1 uncultured bacterium | reverse complement strand
TCGCTGGAATGAGAGTGGGTTTGATTCTGCGACAGTCTGGAAGGCTGGAATGAGAGCTGTTTCTATTGTGATACAGTCTGGAAGGTGGGGATCCAGTCATGTCTATATACTACAACATGTTAACTATGGAAACACCCTCTTGAACACTACTCTGGTGCTGGATTGCTAACTTATTATATTCTTGCACCTTGCCTGGATTCCAGCCTTCGCTGGAATGAGAGTGGGTTTGATTCTGCGACAGTCTGGAAGGCTGGAATGAGATCGGTTTCTATTGTGATACCGCCTGCTTCGCGGGAATGACACTCGTTGTGCATTGTGATACAGTCAGTTCCGCGGGAATGACACGCGCTGCACATTCCGGGACCGTGCAAGAAACACTATATACATGTGGTTCGTTCATTATAGAGTGGTTCTTGCAAAGAATCGAACATACCAAGATTTTTAAATACTTGTTTATTCTGGATTCCTGCTTTCGCAGGAATGACATCATGGGACATTTCATTCGAGAATTACTATTCATTCGAGAATTACTATTCATTCGAGAATTACTATGTATTCGGTTCGTTTGCGAAATAACCGGGTTAGCGGACCCTACTACTTCACCGGCCATTTCGCATTCAGCCCCGGCCGGCCTTCCGGATGGGGACGCAGGTTGAAGAAGCTCGTCTTCGTAACATTGCAATCCACCGGATCCTTCGCGTTGTTCCACAGCATGCAGTCGCGGATTTCCGATTCATTGCGAATGTGCATCAGGGGAACTTCGGCGCAGTTCGCAATCGTGTTGTCCTTCACCAGGATGTTCCCGCCGCCCACGATCCCGTAGGGGTTGTCGATAAAGATGTTGTACTTCACGATGATGCGCTCGGTGAGTTGCGAGCCCCGCAGGTCTTCCACCGTGTTCGAGTCGTTCATGCAGGCGATCCCGGCGATCTCGTTGCGGGCGAACAGGTTGTGCCGCAGGTCGAACACCCGGTTCGTGGGGACGTTGTACCCGATGAACTGGATGCCGTCCTCGGCGTTGCCGGTGATCACGTTGTTGTTGATGTAGTAGTAGAGGGTATGGCCGTTCCAGGGTTGCAGCCGGATCTCGATACCGTCATCGTCGTTGTTGCGCAGCGTGTTGTACTCGCAGACGATGTCGATGTCCTCGTCGAAGTCCAGCGCGTCGTCGGTGTTACGTTCGATCAGGTTGAACGCGCAATACCCGCCGCTGCCGGACTCGTAGTCCACGCCGTCGTGAGTCTCGTAGATGTGACAATATGTCAGGTTCAGACGGCAGCCGGCGTAGATGCCGTCGTCGGCCCGGGTGATGGTCAGCCCTTTGATGGAGACGGTCTTGGAGCCGGCTGTGGTGATGGCCGTGCCGCCCTCCCAGCCTTCGTCTTTCTCCACGTACGCGCCGCCGTTGATCACCGTGTTCCAGATGTCGCTGGAGTCGGCGGAGAAGATGAAGCGTGACCCCAGCATGATTTCTTTGTCAATGATCAGCAGCCCGGGCGGGTCCTCGATCTCGACGAGGTGCGCAACCTGTTCGATCCTTTTCTGCGGCACGGTGGTTTCATTGACCTTGTATTCGCCGGGCGCGATCAGCACAGTATCGCCGTCAGCCGCAGCGTCAATCGCCGCCTGGATGGTCTTGAAATCCTCGGGGACGTTCACAATCGCAGCTTGACTCGCCAGCACACCAAAGCCCGTAACCAGCAACCACATCACTAGACGTCGCATTTTCCCTCCTTTACCCCTCAGCCAACAGGCTCCGAAAGCCACGGTTCACCAATCTCCGCGCAAGCCTGACCGATTCACACACTCTAGATTGCCCCGTGAGTGTAAGCAGATCATGAGCGTGTTCTCCAGAGCACCTGAGGGTTTTTTCTGCGGAACGCATAAAACTTAGTGGCGTCTAACTGAGAAAACAACAGGGATACCGTCATGGCTTCGGCATATCGCATTGTGTTTACAGGGCTGTTGGTTCTTGGATTCGTATTCGCCGGCTTCGCTGCGGAGACAGCGTCCGACGCGAACAAGGGTGTGATCAAGGGTCGGGTGCTGAACGCGAAGGATCGCAGCCCGGTAGTGGGCGCGAACGTGGTCCTGCGCGGCACAAACCTGGGTGCGGCCACCGACCTCGACAGCTACTTCGAGATCCGCAACATTCCGCCGGGCTCCTATGCGCTGGAGGTCAGCGCGGTGGGCTATGAGCCCGCAGTGCTCACCGACCAGATGGTCAGCAACGTCCGCCCGGTGGAGCTGGACATCACCCTCCAGCCGACCACGATCCAACTTGAAGAGGTGAAGGTCACCGCCGGTTTCTTCCGTAAACCCGCTGAATTCACCGTCAGCACCATCACCCAGAGCAACGAGGAGATCCGCCGTCTGCCGGGCGGTTTCGAGGACGTGGTGCGTGCGGTGTCCATCCTGCCGGGCGTGGCGCAGGCGACCCCGGGCCGGAACGATCTCGTGGTGCGAGGAGGAGCACCCTCGGAAAACCTCTACCTGCTGGACAACATCCCGTTGAACAACATTAACCATTTCGGCACCCAGGGCGCGAGCGGCGGGCCGCAGAGCTTTGTCAACCTGGATTTCATCGAGCGCACGACCTTCAACACCGGCGGGTTCGGAGTGCGCTACGGCGACAAGCTGTCCAGCGTAATGACTGTCGACCTTCGCAAGCCGCGCAGCGACCGGATCGGCGGCAAGGCGACCGTCGCCGCCACCCAGTTCGGCTTTAACCTGGAAGGCCCGATCCGCAAAACTGAAGCCGGGCTGCACAACGGCTTCCTGTTTTCCGCACGCCGGAGCTACCTGGACCTGATCTTTAAAGCAGCCGGTTTCGGCTTTGTCCCGGAATACTGGGATTTCCTGGGCAAGGTGGACTATGATCTCGGTCCACGGAACCAACTGAGCGCCACAGGTGTGGTTGTGCTTGATAAAGTCGTGCTGTTCAACGACGAAGCAGATCAACGGTACAACAACGCGGATATTCCTTACACATCGCAGAATCAGTACATCGGAGGGCTGACCTGGAAGCGGTTTTTCGACGGCGGCTTCACCACGCTGACCCTGGGCAAGAACTACGTCAGCTTCAACATCGGTCAGAACGATTCTCTGTTGAAGCGCTATTTCCGGAACGAATCCTACGAGGACGAGACCTCGCTGCGCGGGGAGGTGGTTTTCGATCTCACCGACGATACCCGAATCACCACCGGCGTGGAGCAGAAGCTGATCAACTTCAACGCCGACATCTTCCTGGACAGCACACAGCTTGCCGCCAACCGATGGCTCTATCTGGATGAGCAGTACACTACCACCACCTTCAAATCCGCCGGCTACGTGCAGGCGGCGAAAAAGTGGGGCTTCCTGACGACCACGCTGGGCGGACGGGTGGACTATTTCGACCTGATCGAGGACGGTTTCGCGTTCAGCCCTCGCTTCTCCGCAACGTATCAACTGCTGTCCAACGTGAAGCTCAACGCCAGCGCGGGCCGTTATCATCAGGCGCCCAGCTACATCTGGCTGGTGGCCAACGAACAGAACCGCAAGCTGAAACAGATCGGCGCGGACCAGTTCGTGATCGGCACGGAATACCTGCTGCGGCGCGATGTGCGAGTGCAACTGGAGGGATATTACAAGGACTACTTCAACTATCCGGCCAGCACGACCCGGCCCTACCTGGTGCTGGCGAACACCGGCGCGGGTTTCGGCGGCGCGACGGAAGGCTTCGAGAGCTACGGCTTCGACCCGCTCGTGAGCAAAGGCGAGGGCTGGTCGCGCGGGGTGGAGCTGCTGGTGCAGAAGAAAACCTCCGAGCATCCCCACTACGGCACCGCGTCCCTGACCTACAGCGAGACGTTCTTCACCGCGCTGGATGGCGTGGAGCGGCCCGGGGCGTTCGACCAGCGCTGGATCTTCAACATCGGCTGGGGCTTCATGTTCGCCCAGAAGTGGGAAGCGTCGGCCAAGTTCCGTCTCGCCACCGGACGGCCCTATACACCGTACAATCCCGACGGGAGCCGCGATGTGCAGGATTACTTCTCCAGACGCACCGGCATCAACCACGGCCTGGATGTCCGCCTGGACCGGTTCTGGAACTTCGACAACTACAACCTGATCACCTACATCGACATCCAGAACATCTACAACAGGAAGACAGAAGATATCCCACAATGGGACGAGCGCGAGCAGCGCGCGATTGACGAGGACTCCATCGGCATCCTGCCGACGATCGGGATCAGTCTGGAGTTTTAGCAGGAGTTCTTGGGAGTTTGTCTAAACAACTTTGACAACATGTCATTCCTGCGAAACAGACTGTCAAAGAATAGCCAATGATCTCATTCCCGCGTAGGCGGGAATCCAGACAAGGTGCAAGAATACAAGATGTCAGCAATTATGAAACGAAATAGTGTTTACTATCAGGTCGAGTTTGAGTGTTGAATCAGCAGGTGTTTGGCCCGTCAGTTCACTGTCGGGTTTCAAGTCAACGAGTCCAATTGATCTGAACTGGCACCAGTGCTCCATTGCACCAGCTATGATGCTTTCTGAGCGCGTCATTTGTCTCAGGACAAGGCGCATCTTTGCAGACATAACGGGTTATTTCAAAAAGATGGAACGCAGTCATGGGGCAAATGACGCGCTCCCGAAGGGCTTGTTTCTGATGGTCAATTTCTGCGTTCATTTCGCTTAACGTAGAACCACTATGCTGGCGCGAAATCGCCTTGAACTTGACTCATCAAGAAACAAGCAGAAACGTTCATACCTGGTGCAATGGAGCACTAGAAGCCCGGCCGGAAAGTCATTTTTCGTATCAAGCCGACCAAATCCAGGTTCTCATACAACGAACGCACTATCGCTATCATGCTGTTTATGAAACGCTTCCGTCGCGCGCGATTCAGCAATGAGAACCGACTACTCCTGTAGAAATGTCTGAATCATACTTTCCGGCCAGGCTTCTAGCGTCATTCGCGTGACCTCGGCCAAAGAGCACGATATCGTGGAAGGACGCAAGTTTCGTTTCCACACGGGCGACACGCTGCTGTTCGACCGTGGCTACTTCGACAGCGCCTGGTTCTACCAACTCACGCAATAAGGGGTTTTCTTCGTAACCCGGATCAAGAAAAACATTGGTTTCCGCTACGACGAACGTCGCAAATGCAACCGGATAAGGGGCGCTACGCGATTGGATCGGTTACCTCTGTCCCAGGTGTGGCAAGCCTGTCGAAGAAGCAAACGAAGAACGATACCCGCTGACAGTTATATTCAAGTTAATTGCAGCACCGCAGGTTTGACAGGAACTCTCACACTCTATTCCATTCATCAGGGCCGCCAGATGTTTGAACCCATTCACATTCGTACGGATGCCGGAGGGATCTCGCACAGTATTTACCTGGCCAATTATCCCTCTGGAACCTACTTCTTATCTCTTGAAGGAGGAGGCAGAAAGGAAATACAGCACGTCATTCTGCTGAAATAGCCTCACCATCCAACACGCTTCTGCTGCTCAGAATTCCGGATTCCATCACCCTGGCTTTCCAGAAATCTCCTCTCAGAGAATTCAAACTTGACAGTGCACTGTCAGGTTGTGTATTATCTGCACGTGCACTGGCAGGTGTTGCGAGGCGGCGATGCAACGCTCTCGCTCTGCGGGGCGAAGCGGTACTGGTGCACGAAACAACAGGGAGGAAGCTGGCGTGGCGCAGGATGTGTTGACCCGCAGTGAATTCGTGGAAGAGCTGGGCATTGAAGAGGCGACGCTGACCGACTGGGAGTTGCACGGCCTGGTGCGGCATCCGGGGGTTGTGGGCGAGGCGCCGTTTTACACGCCGGAAAACCTCGACCAGGCGCGTCAGATCCTGCAACTGACCGGGCTGGGCTACGAGATCGCGGACATTCAGAAGATCGTGCGCAAAGTCGGCCTGCCGGGCAAGGACGGGAAGAAGAACCGGAAGAACGGCGGGCAGGAATTGATCACCGTCGGCGAATTGGCCAAACGCGCCTCGTTAAACCCCCGCACCATCAAGTACTGGGAGGAGAAGGGGATCATCCAGCCTGACGGCCGCAGCACCGGCGGTTTCCGTCTCTACACCACCGAGTACGTTTACCTCTGCCAGTTGATCCAGGACTTCCAGCGCTTCGGCTATTCCCTCGAAGAGATCAAGGAGACGGCGGAACTGTTCCGGGATTTCGTGGCGATTCGCAACGGGTTCTCGTCCCTGTCATTGCAGGAAACACTGGCTCGTTTCGAGCTGATGGACGAGAAGATCACGCAACTCCGCGAACGCATGAACATGTTCAAAGAGGGCATCCAGCGCTGGGAGAACCTGCTGAAGAAGCACAAACGCAGCATGAACCAGTTGAAGAACCAGGCCCGGACGAAACTGGAGAAGGAGTAACACCATGCCATTCAAGCTGATTATGATTGAGCCGAAAGCGCCGAATCTTCACATTTTCTCCGGGTTTTCTCTGCCACGGCTGGGCTCGGTATTGCTGGGCACATTGGCCGGCAAGCTGGGCTGGGACGTGACTGTGATCATCGAAGAGCAGCATCCCATCGACTGGGACGAGGTGGCGAAAGCCGACCTGGTGGGCGTCTCCACGATCACCTCGACCGCGCCTCGTGCGTACGCTGTCGCCGACAAGGCCCGGAAACTGGGCGCGCCGGTGATCATGGGCGGCCCGCATGTCACGTTTCTGCCGGAAGAAGCTCTCGAACACGCCGATTTCGTCATGCGAGGCGAAGCGGAGACCGCGTTTCCCATCTTTCTCAGCGAGCTGGTCACTACTCGCAACTGGACCAAGGTTCCAAACCTCAGTTACCGGAAGTCTGACGGCAGCGTGCAGCACAACGAGCGGTCGGCGGAGATGGTGGATCTGATGAACATCCCGCTTCCCGACTGGTCGCTGATGAAGGGCAAATCGTTGTACATGGCGGGCAAACATATCATCCCGATCCAGACCTCGCGCGGGTGCCCGTTTGATTGCTCGTTCTGTTCGGTGACCGGGATGTTCGGCCGGAAATACCGTCGCCGCAGCACCGAGAACATCCTGCAGGAGCTGCGTCTGCACAACGACAAGAAGAACTATGTCTTCTTCTACGATGACCACTTCACCGCGAACAAGGCGAGCACGCGAGAGCTTCTCAACGCGATGATCGAGGAGGGCTTCACGTTCCAGTGGTCCGCGCAGCTCCGTGCTGACGTAGCCAGGGACAAGGAGATGGTCAAGCTGCTGAAGAAAGCGGGGTGCCATACGGTGTTCATCGGGTTCGAGTCGATCAACCCGGAAAGCCTGGCGGCGATGAAGAAGCAGGCGACGGTGGAGGACATGAGCCGCGCGGCGCGGGTGTTCGACAAGCACGGCATCCACATTCACGGCATGTTCATCCTGGGGCTGGACGACGACAATGCGGAGACGGTAAAGGAGACCGTTCGCTTCGCACGTAAGAACCGCTTGTCCTCAGCGCAATTCCTGATCCTGATACCGCTTCCGGGGACGCGGAATTACGAGAAGCTGAAGGATGAGGGGCGCATCACCTTCACGGACTGGAGCCTGTACGATGCCCACCACGTGGTGTTCCGGCCCAAGAATTTCAGCCTGGCGGCGTTGCAACGGGCGCAGGTGTATGCCCACCGGAAGTTCTATTCCTTCAACGAGACTGTGAAGCGGGTGTTCGAATTTCGATTTATCGACATCGGCATCGCCCACTACGCTCGGCGGTTGAACATCAACTGGCTGAAACGCAACAAGGCGTATATGAAGTTGCTGGAATTATTGAACCTTCAGAAGGACGCTACCATCAAAGCCGATTTCAGGCAACGGGTGGACCTGGAGGAGGCCCTATAGCCCGGATATTTCACGAATGAACCACGGTAGTGGTTCTCTGTCACAGCCCAAGGTTCGCGCCGTTTGTTTGGCGCGCACCTTGGGAGACAGGTTTGTCCTCTTTGACAACCCGGAAGCGGGTTGTATTGGGCGGCGAAAAAATGTAGTCATGTGATTCAAGGCCGAAATCCTAATAAACCGATTCTATATCAATGGTTAAGTTGACGAAGCATGAATACTCATGAATATCTGGATAACCGGACGGGTGTTGAACGAGCGTGTGCGCTGAGAGAAAAAAACGCCCAACCTGAAACAGGCTGGGCGTTAGCGTTTTCGCAACAGAGGTCGTACTAGACGCGCCGAACGTTGGCCGCCGCCGGACCCTTCGGGCCCTGCGTCAGTTCAAACTCGACTTCGTCGTCGTCGTTCAACGATTTGAACCCATCGCCTTCAATGGCGCTGTAGTGTACAAATACGTCGGAACCTTCGTCGGGCTCGATGAAACCAAAGCCCTTACCACTGTCAAACCACTTTACTTTGCCGTGCATCAAACTACTCCTGAAAATAGAAGAAAAATGCGGACCACCTTTCGGCCCGCTTCGATAAACAATATACGGTTACCGGAGAGCCGAACACAAGGGGAAAATGGTTTCGGTCTTCCGAACTCTCTTTTCGGATGACAAGATGTTGGAAATCCAATACCTGAAGTGTTTTGAGGGATTGTGCCAGTTGGTGTGAGAGCCGCGAACACGTTCTTCCGGGAGGCAACAGATGAGACCCGCCGTTGGCCGAACCCTGTTCTGGACCCCACGCATCCTGACGATTCTCTTCATCCTGTTCCTGGCGTTCTTCGCCCTCGACGTGTTCAGCGAGGAGCACACCTTCCGGGAATCTCTGACGGGATTTCTGATCCATCTCATCCCGAATTTCGTGCTGGCCGGGATTCTTCTGCTCGCCTGGAAATGGGAATGGATCGGTGCTGTTGGATTCACCGGCGCGGGCATCTTCTACCTCGTTATGATGTGGGGCGATGTCCATCCCGGCTCTTTCTTCATCATCTCCGGCCCGGCGTTTCTGATCGGCTTGCTGTTCCTGGTGGGATGGCGGTATCGGAAGCAGGTGCGGAATCAGCTGCCCTGATGCAAGCTTCTGGAGCATTTCTCGTAAAAAATGTCCTTTAATGCCATCCTCGCGGAGGCGGGGATATACTCCGTTGCCAGCTTTTATGAGACAAAACGATCAAGAATCAGTTTATACAGACTGTTGCACAATAGGAACCGATCTCATTCCAGCGAAGGCTGGAATCCAGTCATGTTTATATACTACAATATGTTAACTATGCAAACACCCTATTAAACACTATTTCGGTTCAGAATTGCTAACATTTTGTATTCTTG
>CAZYOC010000182.1:0-9253 GCA_964648415.1 uncultured bacterium | reverse complement strand
CAGGCAATATTCGCAACAATATGTCCGAAAAGGTAACTGTACCAACTTTTCACGGTCCAATTGTCGGAAAAATGGTACAGTTACCTTTTTGATTCATACTGTACTAAACATAAAACTTTTCGCGGCAAAAAGGTAACAGTCCCTTTTTCCCAGTCTGTCTCGCGATCAATTATCGGAAAAATGGTACAGTTACCTTTTTGATTCACACTGTACTATACTGGTCTTGCGAAGAATCGAACATACTAAGATTCTTAAGTACTTGTTTATTCTGGATTCCTGCTTTCGCAGGAATGACATCATGGGACTTTTCATTCGAGAATCACTATAAACATAAAACATTTCGCGGCAAAAAGGTAACAGTCCCTTTTTCCGGAAGTGTCTTTCCGGGCCATGCCGGCTGTGGCGCGAAATAACCGGCTCTAATGTGACAGAGCTTTCAAGACTCTGTGTGTGTGCGTTTAGCGGTCTGGATACAGGCGCGACAGGCCTTTTCGACACCGTCCAGCATACTGTCGAAGGTGTAGTTGGCGGCGATGTGGCGAAAGCCCTGCTGCGCCATATGGGCCAACGAGTCCGGTGAATGTTCCAGAGTCACCAGCAGCGAGGCGATGGTCTGCGGTTGTCCCACCGGGAACATCCAGCCGGCGGCGCCGTTGTCCAGCAGGTAAGGTACGTCACCCACAGGCGTAGCTGCTACCGGAACCCGACGCGCCATCGCTTCCATGAGGGTGTTGGGCATGCCCTCCTCTTTTGAGGGCAAGACCACCAGGTCGGCCAGGGGAAGCTTGTCGGGCGCGTCGGGATGATACCCGAGGAGGTGGACACGTTCGGGGTGGGCAAGCGACTCGCGCTGCAGCGCAAGGGTTTCCCGTTCGGGGCCGTCGCCCATGACAGCAACATCCCAACGCGAATTGTCAGTCAGTTCATCCAATGCCGCCAGCAGGTCGAACACCCGTTTCACCACTGTCAACCGGCCGGCAAACAGCGCTATCAGGCGGTTTGCTGGAAGCCCGAGTTCACGTCTCAACTCCTGTTTGTTTTTGATCTCAAGGGGAATATGAGCGCCGTTGGGGACCACATCGATCCGGTCGGCGTCAATCCAGGGCAGTGAGCCGACATAGTGATCGCGGATCCGTTGCGAGTTGGTGAGGATGCGATCGGTCAGGCCGTAGGTCAGCCGGTGCCGTTTCGTGTTAAGGAGGATGGGGAACCCGTTGCGATGTAGAACCGGAATCCCCAGGATACTCGCAGCGACTCCGCCGGTGCGGACATCCTTGCTGTGGGAAACGATCAGTACATCGGGCTTGAAATAGAGGAAGAGGCGCAGCAGGTAGCCGATGCTGACGGGGTTGTAATCCGGTCCGGCGGGGGCCGCCATGAAGGTCAGGCCGGCGTCACGGGCGCGCTCCATGTAGGTGGATTCACGGCGCCCCAGGATCAACAGGGAGTGCTCATGTTCCTGTAATCCCTGAGCGGTGGCCAAAGTCCACTGCTCGCCTCCTCCGAACTCGCGGGCGAAATTCAGGATCGCGATCCGCATCAGCGGCGTTCCCCGGCGACCTGGTCCAGCAGGGTTTCGTATTGATCGGTCATCACCTCCCAGGAGAACTTGTCCTGCGCCGCCGCGAATCCGTTGGATCCCAGTTTCTTCCGCAATTCAGCATCTACAACCAGGTTCCTCAGCCGGGTGACAAAATCATCAAAGCTGTGCAGATCACACAGCGAGATGTTTTCCATGTCGGTAAACAGTTCTTCGTTGCCGCCGCATTTCATGGCGAGCACCGGCACCTCCGCACCCATGGCCTCCAGGAGCACATTGGAGATACCTTCGTTCGCGGAGGGCAGCGCCACGATGTCGGCGGCGGAGAGCCAGAGGTGGGAGTCGCGTCTCTCGCCGGGCAACAGGATCCGATGCTGGATCTTGTAGTCGAGCACCATGTGCATCAACGCTTCCGCCTCAGACCCGCGCCCGATGATCCGCACATGAATATTGTGCCCTTCGTCCGCCAGGATCGAGGTGGCCTTGACCAGCCATTCCCAGCGCTTTTCCACCGCCAGTCGTCCCGCTCCCACAATCAGCAGGGAGTCCGGCTGCACCCCGATCAACTGGCGGGTAAACGTCATGTTCTTTTCGCTGAGATGTCCCCGGATATCGGCGCCGTTGTAGATCACGCGCACCTTGTCCGGATCAATCCAGGGTGTTTTGACCAACTCTTCCTTGATGGCTTCCGCATTGACCAGGATGCGCTCCGGCAGTTTTCCATACCGGATTTTATCCATGAGATACCTGTCCCGGAGGCGGCGCACCACACCCAGCCGCAGAAGGATCGGCACTCCGGCCAGGCGCGCCGCGATCCCGGCCAGCCAGTAGTCCCGCACCCGAGTGACCACCACCACATCCGCGTGGCGACGAATCAACCGGGAAAGCCGCAGCAGCGAAAACAGGTCGACCATGTTGCGCATGGGAACCCGGATAATGGGCAGGTTCACCGTGATCCGGCCGGTGAAGATGATCGGCTTACGGACGATCAGCAGCACTTTCCGGCCCCGTTTGTACAGCTCTTCGGAAGACCGGAGCGTCCACTTTTCCGTGCCCGCCCAGGTTTCGCTCGAACAGATCACGACCACTCGAGGTGAGTTGGGGCTCATACTCTTCTTTCGTTAACGGCTCTTGGGTTTCTATGACAAAGATAGGGAAGGCTTCCCGGCCCTTCAAGCAACCGTATGCTTCAGGGACAAGGTTCGGTAGACCTCGCAGGTCTCGATCAAGTCGCCATGACAACCGTCGCCGACAACCCGTCCCTGCTCCAGCACGAGGATTCGGTCGGCGTGCTCCACCGTATGCACACGGTGGGTGACTGTGATCACGGTCCGCCCCGCGGTCAGCCGTTCCAGCGCCGCTTCCACCTGCGCCGCGGCTTCCGGGTCCAACGCGCTGGCGGCCTCGTCCAGCAGGATGATCTCCGGCCGCTTCAACAGGGCCCGGGCGATACTGATGCGTTGCCGCTGCCCGCCGGACAAGAGTGAACCCTGCTCGCCCACGACTGTAGCGTACCCCTCGGGCAGCTCTCGGATGAAGTCGTCCGCGAAGGCGGCTTGTGCGGCGCGGATCACGTCGTCTTCGGAAGCGCCCGGGTCGCCGTAAGCGATGTTCGCGAAAATGGTGTCGTGAAACAGGATCACCTGCTGGGTGACAATCCCGAACAACCGTCGCAGGCCCGCGAGATCGAGCTTACGGATGTCCACGCCGTCCACCCGGATCGCGCCGGAGCTGACGTCGTAAAAGCGCGGCAACAGGTTCAGCAGCGTGGATTTGCCGCTGCCGCTGGCGCCGACGATGGCCAGGCGTTGCCCGGGCTCCACCCTGAAGCTGATGTTCTCCACCACCGCCGGAAGATCGTCGGCGTAGCGAAACGTCACCCGGTCCGCTTCCAGGCTCCGGGTGATGGGGTCGGGAACCGGGGCGCGGGATGGTTGCAGCAGACGGATGGGCTCGTCGATGGCGCGGAACACGCGCGTCCCCGACGCTTCTGCGTGACGGATGTTCGCTACCAGGTTGCTCAGGCTCAACACCGGGTTCAGAAGGGCGAACAGCAGCACCAGGAAACGAATAAAGTTCTCCGAATCCATGGAGCGCTCAACCAGCACCAGCTCTCCGCCCACATACAACAGGCCGCTGATGATTAACACGCCCACGACCTCGTTGAGCGGAATCACCAGCCGTTTCAGCTTTTCGCGTCCCAACGCGCTCCGGTAATGGGAGGTGGTAATCGCCTGGAAGCGCCGGTTTTCAAACGCTTCGCCGGTGAAGGCCTTGACCACGCGGATCCCGCCGAGCGTCTCCTGCAAGTGGGACGTCACCCGCGAGATGGCGTCCTGCACCCGGACGGCATGTTTCTTGATGCCGCGTCCCAACACCAGCACCGTCCACCCCACCACCGGGCCGACGATCAACGCCGCCAGCGTGAGCTTGGGGCTGACGATCAACAGTAACGTCAGCAGCACCGCGGCGTTGAATGGGTCCCGGATGCTCTTGGTGAAGCTCTTGTTCAGCGCCTGGTTGAGGTCCTCGACATCGTTGAGGAGGGTGGAGATCAGGTCGCCACGGCGGCGCTGCTGGAAAAAGCCCAGGTCCTGCTGCAGAAAGCGGTCGAACAGGTCGTCGCGCAGGTCCTTGATCACCTTCTGCTCGATGAAGCTGACGTAATACAGTTGCAGGTAGCTGAACAGGTTCTTCAGGAAGAACGCGGCGACAATGGCGACGGCGGCGCGCACCAGCGTCTCGTGACGGTCGGCGCCGGCCAGCAGGACATGGGTCCAGTAAGTCAGCCAGGCATTGAGGTCGGCCAGGGGCGGCGGCTGGTCGGCGGGCGCAAACGAGCCGGTGAACAGCGCCTGCAGGAACGACGCCGCCAGCCAGTACGCCGACGACGAGAACAGGACGAACAATCCCGTACAGGCCAGCACCGCCACAATGTGGAGCCAGTAGGGTTTGACGTAGTGCGCGAAACGGACGAAAACGTTCATGAACCGCGAGTTCCCTTGTTGCAGGCAGTCCGTGCAGGGCCTGCGCCCCCGCTGATCAAAATAGAGCGAAAGCGTCTGAGGGGCAAGGTTTCCCGCCGGGCCAATGTCGCACGTGCGTCTCGCCCGTGAACAGCAGGTCGCCCGGACATGCCTGTCCGGGAAGACGCATTGCCAGGTAGCCCGGACCGCCCCCGGTCCGGGAATAGTACGCGAGTCGTGTCAGTTCCTTAGCGTCGTTTGCGGAGATCCGACACATACACGCCCCATGAACCGCGCCATCTCATCACTCGATACCGGTTGCGAGCAAGTCGGGAAAGTCGGGATGGGGAAATCACTCGAGCAGCATAACCTGCGGGAAGAAAATGGGACTGCTACTCTTTTCCGCCAGGGCTATCGTTGTTGCGGGTGCTGCTCGTGATCGCATTGCATCGAAAGAATACGTTGTAAAAAAGCGACATAGGAAAAGGTAGCTGTCCCGATTTTCTGTGGATAGAGGGGAAAAAAGGGATACAGTTACCTTTTCGGAAACATTTGCGTGAAAGTTTGTCATTAGCGCGGTTTGAAAAGGTAACAGTCCCCTTTTTCCCGGGCGTCTCGTCCGCGGAAAAATTACCTCGTACGGGATGGGCGCCCCCTGAATGCATCTATCACCTCCTCCACTGATTGCAAGAAGTCGGATCGAAACATAAACACGAAATTCGAAATCAGGATATGATTGCATTGTTTTAAAATCACATATTTTCATCGTCCTCGCCTCCTGTTGACTTGATTGGATTTTCAGCACTCCAATTAATTAATTTTTCTACGGTCAGGCCCATAATAACAACAAACGCAATTGTTAAAACAAGTCGGGCGGCCATGAATTCTGGCCCGAGAAATTGAAGTTCGACCATTTCCTGAGGTATCTTAATACAGGCCCAGGCGGAGAGAAAAATGACAATATTGGCAATCCGGGCTCCTTTTCCAATTAATGAAGCCGCTATAGGAAAAGCTACATAAAGAGGACCCGTTGGTAAAGCACCAAACAATACAGCAAGTAAAAAACCGTATATACCCGATGTTTCTCCCAAATATTTCTCAACCATTTCTTTTGGTATCCACACCATGAAAAGCCCCATTAAAATCATTACGCCGGGAAGTATCAAAATCATTTTAACAAAGAAATCCCAGGAAGCCGACGTTACAGCTTCTTTTTTTTCAGGAAAAAAAGACAACAGGGTAATTGTGATTATCAAAAAAATAGCGAGGAATATTGCATCTCGCTTTATTTGCAAGTTTTCTGAATTTTTTATCATAATAGCACCCCCATAACAAGAGCGATAACAATTGCAATTCCAAAACTAATCACATTTCTAAGCAAGGCAAACTTTTTCCCAAGTATCTTTATTTCCAAGGGGAGTGTTACCACGCCTACCATTGTTAAGCTGGTGATAAATGCTGCTACTGAAGTAATTGATGCTCCACTTTCAATCAAAGATGCTGCCAAAGGAAAGGCGATTAAGGAAGGTATATGTAATAGCGCTCCCAAAAATGCGACAACAAGTATTCCTCCGAGACCTGTTTGCTCACCAACCAACCTTGAAATTTGGCTTTGCGGCACGAAACCCATAAGAAGGCCAATCAGAATTACAATAATAAAAATGATAGGAAGAATTTTAACAAACGACTTAATTGCTACCTTTAGAGCTTGCTTAGTCTTCTCCTTGCTCCTGAAAAGAGAGATAAATAAACAAACAAAAGCAAAAAGATTTATTATAATTACTGTTGAATTCACTGTCTTCAACCTCCCGTTGAGCTAGTGCTCCATTGCACCAGGTATGAACGTTTCTGCTTTGCTGGGTTTTGCCCCGGGCAGCTTGATGCGAGATGCTTCGTGCATAATTCATCATGGCAATGAACGAATCGCCGAACTATTCCACTATCTTTTGATCACTGCCCGGGTTTCTATTAGAACTGTAACAATTTGCCATATTTTAGTTTAGACCCGGGCAGCGATGACCCGTTTACACCTGGGACACCAGCGGCGTTCATCGTTGTAGGAGATCGGTAATCCTGTTACCAACGACAAGCTGCCCGGGACAAATTGCTTTGACGGGAACGGTTCAGCGACATATCATATCCGTTGCAAAGGACCAGTAATGGTCCTGTTAAGACGTTTGATGGAAATTGGAGAAACCGCTAAGTTGATGAAAGCTATATAGTTTTCGCGTATTAGTCAACGGCATCGACCATGAAAACTTTCTTTCTCATTCGCAGTCTGGTTTGCCGCATTGAAAAAGCAGGGACAAAAAGGTAGGGACAGACCCACTACTGTCCCCACGGTTACTTAAATAAAAACAATTAGTTATCACCTCGATGGTTGCAAGGAACAGGATCGGAAGAAGAATACAGTGTTCGAATCGTTTACTTCTAAAGACAGGCTCCAAGCTCAAGGATTATGCGACTTTCAGGCGGCAGCTAAGCTCAACGTCGGGTTCAGTCCCTGTTTTCTCCACCCGGTGGTCTGAACCGTCTTCGGTCCGGCCCCCTGCAATCTTCGCTACGTTATTTTAAGAGAGTTACCTTCACCACATCCCGGTGACCGCCGGATTCGAGCGACAGGAAGTACACACCCGCCGCGAGGCCGTCGCCGTGGAACGTCACTTCATGTGCCCCGCTCTGCAGGGTCCGGTCGACCAGGGTCGCCACCTCGCGTCCCAGCACATCGTACACCTTCAGTTGCACCGCTCCCGCACGGGCCAGGGTGAAGGCCGCTTGCACGGTTGCGTTGAAGGGGTTCGGCCAGGCGGAGGTCAGCTCGAACTGTTGCGGGGTCAGGGTCTGGTCCGAGGCTTCCCCTGCACTCAGCAAGTCACGCCACGCCCAATCGTCCGGATCTTCGTGATGCCCGGAGGAATCCACGTGCAGGGGGTAGCCCGGGATCAGCTCTTCGTTGGCGGCGAACTGGTCGATCAAGTCCTGCTTGAGGATGCGCATGTACACGAGCGGGTTGTTGGTGACGGTTCCCTCGGGCGTGGGCATGTCGGTGTTGCCGGCGTCCAGGTCTTCCAGGAAGCTGATGTGGAGGTACTCGCCCTGGTTGTTCAGCGCCAGGGTGGCGTCGCGCTCGTTGCGGCAATCTCCCGCCGGGATCGCGCCGGACTCACCGCGTGTGTTGGTGATGTTGACGCCCTTGAACCACAGGCGGCCGTTGTACGGACCCGGAGGCGACGCGGTGACGAACAGCTCGGCGTTGAGCAGTCCCGATGATTCGCCGATGTCGCGCGCGGTACCGTCATCCAGTGTGTCGCCCGGGATACCGAACTGCTGGTAGAGGCACCACAGCCAGCCATTGCTGTCACGCGACAGCGAGGGGTTGTTGACGGTGGAATTGTAGCCGCCCGGGACGGCGTTCACCCAGAAGTCGCCGTCGGCGATGCGGATGTACTCCTGGTCCTCGCTGTTCCAGTAATAGATCTGGCCCAGGATCAGGGCGCGTTGCTCGTAGTAGTAGAACGGCATGGCCTGGAAGGCGACATGAATGACATGGTCCTCGTCGACGAAGAGGCTGTGCTCGTATTCCATGCGGAAGGTATCCACATCGGCGGCGAGGCTGTCGGGCAGCAGGTCGGGGTTGGGATCGGCGAACTGGGTGATGTTGATGGTGTTGTCGAGGCTGAAGTCCCAGTTGGTTCCTCGTTCATCGTTGAGCCAGAGGACGAGGTCGGTGTCCCAGCCGCCGCCCTCGAATTCGCTGCCCATGTCGGAGCGCCGCATGGGGCGGCCGATCACCACCCGCTCGCCGTCGGGGCTGCACGCGATATTGGTGCAGTTGGCGTAGCCCAGGTTGGTGACAATTTCCGGTTCGCCGCCGTCGTTGGCTTCTGCAAAAGTAAAAGCGTCCGGCTGGTGAACGAGGCGGTGGTAATACACGATCCGGGGGCTCTCGTCGGCGCTGGGCATATAGACGATATGTACGAGGCTGTCGCCGTCCACCGCGCTTTTCGCCTGTACCATGCTGATGTCCTCGGCGGGTGTGGTGGCGAAGGGATTCCAGAGGCTGAAATCCGTCCAGTAGGAGGCGGCGAAGACTTTCCAGGGCGCTCCGCTGGAGATCCGGTCGTGGTAGGTCGGGATCGGGATGTTGCCGCCGTCGGAGGGGGACATGCCGATGGTGGCGTAGCCGCCGCGGATACCGTTGCTCACAATGTTGCCGGTGGGAAACTGAGCGCCCAGTTCGCCGTCGTATTCGCTGATGAAATTGGTGCGGACATTTCGGGCGCCCGGGTCGAGGTCGGTGAAGATGATGGTCGCTTCTCCCAGGCCTTCGTTGCCGTCCGGATTGTACACGATGGTGCGGCCGTTGAGGATGTTGTGCTGGTTGTCGAGCTGGCTGACGCCCACCACCACGGTATCGCCCAGGAACTCGTCGAGTTCGCCGGCAACCGCGTTTTCAGCAGGCGCACCGGCCAGCCGGCCGATGGTCAACAGGCTGCACAGCAGCAGGGCGGTGAACAGGTGTCGCATGGGTTGCATCGCTTTCTCCAGGTTGGTCCCCCAGGGGATCGAAGATCGGCTCGGTTCCATGTTCTATAGGGCCTGTTGCACGAATTCTGATGTCTCTCATTCCAGCGAAGGCTGGAATCCAGTCATGTTTATATACTACAATATGTTAACTATGAAAACACCCTATTAAACACTATTTCGGTTCAGAATTGCTAACATTTTGTATTCTTGCACCTTGTCT
>CAZYOC010000181.1:0-9336 GCA_964648415.1 uncultured bacterium | reverse complement strand
CAACGATTCGGCCCATATTTATCAACCACTTACGTCGGCAAGTGCGAAAGTTGGGTTAACATGTTGTAGTATATTAACATGACTGGATTCCAGCCTTCGCTGGAATGAGATTCCTCTCGCATTCTGGGACAGTCTGTTTCGCAGGAATGACACTCGTTGGCCGGCAGATACGGTCTGTTCCGCAGAAGCGCCAAATGTAGCGTCCTTTGCCTACGCGTCGATCCCCAGCCGTTTCCGTGTGAAGGGAATCAGCCCTCCGGCGTCGATGATCCCGAAGAAGAACTCGTTGAACGGCGGAAAGGAGAACGTCCCCTTCGGTCCTGTGATCTCGCCCTTCTCGAAGTCGATCTCGATCTTGTCGCCATGCTCGAACGCGTCCACCGCTTCTTTGCAGGTGATCAACGGCAGGCCGACGTTGACGCCATTGCGGAAATAGATCCGTGCGAAGGTCGGGGCGATCACCGCGCCCACGCCTTTCACCTTCAAACACACCGCCGCTTGCTCCCGGCTGGAGCCGCAGCCGAAATTCTTGCCTGCGATGATGACATCGTTCTTCTGCACCTTGGCGGCGAACTCGGGGTCCAGGTCTTCCATGGCGTGCTCGCCCATCTCCGCCGGGTCGTTCACGGTGTAGGTGTACTTGCCCGGAAAGATCACGTCGGTGTTCACGTCGTCGCCGTACTTCCACACACGGCCTTTTATCTTTGTTTCCATCTCTTCCTCGCTTGTAAAGAATGCTTAACAGGATGTTAAGGATATATAGGATATCAAGGATGCCATTATTAAGTGAAAAAAGTAACTCAAAGTGAAAAAGGTAAAAAAAGAAACAGATGATTATAGTAATTCTCGAATGAAATATCCCATGATGTCATTCCTGCGAAAGCAGGAACCGGAACGAAGTGAAGCTTGCCGTGTCCTGTAGTTTGGGACAGCCGTGAATCCATAATAAACAAGTAGTTAAGAATCTTAGTATGTTCGATTCTTTGCAAGAACCACTATAGTATTTCAGCACTATTTATCTTCCATCCTTATTATCCTTGACATCCTTACTATCCTGTTAAGAATACTTGCCTACTGTTCCGTTTTCGCCACCAGGTCCTGCACTCGTTCCAGGTCGATCTCGATCTCGCGCGGGTCGGCGATAGCACCCTTCAGGGCGCTCACCGCGCAGGTGTGCGGGCTGGCCAGGAAGACTTCCGACTCCCGGTTGCCCATGCGGCCCTTGAAGTTCCGGTTGGAGGTGGAGATGCACTTTTCGTTGGTGGCCGGCACGCCCAGGTGGTTGCCCATGCAGGGGCCGCAGCCGGGTGTGGCGATGGTCGCGCCCGCTTCCATCAGGTCGTTCAGAATGCCCAGCGCGCTGGCCTGGATCATGGTCCGGCGGCTGGCCGGGATCACGATCAGCCGGAGGTTCGAGGCGATCTGTTTGCCGCGCAGCACCTCCGCCGCGATCGCCAGGTCGTCGATCCGAGCGTTGTTGCACGTGCCGATGAACACCTGCTCGATGGTCTCGCCCGCGACCTCCGTAACCTTGCTGACATTGTCCACGGTATGCGGACAGGCCACATTCGGCTCGAGCTCGTCGAGGATGATCTCCGTGACCGACTCATAAGGCGCGTCGATGTCGGAGAAGACCGGCTCGTACTCATGCTTGCCGCGGCCTTCCAGGTAGTCGTAGACGATCTGGTCGGGCGGCACATAGCCCACCTTCGCGCCCATTTCCACCGCCAGGTTGCACAGGGTCAGGCGTTCGGACACGCTCAGCAGGTGCGCCGCCGGGCCGTCAAACTCCACCGCACGGTACAGAGCGCCGTCGGCCTTAATCATGCCCAGGATCTCCAGCCCCAGGTCCTTGGTGTAGACGCCCGCCGGAAAGTCGCCGTCGAACAGGAACCGCATGGTCTCCGGTACGCGGAACCAGATCTTGCCGGTGGCCATGATCACGGCGGTCTCGGAGCGGGTGACGCCTGCGCCGAACGCTCCGAAGGCGCCGTAGGTGGTGGAATGCGAATCGCTGCCGGTCATAATGGTCCCTGGCAGGCAGTGCCCGTTCTCCGCCAGCACCTGGTGGCAGATCCCGCTGTTGATGTCGTAGAAGTTCTTGATCCCGTGCTTCTTGACAAACTCACGTGTGACCTTGTGGTTCTCCGCGAAGGTGGCGTTGGCCGGCGGGACACAATGGTCGAGCACGATCACGTGACGGTCGGGGTTGTCGAGTGTGTCGACGCCGATCTTTTCGAAGGTCTTGCTGATCGCGGCGGTGTTGTCGTGGGACATCGCCACGTCCGGCGACACCTCGACAATCTCACCCTCCTGCACCGTGTCCTTGCCCGCGTACTTCGCAAGGATCTTCTGGGAAAACGTCTGCGGCATGAGAGCCTTTCTTGTTGTTGTGTATGGTTGTGTTGGTTTCTCGCTCTGGTTTCGTCGGTCTTACGGTGTCGCTATCACCATGACGAACCTGTAATGTACAAAATCCGGCGGGTGGGATGAAGGGCGAGACTCGACGGTTGCCGTGGGGGGGACTTGTCTCTACAGGGTAGGATAATCATACTTTTATTGCTCAATCGCTTGAGTCGGGGTATAGCAGGGTTTAGATTAATAACGATAACAGCAAAATTTCTGGAGGCCATCATGCGTATCCTGCCGGCCCATGTGTTCTGCGTTGTACTCTGCCTTGTAGTCCTGTTTCTCTGTGTGCCATCCAGTTTGATCTCGCAACCCATGTGGGGCGAAGAGGGGGAGGGGATCTTCCCGGTCGAACTGACAGGGCAAATCTATGTAGGGGGTATTAAGAATCTCGCTAACGGCAACAAAGCGATGACGGTTTATCGCTACCATTTTGTACCTGGACCCACAGGAGATCGCATTGTAGAAATTGAAATTGATCAAGATTTAGAGGTGGTACATTCTATTCAATATCCAGCGGTTTGTTATCATAGAGGATTTTCTGGGTCTGTAGAACTTGAAGATGGTGGTAGAATTACTTCGCATGAAAATGCTCACAACTATGCCATGGTAGTTCGTCTTGATAATAGGGGGCAAGTCGAATGGGTTTATGAAAGTAATTTTATTGGCTATGCGGGATGGGGTCAAACTACAGCAAGAGTTTATCGAGTTGCAGATTACGTACTTTTTTTGCATCAACACCCTGGAGGAATATTACAGTTAGAATGGATTGACTTGGAATCTGGTGAAGCAGAACAAATCATTGAAGTGACGGAATACCCTGTTCATGGTTTTAGAACGAAAACAATTAATGACAGCGAAGTTCACATAGCTACAGCTTGGTTAACCGAAGATAGTACCTATTTTAAAGAATTTATAACGTTTCCTGGGGATACTTTATATGATGAAAGGACATTACATGTTGTTGAAACTATTGATACCTATTATCCTGCAGAAATATACTCTCCTAATTTTTTATTTTGTCTTCTATATTCAACAGATCCCAACAACTCTCAAAAAGTTATCTTGTATGATTTAGACGCTAATTGTATTGATTCAACAGACTTGGGTAACGAGAACAAGGTTATAAAAAGTGGGTTTTATGAAGATGGAATGTATGTAGATGCTCAGGATGAAGTAAGATATTATTCTGTTTCTGAGGAAGGATTTAATTTTGAATATGCAATTAATAATTTAGAAGCTGAAGTTGTTGTTCCGCTGGATAATGGAACTCGTCTTTTTCAACATTATACTCATCATGATATTAGTTGCGTAAATGCACAAAACCAAATATTATGGACTAATGATATGAGTGAAAGATTATATTTATTTATAGCAAGAGGATATCAAAATAATAATGAATATGTTCTGTTTGCCAGCGACAATGATACACTAACCTCCTATTCTTATAGTATAGATAATGGTCTTTATTTGAGTCGTAATGTGGATTATCTCGAATGGAATCCAGGAAAAATAATTCAATCTTCGATGATACCGGCAACAGACGAAAATATATATACAGTATGGATGCAAGAAATGCTGGATGGTCCAAGGATAGACTCATTGCATGTCGCCATGGTAGATGAATATGGTGTCTCCATTCCGGATCATCGTTATACTCGAAGACGCAATGGTCATAATTATCACACCTTTGCGGCAACTTCAGACGACGGACTCTGGATTCTGGGAGATGGCATACAGATTCAATTGAACAACCAGCTCGAGGAGGTCGCAGTTAATGAAGGTGAACAAATCGAAGGGGATGTTGTGTATTTCAAACCCGGGGAGACAGAAGCGCCGCATCCCCTGCTTCAGGTAGTGGAAGCCCAGCCGGACCGCTTTGAGCTGCTTCACTTGGAGGATGACGGTACGTTCGATCACCCGCCCAGCGTGTTGTTTACGCGCGAGAACCTGCATGGATCCGTGGTGGAGCTCCATCAGGAAGACAGTACTCTGTACTACGCTGCCGCCGCCGGCAGTCAGCGAGCTTTCATGGGCGTCGGCGCTGTCAACATCATTAATGAAAACCACGATACGTTTGTGATCGATTCGACGGGATACCCAATCGGATTGACAAAAACGGATTCCGTCATCCATATGTACTATGTTGGATACGATTCACTCGGACAGACTCCCAGCTATTGTGCTCCACTTTTTCATTATCAGAAGAACATACTTTCCGGCGAAGAATTGACTGTCACCCTGTTGGATAGTGTCCTCGGGTTAAGAGAACTCTACTGGTATAACAACCCGGGAAATCGCGCAGTCATGGCAGATATCACCTTTTTTGACGACGGCATGGTTGTATTGTATGAGGGGGCGTCAGACTCCCTGTGGCGTATTGCGAAGTACGGTTTCAATGACGAACTGCTCGCAGGGCCTCGTATTCTGTCGGGGTTGGGGAGTCTGGATAGCTGCCTTGCCCTTTCGGGTACAGATTCTACCTTATGGGTTGTTGGTCCGGGGCGCGTATACAGCCTTTCCACCGATCTGACTTTTGGAGAGGGTTTTGGCGATGGCGTTCCCTTCTCGAGCTATGATAACGTTCTGTACAATCAATACCATTGTGTCGTTACCCCTCAGGGTGATCTGATAATTGGGGGGCTTCCCTCTCAGCAGTATTATCACGTGCAACGTTTTTCTCCCGGTTTTCTAAACGACACTCCTGCTAAGGAGCGCCAGCAGCTTCCCAGTACATTTACCCTTTCTACCCCCTGGCCCAACCCGTTCAATTCCGTCACCCGTTTGCAGTACGAGCTGCCGCGGGCGGGCGATGTGCGGCTCACGGTGTACGATGTGCTGGGACGTGAAGTGCGGCGCCTGGTGCAGGAGGCCAAACCTGCCGGCCGGCACGAGGTGCTTTGGGACGCCACCGGTACAAGCGGCCGGGAAGTCGCATCGGGCATATATTTCATCCGCGCGGAACTGGGCGAGCAGCAGGTGGTGCGGAAGGTGACGCTTGTGCGATAGGCACGGGCTGCTGAGAACCGCCAGAGACCGCGGAAGGGCCGGGCAAGATTAATGCTGCCACGAAATATGCCGGTTTCCCCGGCGAGTTCCGGCCATATTCTTTCTGATGGGAACAGGCACATGACCTGGCGGAGGTTGATGTTGGTCGTCCTCGCAAGTAAATGACTCCGCCATCTCGGCCTTCAGCCGGGTATTCCATCCAGCGTTTTTTCCAGGCGCCCCGTTCTCTTCCTTCAAGGGTTTCCTTCGCACGTAGATTGTAGTATACTTGAACCATTCGTTTGGTAATTTTGGGATTTGTTGACCTCATGCGCGAACAGGCTCCACAGACAAACGAATCCGCCGGCGGCGAAGACGGCTCCACGCTGGAGAAAGACCACCTCTTGCGTGCGGTTTACGAGTTGTCCCATGATCTGGGCAATCTGCTCTCCGTGATCCATGGGCGGGGCGAACTGACCGCCATGCGGCTTCCGGAAAACGATCCCGGCAGGAAACACCTGGATCACCTGCAGGAGGCGGTGAAGCGCGCTTTCCCTCTGGTCAACAAACTGAAAGCGTTGGGACGTAAGACCGCCTACAACCCGGAGCTGATTAACCTCAACGATGTCGTTGAAGACCTGATTCCAATGGTCCAGCGGATCGTATCGGTAGACGTCACCATCACCACACACCTTGAGAACACCCTGCCAAGAATCAACGCGGACATCCAACAGCTCGAGCAGTCCATCGCCCACATCTGTATGATGGCGCGGGGATACCTGGGCGACGAAGGCAACCTGGTGATCCGCACCGGAGTAGTATCACTGGTTAATGAAGTGCTCTTTACGGACGAAGACCCGGTAACCGGCCGATTCGTCAGCCTGAGCATTCAAGATGACGGCCGCGGGTTGAATGACGGCGAGATTGAACAACTGCTGAACCCCGCACTGGCGCGTAGCCGGCCGCTCAAAGTGTTCGGGATGGGGTTCGACAAGGTGAGGTTCTTCCTGTCTCATCACAAGGGGCATACCGGGCTGGTGAGTACGCCAACCGTCGGTACCACCGTCACCCTCTATTTTCCCCTGACCGACGACGTCATCGCGGAACTATAAGCGGCAGGGCTTTAGGCTGGATTTCCAGTGTAGTCGGCAATTGCGTAAACGGCTCCCCATCCGCGAAAAGCAGATCGCGCCGTTGAGACAGCATGGTGATCTCCACTCGTTGAGCCCGGTGGACGGATACCTTGGGGTGCAGGGTATGCTTTCCGCTGAAAATCTTCGGAAAGATGCTGAGCAACAGGGGGATACTGACCGGGTCGACCAGGATGATGTCGAAAAGACCATCCTTTGGATTGGCGGCCGGGGCGATCTTCATCCCACCGCCATAATACGGCCCGTTGGCAAGGGTCACCATCATGTATCGGCCTTCATGCACCTTACCGTCAAGCACGATGCGCAGCTCCAGCGGTCTATACCGCAGCAGCGCCACCAGGATATTCCAGGTGTAACACACAGCCCCACCGAACGGGCACCGGCCTTCGTGGGTCAGCTTCGCAACCAGGCCGTCGAACCCGGCAAACGCGGACGACATGAAGGGAATCCCGTCGGCCAACGGCAAGTCAAACCATTCGATCCGGGTATGCCTCATCCCCTTGCAGGCGGCCTCCAATCCCTGGGGCAGAGTGTAGTTGCGCGAGGTGTCGTTACCCCGTCCAGCGGGGAGGACTCCCATCGGCAGCCCGGTCCCGTTCAAGCCGATCAACACATCGTGGACGGTGCCGTCACCTCCGCAGGCGAGGACCCCTTCATACCCCTGTTCCCGGGCATGGGCGGCCTCGTCCAGCAATTTGTCACGTGAAGCGGGGATGACGAAGTCATAGGTGTGAACTCCACCGGGAAGCCAACGGCGGATGGCGGGCAGGAGCTTGACGGTGCGGCCACGCGCCGCCGCCGGATTGATGATGACTTTCAGCCTCATGCACGACCTTGCAGGTAAAAACAACGCGCCCGGTGGAGCGTTGCAGCAGAAATAATGTGTACGCCAAAGCCTCAGCAGAGCGTAAAGTGCATAGTGGTCCATTGCGCCAGCTATGAATCGTTCTGAGCTGCGCATTATCGTTCAGAGCAAGGCGCATCCCTGAAGGCATAGCGGGTTATTTCAAAGGGATGCAACGCAGCTATGGACGATAAGGCGCGCTCCCTTTGGGCTTGTCACGAGGCGGTTGCCTGCGGCGTTGGTTTCGCTTGAGGTAACCCGTTACATCTGCGCGAAACCGCCTGGCATCCAACTCGCCCGTGACAAGCAGAACCTATCATAGCTGGCGCAATGGACCAATAGCACAGTGCTCAGCGCTGTGAAGCCTCATCCCACTCATTCTATTGTCACTTCGCGATTCGGCCCCATCAACGCTGAGGCAATGGACCACTGGTATATTAGCGATCCAGAAGGGTCAAGACAAGCGGAAGTCGCCATTCCCCGTTGATGCGAAGGGTTCGATTCAACCCCCGACTTCTCACTCGCAGGCGTTGCGCAAAGGAGTCACAGGAGCCGTATATTCCTAAGGGTTTGAGAAACCGAGGGAGTGAGGTGCAGGCGACAGATTGGATGGCGTTGGCGTACGAGAGGTTCCAGAATGCGTACCGGACGGTACGGCTGACGCTTCCGCCTTGTCGGCATCGCGACTTCTGGACCCGTCTGCTGGAACTGGCGAAGCTGAAACGCCGCGGGTTGGTGATCACGGTATTGATCGACGATGATCCGGTGAACGACGAGGCCATTCGCGCCGCGCTGGAAATCCTGCCCGAGCTGGATCAGACCGGCCATGAGATCAGCTGGGTGATCGCCGAGACGTTGCCGTACCGGGTGTTCATCGTGGATGACGCCTGGGCGCTGGTGGTGTGCGGGGATCCGGATCTGCCCGACAGCGGCGCGTTTACACGTCTCACCGACGAGGTCAGCGAGGCGACGCGCCTTCGGGAAGCGTTCGACCTGCGCGCCTCCCGGGGCGCGTGGGACATCGCTCCGGCCGCCTGGCAGGAATGGCTGGACAAGGCGCCGCACCGGCCGCCCATGAAATCTGCGTTGGCGGCGCTGCATCGTCACGGCGACCGGCTGCAACGAGCTGTGGACCGGGCGCTGAAGCAGATGCCCACCCGTTCCTGCTGGCTTCTCAAGCCGCGTGACAGCGCCTACGGCGTCGCTGAACCTCCCGGCGGCCATCACTGGCTACAGTGGCGTCAACACAATATCCTCGCCCTGGGGTGGCCGTTGCTGGTCGAGCCGCTGGGGCTTCCGAAGCTGCCTCCACGCCGGAGCTTCTCCACAAAATTCAAGTCGCTGTACCGGAACCGGCAGGGTGTCAGGCGGGCGTATGCCACGGTGCGGCATTTCGTCGAGCACATGCGTCCCGGCGACCGTGCGGTGGCGGTGGAAGGCTGGACCGCCCAACAGAGTGTGCCTGTTCGTTTCCATGGTTGGACCCATGTCGAAGGCGAGCCGGAGGTCAACGAGTTCGTGTCAGAATGGCCCGTGGTCCGAAAGGCGAACTGGCGGCGGTACGAACTGGATCTGCCTGTCGACGCCGTCCGCTCGGCCACCGGCCTGGCGTCGGCCACTTACCCGATCCACAAGCTGGAGACCGGAGCGTTTCGTCACCTGGTGGCGCTGGCGGAAGAGGTTCGGCGCAACAAGGGCGACTGTCAATTGATCCTCGATCTGGCCCTGATGAACCATACCCCGGCGCCCAGGTTGAGCAAATAACCGATCTGGCGAAAGGCTATCACAACGCCCAACGAGTGTCATTCCTGCGAAAGACACTGTACCAAAACGCCCAACGAGTGTCATTCCCGAGGAAGACACTGTACTAAAACGCGCAACGAGTGTCATTCCTGCGGAAGCAGGAATCCAGATACGTTGACATACTATCCTGCGGGACAGAGT
>CAZYOC010000180.1:0-9363 GCA_964648415.1 uncultured bacterium | reverse complement strand
TGTGATACAGTCTGCTTCGCGGGAATGAGAGTGGGTTTGATTCTGCGACAGTCTGCTTCGCTGGAATGAGATCGGTTCCTATTGTGCAACAGTCTGTATAGTGGTTCTTGCAAAGAATCGAACATACTAGGATTCTTAAGTACTTGTTTATTCTGGATTCCTGCTTTCGCAGGAATGACATCATGGGACATTTCATTCAAGAATTACTATATGTATGTCCGATTCCTTGCAACAGGCCCCATATTGTATTCTCAAGGTTTTATCACAAGAGCCCGATACACTGATCCGCGACCAGGTCGAAATCCACCGCGCCGGTGACCTCGTAGACATCGCAGTCTTTCAGCAGCTCGACATACGCCTCATCGGGCGGATCGGGGAGCCGGCCCTCGATAGGGGTACGGTAGAACAGGCCGGTGGCCTTGGTGAAGGCGGGCAGCAGGTCGGGGCGCCGGGCCAGGTCGACACGCGTCATCTCCGTAGCCGCCTCGGAAGTGCGGTCCCAGTTCAGCAGCACCAGCACCTGCATCGGGGAGTGGATCTCGAAGCGGCCCTCGCCGAAGACCTCGTCGAGGAACACGTCGTACTTGTGTTCCAGATCCCACAGCTCGTCGTCGGGCAGCCGGGTGAACTCCTCGACCTCGTCGTCGTCCATGATCTGCGTGAGTTCGGGGATGGAGAGGGCGGTGCCGGGGTTGATGCGCGGCAGCTTGGCCACGCCCAGCATCTCCAGCTTGCTTTCCGGCGTCTTGTACACCATCAGGCGGTCGTTGCTGACAAACGTGGTCCCGCGCCGCATCAGGTGCAGCGACAAGGTGGACTTGCCCGCGCCGGAGAAGCCGGCCATGGCGACGCCCTTGTCGTTGTGGGTTACCGCCGCCGCGTGAAACAGCAGCGCACCCCGGTGCAATGTCCACTGGATGAAACGGTTGTTGATGAAATTGATCACCTGGTTGCTGTTTTCATGGCAGGGCCCCACCGCCAGATTCAGCTCATCACCCATGAAGAACAGCATCCCGGTCAGCCGCTTGCGCACAATACGACCATCCTCCAGCTCGACGTACTCTTCCTTGATCTTCGTCTTGCCGGGATCGGGCTGCTTGATGGTGTAGTCCAGTTCCAACTGCGCGTTACGATTCTGGAAGACATGAATCGTGATGGGATCTGCACCCGCATCGCCGTGGAAATCCTTGAAATAGTCTTCCAGCTCTTGGATGAGGGCGGCGTTGTTGCAGACCACATGAATCCCGCACTCCCCGAAACGTAAATCCAGCGAGTAGGCGTAGGGCCGCTCCAGCCAGGGCCGGGCGATGTCCTGCAAGGTCAGGGATGAGCTCACGAGATCTTCTCCAGCACGTAATCCGCATACAGTTCGGCGGCGTCGATGCCGTGGGATTCCTGCAGCCCACGGAACCCGCCGAACGCCGACACTTCAAACACGAACGGGCCCTGGTCGGTCACCACCACATCCACGCTGGTGAAATCCAGGTTGAAGGCGGACTGGGCCAGCCGTGCGATTTCGATGATCTCCTCTTCCGGCTCCACCGGCTGGTAGCGTCCCCCGGCGCGGATGGTGGTGTTCCAGGAGTCCTTGCCCGCCACGCGAGCGTAGGTGGCGAGGTACTTCCCGCCCAGGAACACCACGCCCAGGTCGTGACCGGGGATCTCGATCAGTTGCTGAATATAGAAGACACTGTTGCTTTCCTTCTTGAACCGGTTGGCCTCGGCATAGTGGTCGGAGTTTTCGTCCACCACCATCATCCCGCGCGCCTTGGAGGAATAGAGCGGCTTAAGGACGGAAGTGCCGAACTCCTGCATGGTCTTGACGGCTTCGTCGATGTCCTCGGTCAGCCGGGTGGGTGGCATGGGGATGCCCGCGCCCCGCAGGGCCAGCGTGTTGTTCATCCGGTCCACGGCGCGGATCATGGCGTCGGGCGTGGAGAAAATGGGCAGGCCGCGGCGCTCGTTGAGATACCGCAGCAGCTCCAGCCGGCTCAACAGGTCGGGCGAATAGCGGTGTCCGATCTTCTTGACCATGATGGCGTCCAGGCTGTTCAGCTCCACGCCCTGGAAGGACGCGATCCCCGTCGCCACATCAAACACCACCTTGTCCATCTCGATCAGGAGACGGTAGCCGGTCTTCTGTTCAATGGCGTCCGCCAGCTTGTTCGAGGACCAGCCGTCGCCGACACCCACAACCCCTATGCGTTTCATGTACTCCATCTCCGGTTCGTGTTTTGCTGCCTGACAACACTTTTCAACGTTTCATGTATGGGACATTTTCGCAGAATCAACAACGACATCATTCCTCTTCCCAGACTGTCGTGGTTCCGTTTTTTATGCATTCTATTCCGCAGGAATGACACTCGTTGCGTCTTTAGATACAGTCTCCTTCCCCGGAATGCCTGCTACAAAAACAGCACTTCATCCGGCATGCTGTACTCTTCCCAGGGGCGCCCCTCGTGTTTGCTCACCCGTTCCAGCAGGTACATGGCCCGCAGGAACAGGGCCCGTGCGAAGGTGCGTTTCATGACGAAACGGGTCGATGTCGCCAGCGCCCTCGCCAGGCCAAGCGACAGCCGCGCGTCAAAGGTTGTGTCTCCGTGCGCCCGTGCAAACTCGCGCGCCCAATGTAAAAAATGCAGCGAGGCGTGCGACAGACGGTCGCGTACTTCCGGCTCGTACACCGGGACACGGAGATTCGAGGCGAGGAAGATGCTGACATCCTGCACATAATCCGACATGCCGCTCCGGTGCAGGTCGATAAAGTGGACCGTATCGGTCTCCTGCCGGAAGATGATGTTGTCGATATTCAGATCACCGTGAATCAGAACGGAGAAGGGCGCCTGCAAGTCCTTTTCGATTCGTTCGCCCTGATTCAGCAGGTCATCCAGCGACGGCTCCAGCACAGCGCCGATCTGCCTGCGTCGCGATTTCAGCGCCGGGTGCACCCGCATCATGTCGGGCAATCGGGAACGCAACTGCTTTATGAACCGGGCGCCGGCCGGCTCGCCACGGTATGTCTCCTCCCACAGCCCCTGCAAGGTTTCAAGGATACGGTTCAGCGCCGTATCCAGCTCGTCGTATTGCAGGTTCAGCACAAGGCTTTGAAACGTGGAGCCGCTGAGGAACTCCAGCAGCAGCACGGCATTGGCGCCGCGTTCCTGGAAATCGAACACTTTGGGCGTCAGACCCGGCCGAAACCGAGCCCACTGTTCCAGGCTCTCTTTTTCCTCCCGGATCTTTTTGATCTTGCCTTCCTTGAAGATGGCGCCCTGTGATTCGTCATCGCCGAGGCTCCCGTTGACCTTGCCGATCCGCGCCCCGCTCCGGGTCTCTAAAAAGGCTTCGTACGCCAGCTCGCCCAGCGGAATATCTGCGTCCGTGGTCGCCTGTAACGTCTCTTCCAGAGCGGAGTATTGTTCAATCTTCAGGCGGTGGCCCATGCTGGCGGAGATGATGGCTTCGCCAATGTTCAGCAAAGCGTCGCCGATGCGCTCCAGGTAACGGAAGATGAAGAGCGTGGTGACCACGTTTTCCGTCTGCGTACCCGCCCGCAACTCCTCCAGGATGCGCTTGAACACCTTTCGGAACATGCGGTCGGTCTTGAACTCGGCGCGGCAGATCTTCAGGGCGAGGTTGACGTCGGTCCCGTTCATCGCATCGTCCAGCAGGTTCAACGCGCCCAGGATCTCGTCGAAGAACAAACGGTAATCGTAATCCTGCAGGAAGGTCTTGTCATGCAGGTGACGGGTCTGCTTGGAGATGTTCACCGCCAGGTCGGCGATGCGCTCCAGATTGGTCGCCGCCACGTGCAGGGCGATCACCTTGTCGATTTCTTTCTTGGTGTAGGAACGGCCGCCGGAATCGTGCCCCAGGAAGAACGTCTTCTTCTCGATCAGGTTCTTCAGGTTGTCGATGTAGTCGTCCCGGATGTGGATCTTGTCGATCAGCTTGTTGTTCGGCTCATCCAGGTTGGTCCGGGTCGCCTCGACCTGCTTGACCACTTCGATCAACAGGAAATGAAAGTTTTCCAGAATATCGGTCAGTGGCACGGTGGGCTCAGTCCTCGTGGTTTACCGGATTGATTGTAAAGGAGGCGTTGTTGTTGGGCTCCGCCTGGTTATGTTTCCAGCTGATCCTGATGGAGATCCGCGAGGCGTCACCTTTGCGCCTGGTCTTGATCTCGAAATCCAGCAGGCCCTCGGGCTCGAAGACGAATTCCTTGTCTTCCAGCGTGAAGGACAGACGCCCCTCGGCGAAGCCCGCACTCAACGCGTCCAGGTACTTGACGATGGATTCGCGATCCTGCACCGATTCGTGTTTGAATTCTCCGCTGTCACTCATGACGGCGCGCTCCCTTCCTCAAATGCTCAGGTTTTGTGCAGATATAGGTGTTGTCTATGAGAGTACCATTAGCCTCGCAGCCGATCCCGGTAATCCCGGATGGCGCCGGCACGGTCCACATTGGCCACGACAAGTTGTTTCTGGATGCCCAGATCCTCCCAGGCGGGCTGCACGCCGATCTCCCGCGCCGCCTTCTCCGGCGTCTGCATGTCCTTGTCCTTCACCTTTTCGCCCATGTGGCAGTCGTCGCCCATGCAGATCAATAGCGGCCGGTCCTTGCGGTGCGGCATGCTGTTGTGGCGGTGGACCACGTCGATCAGAAAGTCCGTGTACTCACTCGACTGCGGGTTCCAGACTTCGTAACCATCCACATCGTACCCCGCCAGCAGCACCGGCCAGAACTGCTCCGGGTGCGGGATGATGATGCCGCCGCCCAGGGCGCGCACCTCCTCGATCACCTCGCCCGCTTCGAAGAAGTATTCCAGTGTGAACTCACGTTTTACGATCTTCTTCACCGTCCTCAGGAACACCTGCGCCCGGTCGATGAAGTCGTTCGTATAGCGGCTCCGCAGAGCGTTGAAGTATTCCCGGATCAACTTGTTCCGCAGGGCGTCACGCGGCATGTCGGCGATGTGCATGTCGATCATCTGTTTGAGCTTGCGTGTGTACACCCGGGTGAACTCAATCAGGTTCTCGTCGGCCCCGGTTTTCTTCGCGGCGCGCTGCAACCTCAGCTCCAGCGACGGTTCCAGCAGGGTGGCGATGAAGTCATTCAACTGCCCGGTGCGGTAGGTGAAGGTATGGTCCAGTATCCCACGGAAGACATCTGCTTTCGCAGTGTCGAGCCGTGAGCTTTCAAAATGCAGCAGGAACTGCACCTTCCGGTGGAACCCCTTCGCGTAGCAGTCGATTTCTACGCCGGTGAAATCGTCATAGCTGAGCGGCACGTTATGCTGTGTGGGGATGATCAACGAGTCCCGCATGTTGGGAAACTGGGTTTCGATCCGGGTGCGGATCAGCTCCATGGGGATGTGCTCGGGGTGCCAGTGCACCGCCAGGACGTTCTTCTGCGCCGGATAGATCTTCTCCGGTTCGGTGACGATCTTCTTCTGCTCTTCGTTCAACGTCCGGTTGGTGATCCGCCGCCAGGCGGTCAGGTCCGATTCTTCGATCTCGGGCGTAAACTTCTTGGGATCATATTGTTTCAACCGGTGTTCGATTTCCAATGCTTTGCCGCCCATGCGGGCCTCCGGGTATGTACTTCCACCGCGTCCAGGCGCGGCTCGCGCAGTTGAATGTAAACTTGAAATGTAAGCAATTGTTCAAGTCATGTCGAACCATGAATCTTCTTTCTCGGCTCAACGCCGAGGGAGGCCCGGCTCCTCCGCCCCCAGTCCATGTAGAACTTGTTCCTCTGTTGTTGTGAGCGTACTTTTCTGCGGAGAGGGATCATCACGTCACTGCCAGGGACCACCATGCTGAAGATCGAGCATGTCAACCCGTTCGTGAAGAGCGCGGTCAAGACCATGGAAATGATGCTGGGCGAACGCCCGGCGGCCAAACGCCCCTACCTGAAAGGCACCCAACCCAACTGGGGTGATGTCAGCGGCATTGTCGGTTTCGCCGGGGCGAAAGTCCACGGCTCCATCGCCATGTGCATGCCCGACCTGTCGGCGTTGCATGTGTACAAGAATATGACGGGCGACGAGACCACGGATATCACCCCGGACGTGCAGGACGCCATTTCCGAACTGGCCAACATCATCGCCGGCAACGCGAAAACCGTGTTCGCCAAGATGAACCTCAACTTCAACATCACCATCCCCACCGTCATCGTCGGCAAGGAGCATATGATCTCCTACCAGGACAAGGATACTGTGCTGGTGGTGCCCTTCGATATGGACGGCAGCCCGTTTTACATGGAGCTGCTGATCAAAGTGATCGACGAAAGTTAGTGGAGTCCCTGATTCCCGTGCGGGACGACGTGCTACGATACGTGATTGAAGAAAGCTGGATCAGGTCGTGTCGGATCCTTAGCGTTGTTTGCGGAGATCCGACACTGTTCTTTCAATAGGCGAAGACAATACCATCCCAAACGGGCGGGACGCCCGTGCTACGAGCTGGTGATCGACAAAAGTCAGTAGAAATCCCCGGAAGCTTTATGGCGAAAAGCAAACGGAAAGACGGCCTGGTCTACTCGACCGGAACACCCCCGCCGGGTCCGCAAGACACGCACCTCACCAACAAGACCCCGTCCGGCCCCGGCGTGGCCAAGCTGCGGCTGGAGAAGAAAGGCCGAGGCGGGAAAGCGGTCACTGTGATCCAGTTCCGCAACACCCCGGAAAGTGCGCTGGAACCCTTGGCGAAGAAGCTGAAGAGCGCCTGCGGCGTGGGTGGGACCACCAAGGGCGACGTGGTCGAGATCCAGGGCGACCAACGCCAGCGGCTACGGGAGATGCTGACCGACGAAGGCTTCCGGGTGAAGGGATAACACCATGCAGAAAGCACCGAGCTGAGCGACCTCGAGGTGTCATTGCTGCGGATGCGGCTGTATCTGAACTCATAACCCGTGTCCGATTACAACGAAAAAGAGACTGTCGCCTTTTCCAGCGCCGGCCTTATGTTGTTTGCTTTGGCCCGGCGGCCGAACAGTCGCCGTTGATCCACTCGAACCGCGCCCGGAAATGTCGCAGCACCTGGGGTTCATAGGTGAACCGCAGGCCACGGATGCCGTCGCGGCGGTTCTTCAAACTCACCAGCGCTTCGCGTACATACGCCAGATGATTATCGGTATAAACTCGTCGCGGGATGGTCAGGCGCATCATCTCGAGCGCCGGCGGGCGATTCTCGCCCGTGTCGGGATCTCGGTCGGCCAGGACGGTGCCGATTTCCACCGCCCGCACTCCGGCCTCCAGATACAGTTCACACACCAGCGCCTGCGCCGGGAATTGCTCCTGCTCGATATGCGGCAGGAACTGCTTGGCGTCCACGTAAATCGCGTGGCCTCCCGGAGGCCGAATGATGGGGATGCCGGCATCGGTGAGGGAATCCCCGAAGCGTCGGACCTGCCCGATACGCGCCGTCAGGTAGGCCGCTTCACAGCCTTCCACCAGCCCGGTCGCCAGCGCCTCCATGTCGCGCCCCGCCAGGCCGCCATACGTCAGGTAACCCTCGAAAAGGATGTTCATCTCGCTGCATTTTTCGTACAGATCCTTGTCCCGCAGCCCGATGAACCCGCCGATGTTGACAATCGCGTCCTTCTTCGCGCTCATCGTGCAGCCGTCGGCCACGGCGAACATGTCGCTGACAATCTGCCGGATGGAGCGGTTCTTCTGGCTGGCTTCGCGGTGCTTGATGAACCAGGCGTTCTCGGCGAACCGGGCGGCGTCGATGAACAACCGCAGCCCATGCTTCTTGCAGAAACCGGACACTTCCTGGATGTTTTCCATGCTGACCGGCTGACCGCCGCCGCTGTTGTTGGTCACCGTAATCAGAATAAAGGGAATACGCTCCTTGTCAGTTTCCCCTACCACTTTTGCCAGCTTGTGCAGGTCGATGTTGCCTTTAAACGGGTGCTCCACCGAGGGATCGAAGCATTCATCAATGGTGCAGTCGATCGCATGGCCCTTACGGAACTCGATGTGAGCCTTCGTGGTGTCGAAGTGGCTGTTGCCCGGGATGACATCGCCCTCACGGATCATCACTGAATGCAGCACATTTTCCGCCGCACGGCCCTGATGCGTGGGCAACATGTAGGGAAAGCCCATCACATCTTCAACCGCATCACGCAACCGGAAAAACGAGGGGCTGCCCGCGTAGCTCTCATCGCCTTCCATCATGGCTGCCCATTGCGATTCGCTCATCGCGCCGGTGCCCGAATCGGTGAGAAGGTCAATGAATACCTGGGCGGATGGAATGTTGAAAACGTTGAGACCTGCTTCAGCAAGCACCCGTTCACGCTCTTCGCGATCAATCAGGTGAATCGGTTCCACCATCTTGATCTTGAAGGGTTCAGGTGTCGGAGAACATGTT
Source organism: uncultured bacterium (assembly GCA_964648415.1). GTDB lineage: Bacteria > Electryoneota > Electryoneia > Electryoneales > Electryoneaceae. The sequence goes on along the minus strand of CAZYOC010000180.1, from coordinate 987 downwards.
GGAGTCATGGCGCCTTTTCGTCTCTCTGCCCCCGTATTCGGGCTCCAGAAGAAGAGTGGCGCCCTGGTGAAGGCTGTGGGTATCCGGGTTTGTATGGATGGAGGTGGTTCAAAACCCTTGGCTTCGCTGTCTACCTCCCCATGGTAGAAGATACTGCTCCGTGCGATGACGGTCAAGCATTTCAGCCATGGTCCCTGCCGGCATGCTACAACGCTACCATCATGCCGCCCTTGATCGCATGAACCGCTCGATTCATCCCTTGCCCGCACTGCCCCAACGGTGTATCTTCGGGTAAACTTTGAGGGGAGGTACTCCACATGAGCGATTTGACCGATCCCAAACAGTGGGAAGACGCTGAATTCGACTGGGATCCGAAAACACTCTACAGCATCTCGATGAACGTCTTTTTCGGCAAGCCGAGCAAGCTGTTTGAAAACGTCCAGCAATTGCGCGCCGAAATTGATTCGAAGGGGTACGTGATCAAACCGGAAGCCATGCTGCTGATGGAAGTCGACCTGTTCAAGGGCAAACTGCATATCGAGATCGAGAAACCACGCGAGTACGACGCCAACGTTTCCACGTTGGAAAAGAGCAAGCTGTTCACCGCGGTGCACAACGGCCCCATGAAGACCATCAAGAACACTGCGAAGGCCCTGAAATCGAAAGTTGAGGCGGCCAAAGGGGTTTCCCCGACCGCCACCTATTACTGGGATTTTCGACATGGTCCGGAACTGGCCGGCCAACGCGCCGACCGCTTCGTTGTTCTGTGTCGTGTCTGACCATGTTGCTTCGTGTGTCCCACAGGCCGGTTCTCATTGACCGGCCTGTTTATTTTTACGTAAGTTATGTTCCGGGCAGGTTATACAGGCTGTTGCAGAATTCTGATGTCTCTCATTCCAGCGAAGAGCCTGCCCTCGAATGTTGTGATCGGGGGCTGGAATCCAGTCATGTTTATATACTACAATATGTTAACTATGAAAGCCAACG
>CAZYOC010000179.1:0-9456 GCA_964648415.1 uncultured bacterium | reverse complement strand
CATCTCGCATCAAGCTGCCCGGGGCAAAACTCATACAACAACCCAATTCAGGTGATAGCGCATAGCAAACCGGGCCATGCTGTTAGTGTTGTTCGCAGCGACCAGAAATAGCATGAGAAGGTCAAGGTTTCGTTCATTGCCCGGTTGATATGTGCAAGATGATCTCATGGTAAGCCGCCCGGGGTAAATTCTATCTGCCAGAAAAACAATCTCGCTAAAACGCTTCCTCATAACCGACCAGCTCCACGTAACCGAAGCTGAAGCCGGGCATGTCTTTGCGGGTGATCTTCACCGCGCCTTCCCAGTAGGTCACCCGTGTGGAACGTGTGGTGCGCAATTCCTGATCCTTCAAAGTGGGCGCGAGGGTCAGTTCGAGATCCTGCGAGGGGATGCGAATGGTCCAACCGGAAGGATACGTCGCGCCGCTCTCGGAACTGGTCCAGCTCCCGGTCGCTTCTACGTTGATATCGTCGATAGCAAGCACTACCGGCCGGCCGCCCTGGGGCATCCAGGTTCCGGAGGATTGTGCGATGGCGTCGCCCTGTACATCACGGATCAGGTACAGCATCAACGCGTCGCCGCCGGGCAGGTGCAGCCCGAACCAGTCCCAGCCGACCAGCCCCTCCCCCAACTGCTGGTTGCCGAACTCATGGTCCATCCAGAACTCGCCCCGAACCGGCGTGGCGAGTGTATCACCGGTGGGAACGAAGAACCCCGTGGCCTCTAGATGCGGCAGCGAATAATAGTAGGAAGCTTCATCGCCGCCGGGTCCTTTCACGCTGTAGCCGTCTTCTCCATTACGAACAGGTCCGCGGTCCCAGCTCAGCATGAGCCGCAGTTCACCCAGGGCAGGCGATTGGGCGTGCAGAATGTGCCGATCCGCCAGTTGTTCCGCGCTCCAGGCGTCGAGCCAGACCTGATAGGTTTCGGAACGAGCGCCCGCTTCGCCCAATGTGCCGCGTGCGATTTTCTCGTCGTACACAAAGGGCATGTCCGGCCCACTCATGGCGAAGTGTGCGAAATACAGCGCACCGCTTTTAATACCGGGTAACTGGTTGCGGAAAAAGGTGAGTTGTATATGATACCAGGCGTCGGGATTGGTGGCGTCTGCCCCTTGCGGCAACAGGTGGCCGGTATAATACCACCATTCCAGCGCGTAGGCCGGATGGGCGGCATGGTCGGCTGGAAAACTCCAGTCATAGCCGGGTTGGGGAATCCGATACTGTTGTACCTGCGCGGACACCGATATTGCAACAGCGCCCATGCAGACTCCCAGAAGAACAGTGCGAAGAATTGTCTTATGCCTACTGCTTGGCCTCACAACTCATCCTTCTTATGACAGAGGCGTGTAGATGACGTTCCAGGATTCTTTGAATCGCCTGGCGCGATACCCTTGTTCTTCGAAGAAATCATCCACCCCGGGCGTATCCGCCTCCACGATGAATGTTGGATGGTTGCGCCGAATCAAATCAGTCATCCCTTCCAGAACGCTACGTTCGTGACCTTCCGCGTCCATTTTTACCAATGAAATCTTATCCGGCAAGCCGAGTGCATCCAGCTTGAGTGTCAAGATTCGATTACTCGAAGTGTCCGGTTGGATACTGGCCCGATAGTAGTCGGTGAGCCCGGTGTCTGAGGCTACGGGAGCATCCATACCGGCCAGCCCGGTCCTGTCGGATGCAGCCGCCTGGATCAGGGTAATATTCTCATAACGGGCATACTTGCTGTTGGTGGCGAGAAGTTCAAACGTATCGGGGATCGGCTCAAATGAAATTACTCTGCCCTCCGGTCCCACCAGCGAGGACAGCTTCAACGTATACGTGCCGACATTAGCGCCAATATCCACCACCCAATCGCCGGGTTTCGCCCAATGCCCCAGTTTCGTATACTCGATCTCTTCCGAACGAAACCGGCCGAGACGAATCTTCAATGGGAAGTACATTTTCTTCAGATTTTGTTGCACCGGCTGCGGAAGAAGCGCTGCGATTCTTTTCAACTTCGTAAGCATCTGGTTCCCTCAAATCAATACACGTTTGGGCTATGGTAACCTGAAGCTTGTTCATAAACTAGACAATGACTCCGGGAGGACGCCAGTACTTACTCATACTCCATGCGAACCTGAGTTGCGATTTCGGTTTTCGAGGCGCGCATCGCCGGCAGCAATCCGGCAAGCAGCGAGCTCAGCACCATCAACGCGCCCGCCAGCAGGATCTGCCCCCACTGGATCTGCAAGCCCAGCGACCAGCCGAAGCTGTGTTTATTGATCACGTAAATCAGGATCAGGCTGAGGACAATGCCCAGTCCCGACCCGATCAGCCACCCGGCAAAGCCCAACAATCCGGATTCCGCCAGGACTCGCCCGATGAGCTGGCGTTGCGAACCGCCGATGGCGCGGAAGATGGCGTGCTCGCGAGACTGCTCCGTCACAATCGCCGCCATGCCTCCTCCCACCGCCAGCAGCGCCACGATCACCGCCACCGCTTCCAGCGCGTAGGTGATGGCGAAGGTGTGATCGAACACCTCCAGCACCGCTTCACGCAGTTGCTCGTTGGTGTGAATGTCCAGCTCGAGCTCTTCGGGCAGGGAGCGCCGGACAATCGCCCGGCCTTCTTCGCCGCTCACACCTTCCGGCAGATAAATGGCGATGGAGCTGGGCCGGTCATCGCCCCACATTTCCGCGAACCACGCCCGGTCCACCAGCATCAGGCCGGCGTCGTAGGAATAATCGTAATAGACGGATGTTACAAACAGCTTCTGATCGCCCGAAGGCGTTGTGACCGTAACGCTGTCGCCGACGTCGAGATCCTGGTGAAACGCCATCGTCTCCGAGATGATACAGGCCGGATCTCCCCGCAGGATCGCTTCGTAGGGGGATTGGTCGGGCAGGGTTTCCAGGAACTGGAGACGGTCCTGCCTGGCCACCGACTCCATCAGCGTCATCGCCAGCCTCACCTCCACGCCATCCACCATGACGCCGACATTGCGGAAGCAGTCGATGTCGGCGAGTTGATCGTTGGCCAGCAGACTGTCCAGCACTCGGCTCGGGATCGGTTCATTTTTGTTGATTTGGAACGATCCCGACCCGGTGATGATCAGGTCGGCGGTGATGGTGTTGGCGTACCAGATTTCGACCGTATTGCGGAAGGACCGGACCATCATGTCCACCGAGAGCCACATGGCGGCGGCGAAGGCCAGGGCGGCGACCGCGGGCGCGGTGCGGTGCCGTGAACGCACCAGCAGCCCCAGCACCATGCGTACACGTGCGCCCAGCCGAAACGCGACGACCTTCAACGCCAGCGTATGGCCCACTCCCAGCAGCCAGGGCGTGGCCAGCGCCGTACCGAACACCCACAGCGCTGCGGCGCCGTATCCGGACATCACGGGATAGGCTTGCAGCGGATAAAAGGCCAGCAGCGTCCCGAGCGCCATGCCCAACAGGCCGAAGACAAGGTAGCGCAGGGGTTTGAGCCGATCCTCCAGGGTTTGACGTGAAAAACTCTCCCGTGGCGGAATACGTGCTGCTTCCAACGCCACCGGCGTCACCGCCGCCACGGCGACAACGATTCCCAACAGCGCGCTCGTGACCACTTCGTCCCAGGTCACGTACCAGCCTCGCGCTCCTTCCAGCAGGTAAAGTGTGCTCACCGTAGTCTGCACCGCCCGCACCGCCCCACGTGCGAACAATAGCCCCAGCGGCACTCCGGCCAGCGCGCCCAGGAGCCCCAGCCCGATCCCTTCCAGCAGGTAGAACCGGACCACGAATCGCCGCCCCGATCCCACCGCCCGCAGGATGCCGGTCAAGCGTCGGCGCTGGATGGCCGCAGCGGTTACGGTCTGGTAGACGAGGAACCCCGCGACCAGCAGGGCGACAAACGCCAGCGCGGTCAGGTTGAGCCGGAAGGAGGCCAGCATCTGCTCCGCCTGGGGACGTCGCCAGCCGGCGGCCTTGGCGGTGAGGCCATCAGACAGAAACGTCCTCACCGCCGTCAGCGCACTGTCCTGATTTACGCCCTCCCGGAAGAGGAGGTCCACCCGGTGAAGTTCGCCCCAATCACCGGTTAACCGCCAGGCGCGAGGCAGGTCCATGATCACCAGGTCGGCGATCTGGGCCTTGGAGACCTCTTCGCCCTCCAGGATTCCCAGCAGCAACAGGGTGTCCACGCGCCCGGTGTGGTGCAAAGGGAAGGTGTCGCCGGTGCGTACGCCCAGCTCCTGCGCGAGTGAAGGTGAAAGCAAAGCGCCGTTGGGCGTGGTGAAGAGGGCGAGCGGGCTGGTCGTGTCCGCCAATTCCGCACGATACCAGGGCCGGAGCTCGCTGTCACGAGCCAGGTCCACCCCCATCAGCTTGACGGTGCGCTCCTGTTCTCCTGCTCTGGCCCGGCGGATATATACCGGCGCGGCGGAGCGGACGCCCGGCATGCGGGTAAAGGACCGGTAGATGCCCGGGTCGATGCTCCCTTCGCCCTCAGCGTAGATCTCGACATCAGTCTTGCCGGCGATCAGTTCGAGGCTGCGTCCGAAGGCTTCGATGGCGGAGGAGTTTGCGACCCGCACCGCCAGCAGCACCGCGACTCCCAGCGCGACCCCGCCGATGGCGAGGAGCGTCCGGCCCGGCCTCGCCAACCAGCCGCGAATGAACAGGCGGAAGAGCGGCCTCATCAGTCCGTGAGCCTCCCGTCACGCAGCCGCAGCACGCGGTCCTCCGGCGTGAACAATTCACGGTCATGGCTGGCGATCAGCACCGAGGCGACGTTTTCGCGGGCGATGCGGCGAAAGAGGTCCATGACTTTCGCGGAAGCGATGCTGTCCAGGTTGCCGGTGGGCTCGTCGGCGAGCACCAGCGCCGGGTTGTTGATCAAGGCTCGTGCAATGGCAGTGCGCTGGATCTCGCCGCCGGAGAGTTCATGGGGGCGGTGCTCGCGCCGGCTCTCCAGGCCGACCTGTTCAAGCAGACCTTCGGCACGCTTGACCGCCTCTTTGTAGGCGACTCCGGCCAGCTCGGCGGGGAGCGCCACGTTTTCCAGGATGGTCAGTGTCGGAATCAAGTGAAAAAACTGGAAAACGATCCCGACCGTGTGTCGCCTGTAGTCATCCAGCTCTCGGGGATTCAACTCGGTGAGCCCGGTCTCGGCGACTTGGATCCTTCCGGAAGTCGGCCGGTCCAACGCCCCGATCAGGTTGATCATGGTGGACTTGCCGCAGCCGGACGGCCCGGTAAGAAAGGTCAGTCCGGGGGGAATCTCCAGTGTAACCTGTTGCAGCGCCTGTACGGGTTTCGCTGAGTGGCCGTACACCCGGCTGACGTCCTCGAATACAATCAGAGGTTGAATCTGTGTGTGTGTGGTCTGTTGCATGGCTGAAAGATAGAATGAAACGTGGCGAGAGAGAAGTGAGGATCGGCTGGATCGGCCCCGAAATGAGGATGGGAAAAGTTGGTCGGATTCCGCCTGAGGGTTGGATAATCGCTTGGAATTATGTTTATCATATGCTGTTGTGGTTCTCGGCAGGCCGAGACGATACGTGTCGCTGCTGCGGGAATGAAGTAGCACGAATGCCCGACGAGTGTCATTCCTGCGGAAGCAGACAGTTTCGCAGGAACGACATCGCCAAGGCGGTATCGAGTACTGCTTACGGGATCTGCTCCAGTTTGCAACGCAAGGCTCTCAACAGGAGGAATACGTTTGTTGGTGCAACAGCTAGCCACGGGGGGCGACCGGAATTTCGCTTACATCGTCGCCGATCCGAAAACCGGCTCTGCAGCTATCATCGACCCTTCCTACGCTCCGGAGATGGTTTATCGTGCCTGCATTGATGCGGGTTTTTCGCCTGTCTACGTATTCAACACACATCGTCACCATGACCACAGCAACGGCAACGCTGAAATGGAAAAGCTGTCCGGTGTTAAAGCTATGGCTTTTGGCGATTTGGAGCCCACAACCGGCCGGATCCTGCAAGACGATACTCGGTTGCCGTTGGGCGAAGAAGAGATCCACATTCTCCACACTCCCGGTCACACCGAGGACTCCATGTGCTTGCTTGTCGGCGATGCGGTCTTCACCGGCGACACCCTGTTTGTCGGTAAGGTCGGAGGAACCGGATATGGTGAGGACGCCCGCCAGGAATATGATTCTCTCCACGGCAAACTGATGCAGCTTCCGGATGAAACACGTGTCTTTCCCGGTCATGATGTGGGTGTAGAACCACAGTCAACGATACAGCGAGAACGGGAGACCAACCCGTTTCTGCAACAGCCCGACTACGAGAGCTTCCTTGACTTGAAGAAGAATTGGCTGGCATACAAGCGTAAACACGGAATCGCGTGACACGCTCGAAGGAAAGGTTGCACTCATGAAGAACCTGCGACGGTTCCTCCTCATCAGCATCATCGTCCTGCTTGTCGCCCTGGGGTTGACGGCCGGCTACGGATCTTTGCTGAAGATGAAGCGCATGGCGGCTCAACGGGGCTTTCAACTGCCCATGCGGAAGCTGGTCGCCGCGATGGTCAGCCCGAAGAACCTCTGGTATGTTGGGGAGGTTGTGCTTTCATCGGCGCCAACCATTGGCAACCCCAATGAGGTCACCTTACGGACGGAAGACCACGCCATCACCATCAACCGCACCGCCGATCAGGTCTTTCCTTTCTTCGTCGAACCGGAAAAGCTGACTCAATGGATTTCGGGCCTGGAGGCAGTCAAAGCGCTTCAACAAGGCCCCATGAAACCAGGTATGGAATATATCGCAACGTATAAACTTGCCGGTGGTATGTTTCAACTGGATGGAGAAGTTGACGAACTCATCCCCGACCAACGCCTGAAAGTGGCCATGGAGCATTCAGATTTCCAAGCCAGCATCATCTTCGATTTTCTTGAGCACAACAACGCGACAACGATCGTTCATTCCTTTCAGGCTACGACCAATTCCGGCACGATGATGGTCGCGGCGGGTATGATCGCCTACCAGGCGGACATGGAATTGCAAAAAGACCTGAAAGAACTCCAACGCATCATAGAGACAAGGTACTGACATGAATCTATTACTCGTTGAAGAATTCGCCCTGCTCGCATTGCGCGAGGAGACCGGCAAATGGGCGGCGGGATCGACCGAACTCGAGTACAGCCTGCCGGGTTGTCTCCTGCTCGATCTGTTTCATCAGAGCCGGCTCTCCATGGACGGTAAGTATGTGGTCGTTGTGGATACCAATGACACGGGCGACCCGCTCCTCGATGAGGCGTTTGAATGGATCCGTTCCGACACCAAACGCCGGAAACCGAAGTATTGGGTTTCGAAACTTCATGGCAAAATGAAGAAACTACAAGACCGGGTTGTACAGCGGTTGATCGACAAAGAGATTCTCCGACTGGAGGAGGGTAAGGTACTGTGGGTATTTACTGTCAAACATTACCCTGAAGTCGACGGCGCGCCGGAGCAGGCGATCCGGCGTGAATTACGAGAAGTGGTTTTACAGGGAAAACACCCTGCGCCCCGCATGGAGTCGCTGATCGCGCTGGCGTATACCTGCAATCTTACCCATGAATTGTTCGACAAGGAGCACCGGAAGGAAGCAAAAAAGCGAATGAAGGCAATCACGAAGGAGAGCAAGGCCGCAGCGCCTGTGGCGCAACTGATTGAGGAGGTTCAGGCCGCTGTGGCGAGCGCCGTGACAGCAGCAACCGCAGCGTCCGCAGCCGGCTCTTGAGTCGGCAGGCAGTGTTCACGATCTGCGGTTATAGTGAGTCTTGAAAGTATTGTCTCGTTCGCGTTGGAAACGGAGGAGATCCCCGCCTTCGCTGGGGATGACCTCATGGGACATTATTTGCGAGCATCACTATAGGTGCGAATGCAACGAGAAAAACACCTGTCAGGCGACTCGGTTCATCAACGCACCGTTGCGAGTGGTCGACTCGGTCAGTTTCTTCGTGGAGGATTGCCCCGCAGTAGAATCGCTGTTGCGCTTGTATGCGTCGGAGGCGCGCTTCAACGGGTTGTCGTCCTGGTTCTCCATCATCCCCCCGCTCTGCTGTGACGCTGTCGACTGAGCCATGCCGTTACTCCAGATGGAAGTGGACCCCTGCTGGCCCCGGATCTGTCCCTGTGCGCCATTGCCGGTGTCCTCACCCGCGGCGTCCTGCGAATTCTCCCCGCCGGGATGCACCGGCTGCGCCTGGCGATGATACGGCGCAAACGGCGACAACGGATCCATCATGCCGCCCGCCATACCGCCCGGCTCCATGGGACGCCGCTGCGATTCCCGGGGAGCTTCCGACTCGATTGTACCTTGCGGATCCGCAGCGGCGGGGCCGACTCCCGGATACGGCGGCAGTGCACTCTGCTCGTCGGGACGTTGTGGCGCTTCGGAGGACTGGGTTCCGGCCTGCTCCGCCTGTGCTGTTGTTTCGCCCCTACCTGCGGACTCTTGCATCGCGTTCGCTTCCTCGGCGCGCTCTTCGGTCATATCCTGCTGCGCTTCTGTAGCGACCTGGCGCGCTTCGGCGGCGACCTTCCGGTCCTGTGGCGACGGCTCTGCCGGAGCCAGCGCCGCGCGTTCCGCCTGGGTGGCGTTACGATAACGCTCCTCCGGGGTGTCTCCACCGCCCACACTCACGCTGACATGCCCGCCGGTGGCGTATTGACGCCCGTCCGGCCCGGTCTCATACTCAAACCGTGCGCCGCCGCTGGCCAGATGTCCCGCCGCCGCCAAATGCGCCTGCTCGTGCTGACGCACCTTCGCATCCCGCTTCTTCAGCTCCTCGACTTCCTTCTGCTCTTCTTTGTCGAGTTGGCGGGTCGGGGCCGCCTGTGTGTTTGACTCGTCCTCCGCCCTGGAGCCTGATTGCTTCGTGGCTCCCACGGCAGCATCTCCGGCCGGATCGATCTCGCTTGCCGAACCCGCATTATCAGCCGCCGATTCTGCATTGCCGGTGGCGCTTTGATCCGCCTCGCCGTCACCCGACGGCTCCGGATTCAGCGCAGGCTGCCGCGCTTCTTCTGCCTGGTCCTTTTCGCGCAGGGCGAGCCCCGACACCGTCTGCTCCTCGGCTTCTTCCTGCTGCTGCGCCTGCTGGTAGCGAGCGTAAGCATCGTCAGAGATGGAGGCTTTGTCCTCGTAACTGCAACAATAGGGTGGATGACCTCCGCATTTGGGGCAGGTGTTTTCAGAGTCCGCGGTGTTCTGTTGGGGGTATCGCTGGAACGGAGAGAGCCCGGCCTGGAACCCGGCTCCCCGGATTCCGGCGGTCATGCTGCCGGAAATAATCATGGCTTCGGCCATCGTCCGCTCCGTATGGCTTGTACCTCAAGCCGCGCTTACGGACCAGAACGATGATCACCCTCGTCTTTCTTATCGGACGGTTCAAGGCATCGCTTTAGCCCGGCTGTTGCAGACTGTATCACAACAGGAAACACTCTCATTCCAGCGAAGGCTGGAATCCAGACAAGGTGCAAGAATACAATAAGTTA